>DATDLS010000190.1:0-78536 GCA_036519195.1 Occallatibacter sp. | reverse complement strand
TCACATTTCGCTTCGCATACGGTCAGCAGCCTTGCCTTCTTCCAGGAAGAGGGCGGAGCCGTCAGCTTCAGCCCCATGGGGCTGTGGGAACACATGGGATGGCCGGCGCGCTGCATCGCCATCATTCTGTTCATTGAGTCGATCTGGTCTTTGGCCGTGATGATCGACCGCTACCTGTACTTCTCGGCGGCCCGCAAGCAGTCGCGCGAATTCGCTCCCAAGGTTGCCGGAGCTCTGAAGGACAGCAAGCTTGAGGAAGCGATCAAGATCGCCGACCGCAACAAGAAGTCGCACCTGGCCGAGGTTGTGACGGCCGGCCTGCAGGAGTTCCGCTCCTCGGGCGGCGCGGCGACCGAAGAGACCATCGAGAGCTCGGGCCGCGCACTGGAGCGCGCCGAAGCCATCGTGCACGCCAAGCTGAAGCGTGGCCTTGCGGTTCTGGCCACCATCGGCTCGACGGCACCCTTCGTTGGTCTGCTCGGCACCGTGATCGGTATCTTGAACGCCTTCCAACAGATCGCCACCCAGAAGACTTCGGGTATCGGCGCGGTTGCCGGCGGTATTTCTGAGGCGCTGGTTACCACCGCCTTCGGATTGCTGGTTGCCATCCCCGCCGTTATGGCCTTCAACTACTTCACCGGACGTGTCGAAGCATTCGACGTGGAGATGGATAACTCCTCGAGCGAACTGGTCGACTACTTCATCAAGCAGAGCCACAAGCGCTAAAGCGAAGCGTGCGCGGCCGTGAGCGGGAATTTGCGGGGGCAGCTGGGAAAAGCAGTTTCATCTGCCCCTCCGATTTCAACCCGACGGCCAGTTGGTTCCTGAACGAAGCCGGTACCGATCCGGACAAAAACTTGAAGAGGACGGAGCCCAAACCATGGGAATCGCGGTTCGCAACGAAGGCAATAACGTCAGCTCCAACATCAACGTCACCCCCATGGTAGACGTGATGCTGGTTCTGCTGATCATCTTCATGGTCATTACCCCCATGCTGCAAAACAAGGTGCAGGTGGATATGGCCAAGGTGGACAATCCCACCAACATGCCCGACGCCGACAAAGAAGACGCCATTGTCGTGGCGATCACGCGCGACGGCGGTGTGTTCCTGGGGCAGAATAAGGTCGCACTGAGCGAACTCGGTCCCCAGGTGCGCGACAAGCTTACCGACAAGCCCGGTAAAACCATCTTTGTTCGCGCCGATGCGCGCGCCCAGTTCCGGGCCGTCGAAGACGCGATCGACGCCGTGCGCACCGCCGGCGTGGATGACGTGGGCTTGCTGACGCAGAAAAAAGAAGGACCCGGCGGAGCAGGCGGCGAGTAAATCTCCCCTTGCGGCTGTTCTCAACGATTTCAAAGGAACCAAGGAGTTTATAGCCATGGGTATGACAACGGGCGGCGGTGGCGGAGGTTACTCATCCGACATCAACATGACGCCGATGATCGATATTCTGCTGGTGCTGCTGATCATTTTCATGGTCATCGTACCGGTGACCCCCAAGGGCCTGGACGCGCTGGTGCCTCAGCCGCCCAAGGACCCCACCAAACAGCCGCCGCCGAGCGACCGCACCATCGTGGTCCAGGTGATTTATCGGGCCGGCAATACACCTCTTTACAAGATCAATGAGACCGACGTGAACAAAACGGATCTTTTGCCGCGTCTGACTGAGATCTACGCCAACCGCGCCGAGCGGGTGATGTTCGTCAGGGGCGACGACGATGTGAACTTCGCTTACATCGCCGAAGTCATCGACATTGGCCATGCGGCCAACGTCGATCACATCGGCTTGATGACGCCCAAGATCCTGGCCGGCCAGTAAGCAGATCTCTGCGGGCGCAATCCCTCGGGGGAGCGCCCGGAGGCGATTAACCACTGGGAGTACAATTCTCTGTCCTGGCTTCGGTTCCTCCCGTCCGCGGTCAGTGTGCAAGAAATTTTGAGGAGCGCAGAAAAAGGCGCAATCCGAAGGAGAAGGATACGAAGATGAATGGACCCGCACGTACTTGGGCGTTGGCGATACCCTTGGCAGGCATGGTGCTTTCCATGAGCGGGTGCAACCAGCTCGCCGCCCGTGACCAGTTGAACAAGGGAGTGGAAGCGTACAAGAGCGCCCGCTATGAAGAGGCGATCGGACACTTCCAGAAAGCTACGCAGCTTGATCCCAAACTGCCCATGGCGAAGACGTATCTGGCCACGGCGCTGGCGCAGAATGTCGTGCCGGGACTCGACACTCCAGACAACCTGAAGACGGCACAGCAGGCGATCAGCATCTTTGAGGAAGTCCTGTCCAAGGACACCAACGATGTCAACAGCATGAAGCAGATTGCCGGCATTTATTACAGCATCAAGAAGTTCAACGAAGCCAAGGACTGGCAGAAGAAGGTTCTGGCCGTTGATCCCAAGGATCCTGAGGCCGCGTACACGATCGGCGTGATTGACTGGACGCTGGCGCACGAGAACACGCTCAAAGAGCTGGCTGCCGTGGGCGCCAATGACGACGGCGAAGGCAACGCCAAGGCGGCCAAAAAAGCCATGGAAGCGATCAAGACTGAAAACGCTGCCCTGGTCGAAGAGGGCTTGCAGTATCTGCAGCAGGCCGTGGCTAACCGTGCCAACTATGACGACGCGATGGCTTATCTGAACCTGATCTACCGCCGCAAGGCCGACACGGACTACGGAAATGACGCCGCCCGCAAGGAAGACGTGGCCATGGCTGAACAGTGGCGCACCAAGGCCATGGGCACCCGCAAGGCCAATGAGGAAAAGAAGAACGCCGGCCCTGGCGGTATCACCATGGACGCGAACGGCAACATGAAGTAGCCTCCCAGACGTTCGATCGAACTTCAGAACGGCCTCCGCATGGTGCGGAGGCCGTTTTCGATTGTGCGCAATAGGCGGAACGAGCCGCTCAACAACGAGCAAGGAAAGTCCTGTTCGGGAGCGATCTCAATTTTGCTCAGCCCCATGATGGTCCTGGCGCTTAGATCAGGTCAGCGCCAGGCGATCAGATGGGCCTCTCGGTCGCATCGATTGAGGTTCCGGTGCCGGCCGGGATGCCCGTTCCGGGCGGCGGAGCCAGTTGTGCGGGGGGCGGGGCTACTTTGCGCCTTCCTTGAGGATCTGATCGGCGAGGTAGTTGTGCACCTTGGCCTCGTCGCGCAGCATTTCAATGTAGGCGGTGCGCAGCAACTGCGCGTGTCCCTCGCGCAGGTTCTGACGGATGGCGGCCTGGACCTGTACGTTGTTGAGCAGGCGCTGGCCTGCGGCTTCCTTCGAGATGAGTTTATAGATGGCATAGCCCATGATTTTATGGGACGTGGGATCGACCATAGGCAGTACATCCGTAAACTGGCCGGGCTTGAGCTTGGCGATGGCGTTGTAGACATCGGGTAGGCTGCGCAACTGCGACTCGGGCACCAGGCCCATGTCGCCGCCGTTCGAACCGGTGTTCTTGTCCGCAGAGTAATTCATGGCCAGCGCGCCGAAGTCTTCGCCGTTCTCCAGCTTCTGATGCAGCGCCTGAATCATGTTGCGCGCGTCAGTTTCGCCGGTTGTCTTTACGTTCTGCAGGTTGGTGGCCTGGCCTCCAGGCGTGGTGGATACGGCAATGCGGGCGATGTTGTAGTACGGCTCAATGTAATTGAACTCCGCCTTGTGTGCGGCGTAGAAGTTGGTGATCTCTGCGTCCGTGATGTTGATCTTGGAGTCGATTTCCTTGTTGGTGAGCTTGGTGTCGGTGAGCTGGTGGCGGATTTCGCGCTTCAGATCGTCGAGCGTCTCGCTGCGCTCCTTGAGTTTCTTGTCGAACTCCTCCTGCGTGTAAGGCAGCTTCATCTCCGTGACTTTGGCGTTCACGTCCTCGTCGGTGGCTACGACGTTGAGCTTGGCGGCGCGCTGCTGAAAAATCTCCTCGTCGATCATCTGGCGGAGGATGGTCAGGCGCGCCAGATCAGCCTGCTCCTGCGAAGGATCCTGCGGCGCTTCGCCCTGGCTCATTTTCACGGTCTGGTAATGGCGCTCAAGCTCGGCACGCTGAATGTCCTTGCCGTTGACGGTGGCAACCACGTCCGGTGCAGGTGCCGTCTGACAACCGGTGAGTGTGACGAGCGTTACTCCGCTCAGCAAAATGAGAGCAGTAAAGCAGGGAAAACTCGAAAAACGCGATTTCACTTGCAACCTGATGTCTCCTGCGGGAGCGGGCAAGGCCACGATGCCGCTGGAGCCCGGCATTCCTAGTCCCAGCATTCCAATGCCAGTAATCTCAGCCATTCGATCTCGGCTGCCCGGTCCCAGCATTCCCCGGTCCCAGCATTCAAGGATAAATGCCGCAGCCGGGCCAACGATACCCGGCCGGACAAACTATCCTGGCGCCGACGCTTTAGTTTCCGGAGCCCGGCGTAGCCGGGGTTGCCGAAGTTGCTGGAGCTGGGGTCGCACCCGCCGGTGCGGCTTTGGCCGGCAGAGGTGGCGGCACTTCCCCGGAGGCGCGCAATGCGCGGTCGATCACCATCCAAAGCTGCTCTTCTGGAATGGCGCCATCCACGCGTTCGCCATCAATGAACACCGCCGGTGCCGATTCAATCTTGAGCTTATCGGCCTCGCTCAGCGATTCATGCACTTTGGTCTCGTCCTGCTTGGCCAGGCAGGCGTCCAGTTTGGCCGTGTCCAGCTTGCCGACCGTGGCTTCCTGGCGGGCGACGCGATCCAGAGCGGCAAAGCTGCGCGGCAGGTTGCGGTCCGGTCCGGTTACTTCCCCGCCGTGATTATGCAGGTAGTCGACGTAGTTCCAATAGACATCGCCGCTCTGCGCGGCCAAACAGTTGGCGTCCACCGCGGCGTGCATGGCCCAGGGATGCATCTCCGCAGGCAGCGGGTTGTCCTTGTAGATGAAACGGACCTTGTCCTTGTAGCGGGCCATGGTGTCGGGGAAAAGCGACTGGTGCAGGCGAGCGCAGTAAGGGCACTCCAGGTCGTCAAAGTTGATGACCGTCACTTTGGCGTTGGGGTTACCGCGAATCGGCCGGCCGGCCACATCGATCGAGAAGACCGGATCCTTGGCCAGGTCAAAGGTCTCCAGGCGCGCCAGGGTCCGGTTATCGGTGGAGATGAGGAAGTCCACAACGGTAGTTTTCTCTGCGCGGGAGAGCGTGACGGGCAGAGCGTCATAGCCGCTGATCTTGCTCGGCGTGCGCGCGCCGATGGTCACGGTGTAATCCTCAGGGATGTTGAACTGGGAGCGCACCATCACCTCGATGCGGCGATTCATCGTGGCTTCGTCGAGGGAGCTTTGCGCGGACTGGGGCGGGACGGCATGGGCTTTGCAGCCGGCCATCAGGCAAATGGCAAGCAGACTGGCCATGATGCGGTTTCGTGACAAGATGAAATCCTCTAGAGAAAAGAATACTCCAGCAACGCTTGAACTGGCGGCTGGAGGGATGGTTCAGCCAGAGCGCCTGAAGAGTGGACGAGCGGGGAGGGGAAAGGCAACGGGGGATGCGCAGAATTTGAATGGAACAAGGGGAATGGTTTTGCGCGATTTTCTTTCACTAAGTGTTTGTTTTGTAATAAGTTACATGAAGATTTGTCGCTTTTCTGTTGATTCCCCCCCTTGTTTTCTCCTGCCGGCTGGTTCCCAGGACCCTTTTCCAATGGGTCGATCCAGAACCTCCCGGGCCGCCGGTAAGGTGATCCTATTGGGTGTTTCTAGCTCACTTTCTTCGTCGGGACTATTCCTGTTCCGTTTGTAGTCCCCCGTCCGGCACCAGGACGAGCTCGCAGGTCGTGCCCATTGAGCAACTCACCACCGCGCTGCGCAGCAAATGAGCTTTTGAGTCGGTGGGGATGAGTTCGGGAAACTTCATTTGATCGACGGCCTTCTTGATCTCGGAGATCTGCTTCTCTCCCGACATTTGCTGCGATTCGATGACCCCGGCGGTAGTAATTTCCAGCCGGAAAGTACCCCAGCCGCTGACGTCGGTGGGGCGGGAGATTTTGAAGGTTCGCAAATCCTGGAGCGATTGCCGGTCCACCGGAGCAGATTTCGCGCCGGCTGATTTCAGCTGGGCAATGCCTTCGGTGATTTGCTGGCGAACTTCGGGTAGGGTATTGCGGGTGAGCGCGGCCTGGGCAAGGGCGTAGGTCGCGAGGGCACGATTGTTCTGCCCCATTGCTTGGTAGAGCTGGGCCAAATGAGCTCCAGTTTCGGCACTCAACGAGGCTCGCCAAGCGGCAGAAATCATCGGCTTCGCTCCATCCGGTTTGCCCTCCCGATAGAGAATCCAACCAAGGGTGTCCCATGAATGAATAAGAAGGTTGGCCTGAGCAAATGTTCTGCTGTTTACCTCCGCGGTGGAAATGCCGGCGCTTGCGGCTTCGAGCTTGGCGATGCCGTTGCGCGAAGCTTGTTCCGCCAAAGGCAGATCGATCCCCGTCTCGCTCAGTCTGTATGCCCCTTCATTGAGCAATTCTGGATCATCGGTTCCGTCGAGTACGCTTCTGGCTGCCGCAGCCGCCTCTTCATTTCGATTCAGGCGGTGCAACGCTGCGCTTTCGAGCAAACGCACCCTCTTGTTATCGGGATTCTGGTCCGCTGCCACTTCCAGTGTCTTGAGCGCGGCTGGATAGTCTTCGGCATTGGTTTCAAGTACAGCCAGAAACAGCGCGAGTTCCAGGTTATCCGCGTGATGTGCCAGGAAGTCCTGAACTGTGCGGCGAGCCGCAACGGAGTCACCGTCCTGAAGTTCCCGGGCAGCGAGCATGCGCAACGCTACTGCGTTGTCGGGGTGCAATGAAAGCTCCTTGTCTAGGTCGGCCTTCTCTTCAACAAAGTTTCGTTCCCGCATGGCGATGAAGGCATACATGCTCCACAGATATTCCTGTTCTGGGTTCTTTGCTTTGACCCTGTCCAGCGCCTCTTTCTCGCCCTCGAGGTCTCCGGAGTGAAATCTGTCGCTAGCCGTCTTCATCAGATCTTCTGCGGAGCTGGTATCGGCCAATGCGGCATTCGGTGACGGCGCATTGGAGGTCTCTCTAGGTTCAGTCCTGGCCACTGTCTCAGAGTCTTTCTCGCTCGTCGACAACGGCGTTGACGTCGCCAGTGGTTTGTTTTTCGTGATCGCCGGTTGGCCCGAAGACGGAATCAATTGAATCCACGGTTCACCCTCAAGCCCCACATTTTTCGTGAAGATTTGATATCGCTTCCAGTCATCCTTGGGCAGCTTGCTTTTGAGCACAACGATCTTGCGTTCGATCAGGATTTCGTGTCCGTCGAAGCGGTAAGTCTTGTCGAACGTGGCGAAATCGGTTTTCACGTGGACCGGGTCGGGCAAATCGGTGCGAAACCCTTCGGGCAAACGAATGTGGCTGGTGGCAGTCAGGGTGCGCAGAGCGCCCAGTTGAATATCCTCCTCGGGCGCCGTCGTGTCGCTGGCCAAAACAGGAAACTCAGCAGCGGGAAACAAAGGAACAATGCGGTGGTTATCCCAGTCGCCGAACGGGTGGCGCGTATAGGTGTAGTTCATGGAGATCGGTAAGGAATCGTCGTCTGCGTTTGTAAATTGGGTGTCGCTGGTCGTTCCGCTAAAACCGGTAAGGGAAGAAATATATTGCGAAGCCTTATCCCAATCAGCGGGCGCGATATTGCGGGCCAGGGCGCGAACAACGACTTCGTCGTCGTCGTGATAGCTCGAAGTGATTTTCCCCGTTAGTTTCCCTTCGGCATCAAGAGATGCTGTGGCTTCAAAGTGCGCAGTGAAGGGGTAAGGCGCGGCCGCGGGAGTGGATTCGAGCGCGGCTGCGCCATCGGAGGGAACCACAAGCGCCTTTTGGTTGCGAATGACCGCGGAGAGATATTGGTAGGGAGCCCCTTGCGCGGTGCTATCGAGCCAGACGCGGCCTCCCGGCAACTCAACGGTTGTGATGACGTGATTGAAGACCGCTGGCGACGGAACATCCGGCACCGGTGTGATATTGACACCAATCAATGCCGGAGCCGTAGAAAGCCCCTTGGCACGCAGCATCGCCTCAAGAAGCGTGTCCTTGTCTTTGCAGTCGCCATACTGGTTGGCGAGCACTTGTTGAGCCATGTGTGGCTGATAGCGGCCAATGCCAAAGTCGATTCCAATGTAGCGCGTGTGAGTTGAAACGAAGTCATAGAGAGCGCGGACCTGCTCGTCAACGGTCTTCGCATTCCGTGTAAGGCTCTCGGCCTGCGCGCGGATTGCATCATTGGGCTCGGCCCGGGCCAGTGCCATGCGGCGGTACCAGTCGCCCACCTCGGGCCAGCTGTGGAAGGTAGTCCATGCCACGGAGGGCAGCTTGCGGCCATCGGCATCTTCGTCCGGATCTTTGGGACTTGAAGGTTTGATGGATTCGCCCTCCGTCGCTTTGGGTTCGGTGATCAACTGTGATCCACTCCAAACGTAGGTGCGAACGCCGGCCTGATCGGTGATTGTGGGTTTGTGGCTGGGGCTCCAGACCTGCGCGTACTTCTCAGAAGGAAGCTTGAGGGTGAGAGTCTCGGCGAGTACTACGATCGTTCCCGGCGGGGTAAAGTGGTAAGCCCCCCAGAACTGGTCAGGCGTTTCCGCCTTGTCGATCATTGTGTCGACTTCGTACTCAAGCGTGTCGCCGCGCAAGAGCGAACGAATGGGCAAATGCTTCTCTTTGAGATCGCTATAGAGAGGAGCGGCGCTGGTGACTTGGGCGGGCATATCGATGGCATCGGAAACCGGCGTCTCCACAGTTGAGCCGTCCGGTTTGTTGACGCGGGCGAACTTGATGACGGGCGTTTCTGTCGCCGAAGCATAGGAAAAGGCGAGCACGCCAAATTGTTGCGCGGCGCCATCCGATTGAATGCGCACCCGAACATGAAGGTCGCGCTCGCCGCTCGCGTCCGCATGCATCAGATAAGCCGTATCCAATTGCTCGAAGACGATCGCTTCATTTCGGAATGGATCTGCAGTTGTCGACTTGCTCCCGGTCTGGGCATAGCAGACCACAGAAACAACGAAAAGTATCAAGGCCGAAAACGCCCCGCGAGGAGGCATAAAATTCAGTTCAAGAAAGATGTTTTGAAACATATTGGACCGATTGTCGCGAATGGAATCGAAGTTGTCATCAGAAAAATGCGCTTCGGTTTAGCCAAGCCGATGCCTTTGCTTTCGGCCACGCGCCTTGGTGGGTCCACTCGATTAATATGCGGGCGGCAAGAGGGGGTCGCGGAAGACGGAATTGGTGCGGCGGACGGTGCCGACGTTGCCGAAGTTGGCTAAGGTGAAGCTGTAGAGATATTCGTGTTCGTCGCGGAGGCTGCCCAGCTCGAACTGGCGATAGCCGATTGTGAGGCCGCAGCAGTCCCAGTTGTAGACCGCTTGCACGCCCGCGTATTGCAGGGCGCCCTCGACAAAGTCGTAGCTGGCGTTGGCGGCAAAATTGAAGCCGACCCGGCTCTGCTTGCCGACGTAAACGAAGGGCTGTACCTGCTGGCTCTGGATGGTGGATGCCGCGCCGTTGTTCTCGTCGACGGCGTTGAGCATTTCGTGGCCGACGCCGATGGTAGTGTTGGCCCAGCTGTAGCCGGCGTAGAGATTGTCCGATTGCAGGCGTCCGGCCTTTGGATCGAAGTCCACGTCCCACTCGATGCGTAAGTTTTTGATGGCCTCAAATCGCAAGCGCGAGGTAATGGGCGAGAGATTGCGCGGACCGGTGAGGAAGGCGATGCCGGTGAGGTCAAGCGTGGAGTCGAAGACGTTGCGGCGGCCGGCGATGACCGCTCCGCCGAAGTAGGGATCGAAGAAGAGTTTTGCGGCAAGCTGCCAGCTGGCCCACTCGCGCTGTTGGCCCGGGCATTTGACGGTGGACTGCCTGTCGGCCGACTCGGTCTGGTCCGCGCAGGGCTCGACGGCGGTCGGATCGGGCTGGGTAGCAGAGCTGTTGCGCAGATAGAAACGCTGCGTAATCGACAGGTCGGCTTCGTTGGTGTTGGTGGCGATGTCCGTCGTGTCGACAAGGAGGACATCTTGCGCCTGGACGCCGATGCCGCCGACGTAGCGATAGGTGAGCTCGGGCTCAATGACATGGCGGAGCTCGTAAGTCCCGCCGGGCAGGGAGAAGTCGCGCTCCAGAGCTGGCGGGCGAATATCGATGCCAGCTTCAATATCGGCGCGGTTGAGGGGGGTGTGGCTGAAGGTGGGCGTGCCGCCATTGGTGGTGTTGAGGTTGGGAACCTGGCTGTCGGTGTAGAAGGTGTCGCGCACGGCAAACTCAGGGGTGAAATTCCAGCCGCCGGCAGACAGCGGCAGGGAGAGGTGCGGGTAGACATCCACGCGCCCTGCGTTGTGAGCGTGAAAGTCGGGCTCGGAGCGGCTGAGATAGTCAAGCGAGGAGCCCAGCCCCCAGTAGACGGGTGCGTTGCCGAGCGGGCGGTCGAGGACGTCGTAGCGCAAGTTCGGCAGATGGAGGATGCGGGCTTCGTCGCCGTTGGTTGCGCTGCCGAAGGTCTGAAAGCGGTCGAGCGAGACCGAGGGCATGAAGCCGTCGTGGGCGTGGGTCAGGGAGACATCACTGCTCACGACGGAGTTGATGGCCTGGGAATAATTGTCGTCGAAGACCAGGCGGTAGACGTAGCTGGACAGGTACTCGACAATGCCGGCGACGCGGGTTTCAGGCGACAGCTGTTTGCGGCCGAGAGCGGTGATGTCGACGCCGCCCTGGTTGACCAGCTCCATGCCCGGGATGGTGGCGTCGGGCTGCGGCTTCCCGCTTGAGATCGAGGGTGGGGGCGTGCCGGCAGGCTCGACGCCACGGTCGGCGGTGCACATGTAGGTGTGACACAGGCCGGGATGGGCAACCGCGCCGATGGGCTGCTCGACGCCACGGTCGAGCAGCGCGTTCCAGCGGATGGTGAGATGGTCGAGCGCCGGGCCTTTGTAGCGGAAATCGCCGTTGGGCGCCCAGCCGCGCTTGGAGAAGTACTCGGAGCCAACGACCATGTCCATGCTGCGGCTGATCACCCAGTAGACCTGTTCGCCAATGACCAGACCCTTGATGGAGGAGTTTTCGCCGTAAGGGATGAGGAAGCCACTTTCGCGGCCCGTGTCGTCGGTCGGATGACGCACGTAGGGCAGATAAAAAATCGGGATGCCCAGGAACTTGAAGATGGAATTGCTGGCCGAAGCCTCTCCATTGGTCAGGCTGATGGAGCGGGAGATGATGCGCCAGTCCGGCTTGGGCAGGTGGCAGTTGGTCATCGAGCCGTCCACAATGCGATACTCGCCTTCCCCCATCTCGATCAGGACGCGGCCGGAGAACAGAAAAGGGTTGGCGGTCGAGAAGACCACCGAGTGACCCGAGGAGCGCACGCCTTGCGATCCGGAGACCTGGTAGAAGCGCCCGGTGTGCAGGTCAAGGCGCATGTCGCCGTGATCGGCGTTGATGAGTATGTCATTGGGCCCGCCGGCGACCTGGACGTGGCCTTCGGCGTGCACTTCGGTGGTGCGCTGGTCGTAGATGACCTTGTCGGCGTGGAGAATGTAGTCGCGGTAGTGAAACTCGACGCCACCGGTGCCGGTCCACACGTTGCCGGCCCAGGACTGGCTGTCGGCCGAGGCCTGGACGGGAGTCCCGGTGGCCGGAGGCGGCTCAGGTTTGGCCACGGGCAATAGCTGCTGATCAGGATCGTCGGGCAGGGAATCGGAAGCCGGCTGTGCAGCCGAATCTTGGGGCGAGGAAGCTGGAGTTTGGGAAGGGACTTGCTGCGGTTGCGAAGGAGGTAACGCATTAGTTAACGTCTGCCCCCTAAGTTGCGAGTGACAGAGGACCAGCAGCGTGATAAATACTAAGTTACGAGAGCGCATTCCGGATTCGAAGACCTGCAACAAGGCTCAGGATAGCAAAAACGAGCCACTGAACCTGGGACCGGCACTGACGAGCTCTGGCAGCAGGCGCAAATCGGAAAGATGTTTCCCCGGTGGCAGATTTTATTTCGTTCGGGCAAGGCCTGCTATTCGACGCGATCCTTCTCTCACTCCTGCGAGCAACGTGCGTGATGCCCCGGAGCAGCGGGTCTCTCGGTTGACTACGGCGGCGATCGGCGGCCATTACCTCGGTGGCCGCGAAGGAAGGGACAGGAGCATTGAGACAATCCGCACAGAAGATTGACGAAACGTTGGCATGGAAAGAGGAAGTGAACCGCCGTGTGGCAGAACACAAGGGACGCAAGATCGCCGGCGTGAATCTTCCCCAGACGCAGCTGGAGGTGCAAAGCGCAGTAGGCAACCGCGCCGCCCTGGCAGCTGCGCGCGTAGCCGCGCGTTACGCCAAAGCTCCCAGCTATAGCGCCATGATGGCCGAAGAAGCACGCGCCGCGGTGCGCGCCGCCGAGGCTGCTTCCAAGGCCGCGCTTGAGGCCCAGGCCGCCGCAGAGCAGGTGCTGGCAGGGCTTGAGGCGGCTTCTTCTTCAGAGTCGGCCTGGGAACCGGACTTCTTTACTGCGGCTGTGCCGGAACCGGTGACGACGTCTGCGGCTGAGCCTGTTTCGAGTCACCTGCAGCCGGCTGTTCGGCCGGCAATGGCCCCTCCCCAACAGGCTGCTCCTCGGGCTCCCGAGGCAGCGCCGCAAACGTCTGCACGCGCCGCAGGCGGTCTAACGCCCAAGCGGCCGTTCGAAATTCGCTGGGATGCCGATTTGCCGGTTCGCGAGCAAATGACCGCGGCTCCACGCGCTTGCCGCGGGGAGAGCGTCGTTGACGCGCCTGCTGAGCCCACCTGGGAGCAATCGACGCAGGAACTGTTGGACATGCACAATTATCTAGGCGCGCAAGGCTATGAGGTTGTCGAGCCCGCTCTGCCCATCCACGCCAACCTCATCGAGTTTCCCCGCGAACTGATCGCCACGCGCAAGGTGCGTCCGCGGCGGGTCGAAGGCCCACATGCCGCTACGGCGGAAGAGCAAGGCCAGCTAAGTATCTTTGAAGTGGACCCGTACAGCGTCTCGACCGAGCCCGAGGCTCTGGGAGCGATTGCCGAAGCCAACGCGGCCACCTGGACCGGCGCCAAGTGGTCAGGGATTGAACTGGACGAGGAGCCGCCGATCGAATACACTGCCCCGCTTGCAACCCCTGCTGGCGAGGAGCCGGTGGACCGGGATGCGGCCGGGGTCGAACTGCACGTGGCGCCCATGAATCAACGCATCATGGCTGCGGTGGTGGATCTGTCGCTGATCAGCGGTGCCTTCCTCACCGTGGCGTTTGTGCTGTCGATGAACATGAAGACGCTGCCACGGCTGCTCGAGCTTGAAACGGCTTCCGCCATCGGATTTGTGCTGATGGCCTTGTCTTACCTGGCGTTCTTCTTCATCGTCGAGGGCGCCTCGCCGGGCATGATGTACGCACGACTGGAGATTCTGACCGCTGCCGGCGACAAGGCCGACCAGGCGCAACGCTTCAGGCGGATGGGTGCGCTGCTGCTGTCGATGGCGCCGATCGGGCTGGGTGCGGCGATGGCGCTGTTTGACGAGAACCACCTCTGCTGGCATGACCGGCTGTCGGGCACGTATCTGCACCGGAGATAGACACGGCGCGGTCGAGCGGAACCGGCGAAAGCGATGCCAGCCCATCCTCGGCATTTCTAAGGCCTCCCGCCCGGCTCCGCGGATCGACTTCCTCCCGAAGACTATGACCTCCCCGACATCTTCACGGCTCTCACAGAGCCGCCCGCGCTCAGGCTCACCGCGCAGAACCTCAGGCTCGAAGATCGAATCATCGATCCCATCGACGAACCCACGCGGAACTGAACGAAGGCGGGCAAAAAGCTCGCCGGACTCAACCAGACTGCGTGCGAATGGGTTCTCCGGTCTCTCGAAACGGTGATTTTCGACCGGAGGGAAGGTCGTGCCCGATGTGGAAACCGCAGGTGATTGCCGAGGCGTCTTTGAGGGGAACCACCTGCCACCGGCGCACGTATTAGGCGGCATCAGGAGTGGTGCGATGGACGCATGCAGAGCACAGCGATATGCGCGCTGGACGGGGGCCTTGTTGGTTCTCACGGTTGTGGCAGCGGCATTCGGCGAGTCGATCGTGCCGCAGTCGCTGCTGATCTCGAACGACCTGGCGGGGACCGCGCACCGGGTCGCCAGTTCGGTGGGAATCTTTCGGGCAAGCTTTGCCGCGTACCTGGTCGAAGCCACCTGCGACATTACGCTCAACGTGCTGCTGTTTGCGCTGCTTCGGCCCGTTAGCCGGAACCTGTCGCTGCTGGCGGCCTGCTTTGGGCTGATGGGGACCTCGGTCTTTGCCGCAGGGGAAATGCTCTACTTTTCGGCCGCGCTGCCGGCGCTGGATTCCGATGTTGCCCGGGTGATCTCGCCGGAGGCAAAGGAGGCGCTCACCTATCTCTGCCTCACGATCTACGGATACTGCTTCGGCATCTTCGCCACATTCTATGGCACAGCGGCAGCGGTGCGGGGGTACCTGATTGTGCGTTCCGGATACCTGCCGCGCGCGCTTGGCGCGGTCCTCATCCTTGGCGGTGCCAGCTTCATCGCCGAGAACCTTCTCATTGTCCTCGCGCCGGAATACAACCTGCCCTACGTGATTGTGCCCATGTTCCTGGCGATGGCTTCGATGGCGCTCTGGCTTCTGATCAAGGGCGTCGACCGGGCGCGGTGGGATCGGATAGAGGCCCCGCCGCCAACTGCTCGATGATGACCGAGTAGACCGGGCCCGGGCGTCCGCGCGCCCGATTGCTGACAGGGCCGATTTTGTTTCCCGCCGATTGGGTATCGAACTTCAGGGGGCCTCAAATGGCTTCAAGTCAAATGGATCCGGATCGGGCGTGCGCTCGTGTGCTGATTCGGGTTGACATTCGACCCGAACGGGATGATACTTGGGTCGAATGACTCCCCAAGAGAATCCCTCCGATCGCATTGCCTTGCTGCAGGGAACGCTGGACCTGCTGATTCTGAAGACGCTGGCGCCGGGGCCTTGTCACGGACAGGGCGTGGCGCGGATGATACAGCGCCAGTCCGAAGAGGTGTTTTTGGTGGACCACGGGTCGCTCTATGTGGCCCTGCAAAGGCTCGAAGAGCGGAACTGGATTTGCGCCAAGTGGGGCTTGAGCGAAAACAACCGCAAGGCGCGGTTCTACTCGCTGACGCCCAAGGGGCAGGAGCAACTGCTCGAAAAGACGAGCCAATGGCGGCGGCTGACGCGGGCCATGGGATTGATTCTGGAGCCGAATTCGATCGCAGGCAGAATGCAGAGCGAGGAGGCGTAGTCATGTTCAGGCGCAAGCGCAGTCGGGAAGATTTCAAGGCCGAGATTGAGGCGCATCTCGCGCTGGAAGCAGACCAACTCCGGGAAGAAGGCGTGAGCCGCGACGAAGTCGAGTCGAGGGCGCGGCGCGCGTTCGGCAATGTGCGGCTGGCCGAGGAGCGCTTCTATTTAGGAGGCCGCCCGGTGGTGCTCGACAAACTCATCCGCGACCTCCGCTTCGGGCTGCGTCGCTTAGGGCAGAGCCCAGGCTTTGCGGCGACGGCGATTCTGACGCTGGCTCTGGGCATTGGCGCCAACACGGCGATATTCAGCGTGATGAATGCGGTGCTGCTGAAGTCGTTGCCGGTGGCCGATCCCGGGCGCCTGGTGTATCTGCGCACCTCCGACGCGCCGCGCGGTACCGGCACCATCGACAACAACGAGACGTTTTCTTACGCGGTGTATGACGCGCTGCGCAAGGAAAATCGCGGCCTCGCTCCGGTGATGGCGTATGTGCCGCTTTCCGGCAGCAAGGTTGCGGTGCGTATTGGCGACAGCCCGGAAGAAGCCGAAGGCGACATGGTGAGCGGCAGCTTTTTCTCCGGCCTCGGCGTGAGCCTGCCTCTGGGCCGAGGATTCAGCCAGGACGATGAGGCCAGGCATGCGCCGATTGCGGTGATCAGCCACAACTACTGGACGCGGCGATTCGCGCGCAGCCCGGACGTGCTGGGTACCACCTTGTATGTGAACGGCGTGCCGCTGACGATTGTGGGCGTGGCCGCAGAGGGATTCGAGGGCCTGGAAGGAGCCGGCTCTACGGACTTTTGGATTCCACTGCAGAATCGCGTGGAACTGAATGCGTGGGGCAATCCGCCCGAAGACGGCAAACTGTATATCGCCGACCAGACCTGGTGGTCGATGCGCATGATCGGGCGCCTGGCTCCGGGCGTGAGCCGGATGCAGGCGCTGGTCGAGCTCCAACCGCTGTTTCAAACCGCCGCATACTCGGGGCTTGGCGGCAAGCCCATGCCGGGCGAAAGGCCGCCGGTGCTGAGTCTTGCCGATGCTAAGAGCTTTCCCGGATATGACCGGCAGTACGGCACTCCGCTGCGCATTTTGATGGCGATGGTGGGCCTGGTATTGCTGATTGCGCTGGCCAACGTGGTCATGCTGCTGGTGGCGCGCAATGCTTCGCGGCAGCGCGAATTCAGCCTGCGGCAGGCGCTGGGCGCAGGCCGGGGAGAACTACTGCGGCAACTGTTGGTGGAAAGCCTGATCCTGGTTGCGGCGGGCGGCGCGCTGGCCTGGGGTTTTGCCTTGATGGCGACGCGGCTGCTCGGGCGCTGGGCCGAGATCGAGTCGAGTTTGGCGCCGGACAGGACGGTGCTGCTGTTTACGCTGGGCGTGCTGGTGATTGCGGCGCTGCTGTTTGGGCTCGCGCCGCTGCGCGTGGCGCTGGCGGGCAGGGCGGAGCTGGCGCTGAAGACTTCGGCAGCGACGTCGAATACGAATGCGGGCCGGTCGCGCATGGGCCGGTTGATTGTAGCGCTGCAGATGACGATGTGCCTGGTGTTGCTGGTGGGCGGAGGACTGCTGGTGCGCACGCTCGGCAATCTGGAAAACACGCCGCTGGGCATGAAGCTCGATGGGCTGGTGGTGTTCGGCGTGAGCCCCAAGTTTTCCTCGCTTCCCCAAGCTTATGCGTTCTACGCCAACTTGCTGGGCAAGCTGCGCGCTTTGCCGGGCGTGGAGTCGGTCACGATCATGCAGGAGCGCATCGGTTCGTGGTGGTCGGACAACTCGGACATGCAGGTGGATGGGCGACTACCCGATGTTGCCAACGGCGCGTCGCGCACCGTCCGCAGCAATGTGGTGGGACCCCAGTTCTTTCATACGCTGGGCGTGCCGGTGCTTTCCGGACGCGAATTCGAGGACTCCGACAACGTGAAATCGCCGCACGTGGGCATCATCAACGAGGAGTTTGCGAAAAGGTTTTTGCCGAATAGGAATCCGCTCGGCCACACCATCGGTACCGACAATGGGCGTTACACGATGACGATTGTAGGCGTGGTTCGGGACCACAAGTATCGCAGCATCGACGAAGAGCCGATTCCGATGGCGTGGTATGACTACGCGCAGATTCCCTCCGTGGGCGCCATGCATGTGGAGATGCGGGTCGATGGCGATCCGCTGGCCATTCTGCCTGCCTCGCGCAAGGCGGTCGAGCAGATGGATCCGAACTTGCCGCTGATTCGGCCGATGACGCAGCGGGCGCAGTTTGAAACCACCATCTCGCGGCAGTTGCTGGTAGCGCGGCTGGCGGGGTTTTTCGGATTTCTGGCGGTCGGGCTGGTGGCCACCGGTCTCTATGGCACTCTGGCCTATCGGGTGAGTAAGCGCACGGCTGAGATCGGCGTGCGCATGGCGATAGGGGCGCGGCGTGGGCAGGTGGTGTGGATGATTCTCTCAGACAGCCTGGTGTTGACGGCGGCGGGCGTGGTGATCGGAATTCCGTTCGCGATGCTGGTTGGGCGGGCGCTGACTTCATCGCTCTATGGGGTCAAGGCGCTGGATGCGACCACCTATCTGCTCGCCGTAACGGTCGTATCAGCGGTGGCGCTGGTGGCCAGCGCGCTGCCCGCAGCACGCGCGGCAAGCGTGGACCCGATGCGGGCGTTAAGAGCGGAGTGAGGTTTCGCTGTTCTGGCTCACTGCGCCAACGCGCGGATGGCCGAGACGCCGGCGCCCAGCAAAGCGGTCACGTCATCGGGGGGCAGAATCTCGAGCGAGAAGCTTTGCAGTGTGCTCATCTTCACCATGGATTCAATCGTGGGCCGCAAGACGGTGAGGTCGAGGAAGCCGACGTTGTGGCCGGTGAAGTAAAAGCGGCCGGGGCCGGCCAAGTGGATGAACGAGGCCGTGGCTGCTGCCAGGGCGCGATGCCACAGAGCGACAAAGTCGCGGCAGCGCTGGTCGCCCAGCTTGGCGTGCGCGAAGACTTCCTCCGGCTCCAGATCGAGGAAGCGCATTCGCATGGCGCGGTGACCCATGATGCCTTCCAGGTGCCCGACGCCGCCGCAGCCGCAGAATCTCTCCTTGGGGTCGAGCGAGACGACTGTGTGCCCGCCCTCCCATACGCCTTCGACGTACGGCCAGCGGCCATAGCCGATGCCGTTGCCGAGCGTCCACACCCGAGTGAGTTTGTTGAGCTGGCCGCGAGTGGCGGCCACGCCGGCGGCAATCGCATCGGCATCGTTGGCCACGTGGACAGGTGAGCTGATGTTGCGGGCCCGGAGCGCGGCCGTCAGGTCCTCTGCCATGCGCATGCCTTTGAGCTGCGTGAGATTGGGCGAGTCTTCCACCACCCCGTGGCGAATGATGCCGGGAACGGCGATGCCGATGGCGTCGACGGGAACCGTTTCCCGCCTGGCCAGTGTCTCGATCTGCGTCGCCATCAGTTCGACCATTTCACTGCCGGGCATGGAGGCCAGGTCTTCGGCGCCATCGCTTTGATCGGGAAACAGGATGGTACTGCCGGAGAGGCGCTGGTCCTGAAGTCGGCCGGCTACGATGTGTTCGGTGATTACAACGCCGATGGCGGTGGTCATTTAAGTCACTCCGACTGATAGCGATGCAGGCGGCCGAGGCCGTTGAAGGCGGCGGCCTTGTAGCACTCGGCGAGCGTGGGGTAGTTGAAGACGGTGTCGACAAAGTAGTCCACCGTGCCGCCCAGAATCATGACGGCCTGGCCGATGTGCACCAGTTCGCTGGCACCTTCGCCGATGATGTGTACGCCGAGCACCTTGCGCGTGTCGCGATGGAAAACCAGCTTCAATCGGCCCGTGGTATCGCCGCGAATCTGCCCGCGGGCGGTCTCGCGATAGTACGCCATGCCCACTTCATAGGGCACGTCTTCGTCGGTGAGCTGCTCTTCCGTCTTGCCAATGAAGCTGATCTCGGGAATGGTGTAAATGCCGTAGGGATAAAAGCTGGGGTCGGACGAGGCCAGGCTGTCGTTGAAGGCGCGCGCGGCGGCGATGCGGCCCTGCTCCATCGAAACCGAGGCCAGCGAAGGGAAGCCTACGACGTCGCCGACGGCGAAGATGTGCTCCACCTTGGTGCGGAAGTGCTCGTCGACGGGGATGCGCCCGCGGCTGTCAGCTTCCAGGCCCGCGGCGGCCAGGTTGAGGTCGTCGATCGCTCCCTGGCGGCCCACGGCGTAGAGCAGAGCATCGCCGGAAACGCGCTTCTTGCTTTCGAGATTGGCCACGACCGTGCCATCTGGCAGTTCCTCGACACTCTGCACTTCTTCGCCGAGCCTCAGCGTGACGCGGGCGTCGCGCAGGTGATAGCTGAGGGCTTCAATAATCTCCTGGTCGGCGAATTCCAGTAAGCGGTTGCGCTTTTCGATGACCGTGACCCGCACGCCAAGCACGGCGAACATACAGGCGTACTCGACGCCGATGACGCCGCCGCCGACAACCATCATGGAGCGGGGCAGTTCCGGCAGGTTGAGAATCTGATCGCTGTTGACGATGGTGCGGCCGTTGATGGGCACCTTGGGAGAGTCAGCCGGTTTGGTGCCCACGGCGAGGATGACTTTGTCGGCCTCGAGCGTGGTGTCGGTCTGTAGGCCCTCGACTCGGATCTGGTGAGGATCGATGAAACGGGCAAGGCCATGCACGATGTCGATGCTGTTGCGCGAAAGCTGCGCCTCGGTCACGTCCACTTCCGTTTTGATCACCGCCTGGACGCGAAAGGCGAGGTCGGCCATGGAGATTTTCTCCTTGACCCGGTAATTTATGCCGTAGACAGTTTTGTAGTTGTAGCCGGATAGATGCAGCACCGCCTCGCGCATGGTCTTGGAGGGAATGGTGCCGGTGTTAATGCAAACGCCGCCCACCACGGAGCGGGACTCCACCACGGCAACACGTTTCTTCATCTTGGAGGCGGCCACGGCGGCGCGCTGGCCGGACGGTCCGGAACCGATGACAATCAGGTCATACTTGGCGGCGCTCATTGGTTCTGTTTCTCCAATAGTTCGATGCGGCAGAGTCCGCCGAGGGAACATGCAGCGGCAAAGGGCTACACCCGGAGGCTATCACGGCCGGCGGGGGCAGCAGGCAGGCAACTTGTGTGAATTGTGTGCGCAAGCAGGGGATGGGAACTAGAACCGATCTTGCCAGGTGGGACAAAAAGCGATGGCGGCACTCAGGCTGCCGCCGTTGCAAAGGGCTTTGAACCGCAATGCCCGAGTGACAGGGAGGCCGGGGCTGGGAATGGAACAGCGGCTGCCTCTTGCCGGCCGGCTTTCCGCCGGATTGCCGGCCGTCGTTGGGCCGGGCCTGGCCAATCATTGCGGCCAGGTCGCCCGGCCAGCCAGACCAGCTCCTTCACGGCCTCGATGATGGCTTCATCGCCGCCCTGCGTGGTTTCGGTGAAGATCGACCCCGAGCCCAACCCAAATCTTGAGCGATGCTGCCTGCATTGACGTGCCTGAGCGTGCGCCGTAGGCTCATGATATGGAATTCAAAGTAGTCGAACTGGAGCGGGAACCGATTGAATTTGATCTGGAACTGCCGCCGGGGGCGGTAGATCTGGGCGATGAGGCCCGGCAGGTAGGGCAACTGGCCACCTCGGGGCGCGCAGAGGTGCTGCATGAGCACCGCGGCCCCAAGGATATTGTTGCCGATATCCGGCTGAAGGGGAGTTTTTCTGGCAGGTTCGAGGTGCCGTGCGCGCGCTGCGTGGAACCGGTGGAGACTCCGCTGAGTGCGGGGTTTGACCTGATTTTCCGTCCGGCGCAGGCCGATTCCGAGCCCCTGGAACGCTCAATTACCGCGCCGGAGACAGAAATCGGGTATTATCTAAAAGACGGTCTGTTGCTTGAAGATGTGCTGCGTGAGCAGGTGCTTTTGTCCCTGCCGGTCAGGACCCTGTGCAAGCCTGACTGCAAAGGACTTTGCCCGCGCTGCGGTGAGAACCGCAACAGCACGGCGTGCCCCTGCGATGAGGGTCCGAGCGACCCCCGCTGGGAAGCGTTGTCTGGGCTCCGCGGCCGGATCAAGTCCTGAACATAACCCGAAGAGATTCAGGGTGTTCCGCCGGGGCTGGCGGAGATTTGCGGGCCGCGAGGTCCGAGGGTCTTCAAGAGCCAGGCTCTCCGCTGAAGCGGGCGGAAACACGAAAGGAATTTTGTCATGCCTAATCCGAAAAGGCGCCACTCGACGCGCCGTACCGCTAACCGCCGCGCCCACGACTTTTTGACCGCCGTGGGCGTTTCCGAGTGCCCCAACTGCCACGAGAAGAAGCTGCCCCATCGCGCTTGCCCCAAGTGCGGCGCTTACAAGGGCCGGGCGGTTCTGGAAGTCAAGCAAGCAGCCAAGTAGTCCTCGGGTGTTAGTTTGAGCCCTATGCTCATCGACATTGCGCTTGACGCCGTAGGTTCCGACAAAGCTCCAGAGCCGGAGATTCGGGGGGCGATACAGGCCTGCCGCAACCTGCCCGTGCGGGTCCACCTGGTTGGGCCGGAGGCGGAGCTGCGCGACCTTCTGGATGAGCACCTGGAAGACGAAGACCTGCCCATTGTCATCCACCATGCCTCGGAACGCATTGGCATGGAAGAGAAGGCGGCTCATGCTGTGCGCTCCAAAAAGGATAGCTCCATGCGCGTGGGCCTCAAGCTGGTGCGTGAGGGCAAGGCGGCGGGTTTCGTCACCGCCGGCAATACCGGCGCGGCCATGGCCACGGCCAAAATGGTACTGGGCGCGCTGCCCGGCGTTGACCGTCCGGCGCTGGCCACGCCCATGCCGACGTCCAAAGGCAACCCCTGTGTACTGCTGGATGTTGGCGCCAACGTGGATTGCAAGGCGCACAACCTTGAGCAATTTGCGGTGATGGGGGAGATGTATTCCCGCACCGTGTTCAAGGTGGCGCAGCCGCGAGTGGGGCTGCTTTCGATTGGCGAAGAAGAGATCAAGGGCAACGACCTGACGCGGGACAGCTTTCCGCTTTTGAAAGCGCTGCCCATCCACTTCATCGGCAACGTGGAAGGGCGCGACATTTTCAACGGCCACGCCGACGTGATTGTGTGCGACGGCTTTGTGGGCAACGTGGCGCTGAAGACCAGCGAAGGCATTGGCCGTTTCGTCCGCGATGTGCTGCGCGAGTCGCTCACGCGGACCGTTACGGCCAAGGTAGGCGCGCTGTTGTCCCGCCAGGCTTTCAACGATTTTCGCCGCCGCCTCGATTACACCGAGTACGGCGGCGCCATTCTGCTGGGCGTGCGCGGGGTGTGCATCATCGGCCACGGATCGTCGAACGACAACGCCATCTTCAATGGTGTTCGCGTGGCAGCTGAATTTGCCAAGGCTGGCACCAACGCCCGCATCGAGCAGGAGTTTGCCTCGCGCCCCCGTCGCGGCCCGGCAAACGCGGAAAGTGGCGCCGACGCCACCATCCAGTAGGCCGGTATGTCTGCCGACCCACCCCGCAATCAGCGTTTCGATACCTCCATCCTGAACCAGCTCGCCTGCCCTCTCTGCATGGGAGAGCTGCGACTGGCTCAAGAGCAGCTGGTGTGTGGCGCGTGTGGTCGGGGGTATCCGGTCGTGGATGGGATCCCGGTGCTCATTGCCGCTCAGGCCACCGAGCCCAACCAATCGGTTTTGAGCGCAACTTCCTCTACTTCGTTGCCAACCAGGCGGACAGAATAGGCTTTGGCCGTTGCGCGCGAGCTTACCACGCTCTCCAGTTTCTGGCCGATAAAGTGAAGCGCCGCTCCGTCGTCTGCCGCGTAGCCGGCCTTGAGTCTTCCCTGGCGAATGAAGCGGTGATAGGCAGGGCGGCGCCCGGGCTCACCATCGTAGTGCGGGCAGTTGCTGCCGGGGAGCAAGCCCATGCATTCGATCGGCGCCAGATCGCCAGGGATTACCGAATCGCTCACCCCCTGGTCGAACCAGCACAGAGATCCTGCACTGATTCCGGCCATGACCACGCCGGTCAGCCAGGCCTGGCGAAGAATCGCGTCGAGTCCCCACTCGCGCCACAGGACCATCAGGTTGCGCGTGTTGCCGCCCCCGACGTAGATCGCGTCCTGCTCCATCACAAACGAGAGCAGATCTTTCGTTGGCGGCTTGAAAAGCGACAAATCTCGAGGAGAACAGTTGAGCGTGCGAAATGACGCGTAAAATCTGTCGACATAGCTTTCGGCATCGCCGCTGGCTGTGCCCACGAAGCAGACTTTCGGCGTAGCGGCTTTGCTGAGCGAGAGAACGAACCGGTCAAGCAGCAGGTTTTCCGGCTCCATGGAGAATCCGCCGCCGCCCATGGCGACAATGTGGGGTGGTCTAGTCATGGTCAGCCTTCACGGTGAACACAGGGGCGGGTGGCCCACCTTCTTGCGTTGCCTCTTGTCGCCTGACGCACCTCAGGTTCTGCTTGCCTGACTCCACCATCCTAATGCCTCGAAGCGCTGCGGCCGCCCACGGCGATTTCCGTCATGGCGATTCAGTCTTGGCTTGCGCGCGCAGGCAGGCCGTAGCCGGCGACGAGCACAAACACAATGTAGACGATCTGGATGGCCAGGCGGACGGGCACGGTGGGAAACCGGAAACCATCGATGATTTTCCCCGCAGAATAGATATTGGCAGGGAAAATCGCGACCATCATGAGGCCGATCCAGAGCGCGGCGCTGCGTTGAACGCGGGGCACAAACAGGCCGATCGCGCCGGCGATCTCGCAGACGCCGGTGAAGAGGGCAAGAAACAAGCGCGCCGGGATGAAAGGCGGAATGATGCCGGCCGTAAGATGTGCGCGAAACAAGTGCAGGGCAAAGCCGGAGAGCAAAAGCGGCAGCGCGACAAGAATCTTGAGAGCAGTTTGTGCCATGCCGAAATTCGCGCAATTTCCGCCTGCCAGCGCGAAGAAGGCCAGGATGGGGATGGCGAGCAGCGAGAGGCAGAGGGCATAGATCATCGCGAGCCGCGCTCCTCAATGGCGGTGATAGAACGGCAGCACGATCATCACTGCGAGGCCGATGGCCAGAGCCAGCGCGAGGCCAATGAGGCTGTAGAGTAAGGCAAGGCTAGGCCCCGGCGAGGGGGCGTCTTGCGGATCCTCGCCAGGCTGGTCTGATCTCGGCTGGTCTGATCCGGGCTGGTCTAGGGGCTGGTCTAGGGGCTGGTCTAGGGGCTGGTCTAGGGGCTCGCGGCCGGCTTCACTCATACTTCAGCGCCTCTACCGGATCAAGCTGCGCGGCGCGCGTGGCTGGAACAGTGCCGAAGATGATGCCGACAATCATGGCCGAGAGCAACGCAATCACCACCGACCACGCAGTAATGGGGATGGCATAATCCGTAAACAGGCGCACGGAAACCGGCAACGCCAGGCCAACGATTGTGCCCATGACGCCGCCGGTGAGCGAGATGATCACGGCCTCGGTGAGGAATTGCAGCTTGATTTCGCGGCGCGTGGCGCCGAGGGCTTTGCGGATGCCGATTTCGCGCACACGGGCGCGCACTCCGGCCAGCATGATGTTCATAATGCCCACCCCACCTACGGCCAGCGTGACGGCCGCCACGGCTACCAGCAGCAGGGTGAGATAGTCGGCGATGGTCGAAGCCACCGTCAGATATTCCTTGAGCGTTTGCGTGTTATAGACCGAGTCGGCGCGATGGCGCGCCTGCACAATGCGCTTGATCTCCCTGGCGGCATCGGGCACCTCGTCCATGGAGCGCATGGAGAAATAGATCTGCTGTACGTTTTCCGAGCCGGTGAAGTAGCGCGCAACCGAGAATGGGATGAGCACCGTTTGGTCTTCGATCTCGGAGTTGCCCATGTCGTCGACGGCTTCCCTGAAGACGCCAATGATGGTGAAGGGAATGCGGCTGAGTTCGAAGGTCTGGCCCACGGCCGCATCGTTGCTGCCGAAGCGGTCGCGGGCGAACTTTTCCGTTACCACGGCGCACTCAATGTGAGCCGCATCGTCTTCGTCGTCAAAGAAACGGCCCACGGGAACCAGCAGATTGCGGATGTGCTGGTATTGCGGGCTGACGCCGAGCACCAGCGTATCCTTGGTGACGCCGCCGCCGAAGTTGATCCGCTCGTGCATTTGCACGATGGGCGAGGAATACTGCACACCGGGCAGTTGCCTGAGCACCGCCCTCTCGTCTTCGCCGGTGAGCGAGTCGTTATAGACCACCCGCTCGGCCGCCGTGGCGCCCCCGCCGGAGTACTCAAGCTCAATGGAGTTGGTCTCGATCTTCTGCAACTCTTCCAGGATGAATTGCTTGCCGGTGAGGCCGATGGTGATGACCAGGATCACCGACGCCGTGCCGATCACCATGCCCAGAGCGGTAAGCGCGAAGCGCATCTTGCTGGCGCGGAAGCTGTCCATGGCCAGCTTGAGCGTCTCGCTCCACAGCATGGTGCGGTTGGCGCTCAGCAGCGTCTGTTGAAAAGCCCTTTGCCGGGCCTGGTCGGTGGCGACGGTCGGATTCATCTTGTCCTGTGTGAGATGCATCAGCGGCTATTGCGGCTTCCCAATTGTCGCCGATGCCGTTCCCGGAAATCTACGGGCGCCTAAGCGCCGCCTGTTTCACTGCAGGTGTTTTGTTGACGTAGGTGTCGAGCCACTTAAGCTCCTCGCGCAGCTTGATGTACCCATGCCAGGGATTCTTGGGCAGCCCGTGACCCTCGCCGGGAAAGACGAGAAAGCTGTGCGGAATATTCAACGCATCGAGCGCCCGCTCCATCGTTACCCCCTCCAGATAGCTTACGCGTATATCCGCGCCGCCCTGCACAAGATGGGTGGGCGTCTCTACCTTGTTGAACTGAAAGAGCGCCGCCTCACTCTGGTAGAGGCCGGCGTTTTCCCAGGGGCGGCCGCCCAGATACCAGGCGTCGTCCCAGGTTTCGTCGTCGTTGCCCCAGTTGGCGGCGTGTTCGACGGCGCCAGCGCCGGTGACCGCAGCCTTGAAACGCGTGGTCTGGGTGATGAGCCAGTTGGTCATGTAGCCGCCATAACTGTAGCCGCCAACGGCTAACTGATCCGGATCGGCGTAGCCGTCCTTGACCAGGGCATCGACGCCTTCCAGAATGTCGCGCCCGGGCTTGGAGACCAGGTGCGGCGCAATCTCCAGCATGAAGTCATCGCCGTATCCGGAAGACCCGCGGTAGTTGGGCCGGAAGACCAGCCAGCCGTTCGAGGCGGCCAGCGTGGCCCAGTCGTACCAGTCGGCGCCGAAGTGGTCCCCGTCTGCGTCGGCCGGTCCGCCGTGGATAAAGGTGAGCATGCGCAGGTGCTTGGCGTCCTTCTGTCCGGGCGGGAAGATCAGCACGCCCTCCACAGAGCGGCCGTCGTCGGCCTTCCAGGTATAGGGCTGCCATTCCGGCTGTGCGCGCTCGGAGAAGATGGGGTTGAAGCTGGTGAGCGCCGTCAGTTTGTCGGGATGCAGCGGATCGGCGGCGAGATAAACCTGCGCAGGCTGGTTAATGGCGGAATGGCGAATCACGACCGAAGCGGCATCGCGGGCTGACTCCAGGCCGGCGTAGCTTCCGGCGATGCCGGGCAGTTTGGTCGCTTTTTCGCCTTCGACCAGGTAAAGCTGCGTCTCAGTGCCCTTCAGTCCCGTCGCCAGTTCGCGCCCGTCGGACAGCAGCGTGAAAGTGTCCCAGGAGCCGTCAAAGCTGGCGCCCAGGCGCTCAATCTTTTCGCTGCTCGCGTCCATGCGATAGAGGCGTCCCTCGACGTCGCGATACTTGCCTTCGATGGAGCCCGCCGCGGCCTGTACGGTGAAGTGCAGGGAGCGGCTGTCCCGCGACCAGCGAAGTTGCGACTCGACGCCTTCGTTGTGGGTAACCTGCCGCGCCTCGCCGCCGCCGGCGGGGACGAAAAACATCTCGTAGTCAGCGGGGGTCTCAATGCGGTGATGAATCGGGCCGGTCTCGAAAGCAATCGTTTTGCCATCGGGCGAGGGAGCAATCTCGTTAATGGAGATCCTGCTCTTGGCCACAGTCAGCACGCCTGCGGGCAGGCTGGTCGCGTCGTCCTTTTTCGCGTTGGATTTCCGGTCCGCATCTTTGCTCTCGGCGGCGGCCTTCGCCGGACCGTCGACCACCAGCGCCCGCGCCAGGGCCGGGACAACCGCCTGGCTCACCAGCAGGTCGCCGCGATTCTGCTCGCGCCAGCGGATCACGTCTTTCCATTCGGCCTTCTGTGCATCTTCCTGCTCATGCGTCAGCGGCGTAGTGACCGAATAGATGATCGAGGCTCCATCCGGCGACCACGCATACGCATGCACATCGAGCTTCTCGCGATAAAGCGGCAGCGCCTCGCCGCCGGCCACCGGAATCACCCACAGCCGATCGGCCTTGGCGTCTTCGCTGGCTGCGCCATCGTCACCGGCCGCTCCGCCAGAAAGGGCGCGATCGCTGATGAAGGCGATCCACTTGCCGTCCGGGCTCCACTGCGCGTTCTCCTCGCTGCCGGAGTGAGTCAGCGGCCGCAGCCCCGCCTGAGGAGTCCATAGCCACAGGTCATGGCGAAAGTCATTGCCCTTCCAGTCCGGAGTTTCCGTGGCGATGACCACGGCCGCGCCATCGGGCGCCGGATGCGCCTCGGTGATCTCCGTGGTGTTCAGGAACTCGTCCAGTGTGATTGGCGGCTTGGCCGTCTGAGCTGAAGAAACGGGCGCAATGAGGCAGAGGGAGGTGCAGAGGGTGAGGATCAAAAGTGCGAGGCGCATGGATGAAACTATAAACCGCGGCTCGCCGGCTGCGCTTGCTGCGGGGCTGGGGCGCGCACAGGGAAGCAATCGATCAACAAAATCCCTCGAGCTCTGCGGCCCGCGCCCGTGTCTGGCTGACGAAAGCTTGATCCTCCGCCGAGCCCGCTTCCATCGAATCGAGATTGATCGCTACATTGGCCAACGCACCTTTGATCGCCGCGCCGGCCAGTGCAAGGGCCGTGGTCAAATCGGACTTCATCATCGGGCTGGTCATCGGGCGCAGGTTTAGGGCCATGGCTCGAATCTCCGCCGCGCGCTCGGCCACGCCCAGCGGTACGCTCGAAGCCTCGCGCAGCGCGGCGTTGATGAGGCTCTTGGCATCGGCTGATTCCTTGGCTGCTTTGTAGGCCTTCATCACGGCGTTATACGACTCGGCGTCCGCGTCAATAGCTGCCTTCAGCTCTTCGCGCAGGCCGGTCAGCCGCGCAATGGCTTGGCTGAGCTGGGGCTCGTATGGCACATACGCTTTTTTGCCGCGCGACATCGAGGCGACCATCGAGGCCAGCCCCGCTGCCATGGCACCGCTGGCAGCTGCCGCGCTGCCGCCGCCGGGCGTGGCTGTGGGCGCGGCCAACTGCTCAATGAATGGCTCCACGCCTCGACGCAACCCGCCCACTACGGTCTTGCCGCCCATCACCGCCCCCAGGCGGTTTTCCAGAATGAGCGATGAGTCGAAGCCTTCCACCTGCAGGAACCACTCAGCGGCCTGCTCCAGCGCCTGCTTGGGAATCAGCCCGACTATCTCGCTCGATACCGGCAGCACGCCGTAGCGCGCTGCTTCGCGCTTCACAAACTCGAAGACACGATGAATCGGCGTCTGCTCAAAGTCGGTAAGGTTCATGGAGACCTGCGCCATGCCGCGCACCAGGAAGCCTGCCCCCTTGACGAATCGCAACCCGCCCGATGAAAAACGCACTGCCTTGGCAATCTTCTTGGCAATCTCGACATCGGGCGTATTCAGAAAAATGTTGTAGGCGATGAGCGCCTTGCGCGCACCCACGACGGTTGCTCCGGCCGTGGCATGCAGGCTGGCCTCCCCAAAGTCCGGCAGGCGCGCTGGGTTGGTGGCAATCTCGTTGCGAATGCCCTCGAATTGGCCCTTGCGAATAAACTCAAGATTCTGCCGCTCGGGCCGCGTTGCTGCCGCTTCATACAGGTAGACAGGCACGCCGTAGCGTTTGAAAATTTCCGCGCCCGCGGCCTTGGCCATGGCCACGCAATCGGCCAGCGTCACACCATCAATGGGGATGAATGGGACCACATCGGCGGCGCCCATACGGGGATGCGCGCCGTGGTGCGTATTGAGATCGATCAGTTCGGCAGCTTTGCCAACGCCGCGAATCGCGGCCTCCTGAATCGCCTCGCGCTCGCCCACAAGCGTGATCACAGAGCGGTTGTGGTCCGTGTCCATCTCGCGGTCAAGCAGGTAGACACCGGGAACCTTCATCGCGTCTACAATGAGGTCGACCTTCGCCGCATCGCGGCCTTCAGAAAAATTGGGAACACATTCAACCAGCGTGGTGGCCATGAGCAAAAGAATAGCCATTGGCGGTTCCATTGGGCAAACGCCGTGCCGGTCTGGGGCGAATCACGGCGAACCTGTAGAGGTGTCTGCAGGTAATATCTTTAGTAGCAGTCTTTGCCGAATTTGCCTGCAGTCCGGCAAAGGCTCGACCTTCGGGAGGCAGAAATGGCCACGACCACCACCACCCCAAATCTTCGCGCGCCACGCGGCAACCAGCTGCGCTGCAAGGGCTGGCAACAGGAGGCGGCGCTGCGCTGCCTGATGAACAACCTCGATCCGGAAGTGGCCGAGCGGCCTCAGGACCTGGTGGTCTACGGCGGCATTGGCCGCGCCGCCCGCAACTGGGATTGCTTCCACGCCATTGTGCGCGAGCTGGAGCAGCTGGGCAGCGACGAGACACTGCTGGTGCAATCGGGCAAGCCGGTGGCCGTGTTTCCCACCCATGACATGGCGCCGCGCGTCATCATTGCCAACTCCAACCTGGTGGGCAAATGGGCCAACTGGGACCATTTTCACGAGCTCGATCGCAAGGGCCTGATGATGTATGGACAAATGACGGCGGGCAGCTGGATTTATATCGGCACGCAAGGCATTTTGCAGGGAACATTTCAGACCTTCGCCTCGCTGGCCGACCGCCATTTTGGCGGCTCTCTGAAAGGCAAGCTTGTGGTCACAGGCGGTGTGGGCGGCATGGGCGGCGCGCAGCCGCTTTCCGTGACGCTCAATGACGGCGTGGTGCTGGCCATTGACGTGGACCGCACGCGCATTGAGCGGCGTGTGGCCACGCGCTATTGCGATACGCTCAGCGAAGATTTGGATGAAGCGCTCGCGCTGTGCGAAACTGCACGGCGCGAGGGGCGCGCTCTCTCTGTGGGGCTCGTCGGCAACTGCGCGGATCTGCTGCCGGAAATTGTTCGCCGCGGCGTCGTCGTTGACGTGGTGACGGACCAGACCAGCGCGCATGATCCGCTCAATGGCTACGTGCCCAAGGGGCTCACACTGAGTGAAGCGGAGGAGCTGAGGCTCCGCAACCCGGAAGAATATGTTCGCCGCTCGACCGAGACCATGGTGGTGCACGTGAACGCGATGCTGGCGCTGCAACAGGCCGGCGCAGTGGCCTTCGATTACGGCAATAATATCCGCCGCTTCGCCTTCGATGGCGGTTGCGCGGATGCATTTCTCATTCCCGGATTCGTGCCCGAATACATTCGACCGCTGTTCTGCACCGGCCAGGGGCCGTTCCGCTGGGTTGCGCTTTCCGGCGATCCAAGGGACATTGCCCGGACCGATGAACTGGCCCTGGAACTGTTTCCAGACAACGAGATTTTGACGCGCTGGCTGCGCTTGGCGCGCGGCCGCTTCGCCTTTCAAGGCCTGCCGGCGCGCATCTGCTGGCTGGGCTACGGCGAGCGCGCCCGCATGGGCGAGGCGATGAATGATCTGGTGCGCAAGGGCGAGCTTTCCGCGCCCGTGGCCATTGGCCGCGACCATCTCGACACCGGCTCGGTCGCCAGCCCCTATCGCGAGACGGAAAAAATGCTCGACGGCTCCGATGCGGTTGCCGACTGGCCGATCCTGAACGCGCTGCTCAATACGGCATCCGGAGCCACATGGGTCAGCTTCCATCACGGCGGCGGCGTGGGCATGGGCTACTCGCTGCATGCCGGCCAGGTGACAGTTGCCGACGGAACCGAAGCATCCGCGCAACGCATCCGCCGCGTACTCAACAACGATCCCGGTCTCGGCGTGGTGCGCCATGCTGACGCCGGCTATGAAATCGCGCAGAACACGGCACGCGAACGCGGCATCCATATTCCCATGGCGGAGAGCTAACGCGTGAACCGATCGGAAGCACGGGCGATCGTGCCGGGGCTCTGCTCCTTTTGCTGATCGTTCGCTTTGGCTGGGGGATGTTGCGCGCGAGCCTGGCCAGGACTTGGCCGAAAACCTGGGCCAAGATTACCTCGGCGGAGAGGCAGGGATGGAATTGGACCGAGAGCCTGACATGATGCTGCCATGTTCTTATGGAGGGACCGGGGAAGAATTTTCAGCGCGGTGCCCCCTTTTCACCAATGAGGAGACTGATGGTAAGTCAATGGCTCAGAAATTGATCCAACGCAGAATCGAGACATCGGACCAGCTCAAGTCTTCCCGGATCTCGGAGAACAGAGATAGCTTTCGGAACTCACCACCATGGCAATGAATCTCGCCATCGTCAATATCGGTCAGCTCGTGACCCTGGCCGGGCCGTCGCGGCCGCGTGTGGGCAAGGAGCTGCGCGAGTTGGGAATCATTGACAATGCGGCCCTGCTGATCGAGGACGGGCATATCGTCGCTGCAGGTGCCTACTCCGAGACCAAGGAAAGCATTCCGGCGCACGCGGAACTGATCGATGCTGAAGGCCGCTGCCTGACGCCGGGGTTCGTCGATGCGCACACCCACCTGGTCTTTGCCGGCAATCGCGCCGCGGAGTTCGAACAGCGCATCGGCGGTGCAACCTATCAACAGATCGCCGCTGAGGGTGGGGGCATTCTGCGCACCGTCGCCTTGACTCGTGCTGCGAATGAAGAGCAATTGGTTGTCGCAGCGCGGAGACACCGCGACTGGATGCTGCGTTCCGGCACAACGACTCTGGAAGCCAAGTCCGGCTACGGGCTTGATCGCGCCACAGAATTAAAAATGCTGCGCGTGCTGCAACGGCTCGATCAAGAAGGCCCGGTTCGGATCATTCCCACGCTGCTGGCCGCGCACACACTGCCGCCGGAGTTTGCGAGCCGCCGACAGGAGTATGTGCGCTTTGTTGCCGAGGAGTTGATTCCGGAAGTCCGAGCGCAACAGCTGGCCCGCTATTGCGATGCCTTCTGCGACGACCACGCATTCACCGTGGACGAATGCCGCACCATTCTCGCCCGAGCCAGCGCCAACGGGCTCGGACTGCGCATCCATGCCGAGCAGTTTCGCTCAGGCACAGGCGCCGCGTTGGCCGCGGAACTGGGCGCAGCCACAGCCGATCATCTGGAAACAATCCAAAAAGAGACACTTGATAGGCTTCGCGCGGCAAACGTGCAGCCCGTGCTTCTGCCAGGATCTGTTTTTTGTCTCCAGCGTACGCAGTACCCGCCGGCGCGCGCCATGGTGGAGGCAGGCCTCGGCATCGTGCTGGCTACGGACTTCAACCCCGGTTCGTCGCCGGTCCCGTCCATGCCCTTCATGCTGTCGCTGGCCTGTTTGCAAATGGGCCTTACGCCTGCGGAAGCCCTTGTCGCAGCCACCATCAACGCTGCTTGCAGTCTTGGCCTGGGCGGCGAAATCGGCTCGCTCGAGGCAGGAAAGCGGGCGGACTTCCTGATTCATGAATGCATGGACTACCGCGAGCTTGCTTACTTCATTGCCGCGCCACTGCGGCCGCGCGTGTTTATCGCCGGCCGCGAAGTCGCCGCATGATCCGACCTCAAACAGGCTTTGCCGGCCAGTTGGGCGCAATGCGAATCAGTTCAAGCCCACCCGCATCTTCAACCATGAATGCCTGGGCGCTTGCCGGCACAGCGACAATGGAGCGCGTCGGCAGCTCTACCGGGTCGAAGCCCTCGCCGATCACGCGTCCTCGCCCCTCAGCCGCGAATAAATAAGAGAGACCGTGAGCAGTTTCGCCCTTGGCCGGAAGCGATTCACTGGTCCTGTTCCCGTTCATCTGGATGCGCTCTATATGGAAATACTTTACGTCGATCAGAACCGTGCGATCAGTCAACGCGACCGGGGGAATCCTGCCGGCACGCGTTGTCAGGCGCGTGGCTTCAAGCGATTTCGCAATGTGCAGCGGCCGCGGCCGGCCGTAATCATACATCCGATACGTCAGATCGCTGTATTGCTGAGTCTCCAGCAAGACTGACCCCGGCCAGATCGCGTGAACCGTTCCCGCGTCCACATAGATCAGGTCCCCGGCCGTGATCGGCACACTCTGCAGGCTCTGTTCGAGCGTGCCATCGTGGATGCCGGTCTCGATCTGGTCCAAGGTTGCGCCCGGCTTCAGCCCGAGTGCCAATTGTGCTTCGGGCTCAGCGGCCAGCACGTACCAGCACTCAGTTTTGCCGTTCGGTTCGCCATACTTTTGCGCCAGCTTATCGTCCGGATGCACCTGCACGCTCAGCTTCTCACGCGCAAAAATCGTCTTGATCAGCAACGGAGAGCTGGATGCTTGTGCGTCTGGTCCAAGCAATGCCGCGGGAGCTGCGGCAAACAGTGAGCCCAGCCTCTGACCTCGATGCGGACCGGTGGCAATGAGGCAATCGTCTCCCGTCAGCCAGACTTCTCCGATCGGGTCGCCTTGCGCAATATGGTCATACCAGGGTCGCAGATCCTGATAGCCCCATACCCGGACAACGAATTGAGGCTCGATGCGAAACGGAGAGATTGGCGCCGATTGGGTTTGTCCGGTTTCACTCATGGGTCTGGTTCTTTCCTCGCAAGAATCGACGGCGAAATTCAACTGCTGGCCTTGTTCCAGGTTCGACCGGCCACTGCAACTATTGAATCACGCCGCACCTCCACGCTGACAGTGGCATTCCGGGAGCAATGGAACGTAATGCAGAGCTCTGCATTCTGCTGAGATTCTTCACTGGTCGGCCCAAAGCCAACATCGATGTCGCCGGCCGCAAAGTAGCTTAAGCGTGTGGTGATCCTTTCAAACAGGCATTCAACGCGATTATGGCGTTGACATCATTGATCCGGTTGCGCAAGATCCCAGCTGGCAATCACGGGCTAAGGCCGGCTTCGACAAAAGCACGTTTGCGATCGCGTGGGAGGCAAAGGTGGTCAGATGTCCAGCCGGCAGGCAATGTATCTGCTGGCTACCAAAAAACAATCCGGCATCGGGCGTGGACTTCGAAGCGCGCTTTACTGGGCGAGACTGCACGCCCTGTTGCTCTCCCTCCCCATGCACAAGATCGAAGCAGGAGCCACGTATCATTGGCCTCCAGCCCCGCGATCTTCATGACGCGCTCCAGACGACGCGAACGCGACAAACATCGGAGGGATTCCCCAAGTCCTACGCACCTCGGGCCGGCATCGAAAGCACCCACGCCCAGCCGATTCGCCGCAGTGGGCTGCGCCGCACACGCTATCGGGGTCTTGTCAAGACCCGCCTGCGACATGTCATCACAGCGGTCGCAATCAACCTGTTCAGAATCGCATCCTGGGCAAACGGAACGCCGCTCGCCCAAACGCGCTGCTCCCAGTTCGCGGCTCTCCAATTCCGTGCCGCCTGAATTCGCCGCCAGTGTCAATGTTGGATCTACCCCCCGTAGTAGGATGCAACTCAACTCAGGCAGGCGATGGCACCACATTTGTGAGTGTTCGCGGAGTCTTGCTGGCGTCGGCTTTCCTGGCCGCGGCATCGGCCAGGCGGGCGACTTGGGAAAACTGGTCAGCCGGCATAGGTTTCCCCAGTAGGAAGCCCTGGAGCGAATTACAACCCAGGCGAGTGAGAAACTTCTGCTGCTCGACAGTTTCTACGCCCTCAGCGACGATCGTGAGGTTGAGTGTATGGCCCAGCGCCACAATCGCCGCAATGATCGCTGCGTCTTCGGTGTCGTGCGCCATATCGCGCACAAATCCGCGATCGATCTTGAGTTCGCTGGCGGGCAGCCGTTTGAGATAGAGGAGGCTGGAATAGCCCGTGCCAAAATCGTCGATGGAGATGTGAACACCCATGTCGTTTAGCTGCTGCAGTATCGCCATGCTGGCATCCGCGTCGCTCATCGCAGTCGACTCGGTTATTTCCAGGGTCAGGTAGTGTGGTTCCAGCATGTGGTTCTTCAAGGAGTCACGCACGAGCTTGACGAGACCAGGATGATTGAACTGCAATGCGGATAAGTTGACCGAGACGTTCCACTCTCTATGACCGGCGGCGTGCCATTCGCTCATCTGCCGGCAAGCTTCATCCAATACCCATCTTCCGATGGGGAGGATCATGCCCGCCTTTTCCGCCAGCGGTATGAATTCATCTGGTGGAACTAGCCCGCGAACCGGGTGGTTCCAGCGCACCAGAGCTTCCGCGCCGACCATGCCTCCACCAATCGCATCGAACTTCGGCTGATAATGCAGGACAAACTCGTTTCGGTCCGGTGCCAGGCGCAGGTCACGCAACAACTCAAGCTGTTTCTGCGCGTCTTCATTCATCGACTCTTCAAAGAAACAATAGCCATTGCGGCCCAGGGTCTTGGCGTGATACATCGCCGAATCGGCATTCTTGAGGAGGTCGTCCCGCCCGTTTTCCCCGCCGGTGTAGAGTGCGATGCCGATGCTGACGGATACGCGAAGCTCGTCACCTGCAAGATCGACTGGATCTTGCAAGACGTTGACCAGTTTTTGGGCGAGACTTGCGGCATCCGCAGGATCGGAGGTCTTAGCCAGCACCACGAACTCATCTCCGCCGAGCCGAGCGAGTGTGTCACAGGACCGAATTTCTGCCCGGATGCGATCGCCGACCTCAACCAGAAGGAGGTCTCCGATATGATGACCAAAGGCATCGTTGATCTGTTTGAAGCCATCGAGGTCGAGGAACATCACCGCGAAGAAGGTCTTCTCGCGCGTGGCATTTCGAATCTCCTGTTCGAGCCGATCTTCCAGGAGGGCCCGGTTGGGCAGCTTGGTGAGACTGTCGTGCAGCGCCAGGAAGCGGAGTTCCTGGTTTGCGTCTTTGAGGGAAGATGCCAGGGTTGCGGTACGCGATTCCATGCGGATATCGAGCAATGAGGTGAGCAAGGCGATTGTCAGGACTGCCAGCGCAAAGACAATGATGAGGAGCGCAAACCACCCGGTGGGCATTCTCATGTTGGCCATGTCGCAGGTACTGCCAGCCACGAATTGTGCAGCCGCCATTCCTGTGTAATGCATTCCGGCGATCGCGAAGCCCATCACCACAGAAGCAGCCGCACGGAGGCGTATGACCCGCTTTGAGCCGTTTCTCAGGCGGAAGGCAATCCACAACGCGGCTCCCGAAGCCACGACGGCAATTACGACAGACAAAGCTAACAGGGAAGGAATGTAGTGAATCGCCGGGGACATGTGCATTGCCGCCATACCGGTGTAGTGCATGGAGCAGACCCCGGCACCCATCAACAACGCGCCGACGACCAATCGCCGCCAGGTCAAATAGCTCTGGCAAACCATCCATAGGGCGAAGGCCGAGGAAGCTATGGCGACCAACAGAGAAAGAAGCGTAACTATGGGGTCGTATCCCATCGGCATGGGCAGGCTAAAGGCCAGCATGCCAAGGAAGTGCATGGACCAGATGCCGATGCCCATGGCGATAGAGCCGCCTAGCAGCCACCATCGAGCGGCTCGCCCCTGGGACGACGCCACCCGACCAGCCATATCCAGCGCGGTGTAGGAGGCAAACATCGCCATGATCAGCGACGCCGCCACTAGCCAGGGGTCGTAGCTTCCGTGCAGCATCGCAGGACCGCCCGACTGCGACATAGCAGCGTGCATTGGGGCCATGAATTCGTTTGGCATGCTGGTCGTCGTAGGTCTGCTCTCCGTAACGGGGCTGCAAATATCAAATTAAGGGGCCAGACAAGAGGAAGAGTACCAGAGGCCTTTGGCGCCACCAATGCAACTTTTGTTGAGGTCGGGTCCGGTGCGGCAGGGCGAAGAAAGGGTGTGCTTAGAGACGATCGGGAGGGCGGCGGGATATGGATAGGGTCTCGCAGAGGAAACCGGTCCGAGAGAACGGCATAGACTTCGCGCAGCTACGGCTGCCACCTGAAGAGGAACTGCCTGGCACAGAGATTCGCCCGCTGTTTCGCGACGAACACCCTTCGCCTCTTCAATGCTACCCGAGGGCGAGCCAAGACGGCCCAATGCAACTGCCCGTTCCTCGCTTCTTTCTGTTCAGGACACTACCCACCCGGCAGAGGCGAATGCCTTCCTCGGTGCCATGCGTTAACCTCAGCCAGAGTGGCCGGTTTTCAGGTAACCACAAGTGGCCGCTTTTGAGTGACCGCCAAGATCTGGATAGGTGGACAGAAAACCTCTCTTACCTCACAGAGGGGGTTTCGAAGATCTTCAACTTGTTCAGTGTTTCTGCGTTGGATCTGCTGTTCCCGTCCTCTGCACTGCATCGGGCGGTGGATTGAATGTCCATGTGGACGTTGGAATGCTCAGGTCGGGTTCAAAGTCCGTTACGTAGTCGGAATATTTCTTAAGGTCCGCCGGAGTGGCACCCACGAAGGTTGCTTCAACCTTGAGAGGAACCTTGTATTCTCGCGAAATCCAGAGGTGCAGCAGGTTGTCCTTTAACGCGCTGTTCGAGGCGCTCGGTACTACCGTTACCTCGACGACGTCACATAGATATCTGCGGCCATTGATGGTGAGCGACTCTGTTCCCGCAAGCCCGGCTGACGTTATCACCGCGGGGAGGCTTGCACTGCTTAGCTGCCGCGCAAGTCCCGGAAAGGCGTTCGAGAAGAGGGCAGCAGGGGCGCCTCCCGTCTGTTTCCAGTATGTCCGGTTGCCGCCATCATAGACCCATGTTGTCGAGCCATCGGACACAATCGTTTCGCTGCGTGTGTACTGCCGGCTCTCGGCTCGGAGATGCCCTGGCCGCTCGACCCATGTCTTTAGGTAGGCGTGGGTGGTCCGGTCGTAGTGCGCTGTGACGCTTGTAATGTCCACCTGATGGGAGACAGCAAAGCGGTCGAGGGACTGCACGGCTTGGGCTTCTTGCTCGACGAGTGCGCGTGCCTTTTCCGCGATGGCACTGGCGGCATGGACATCGGCGACACAGCTCACAGACAACTGCGCACCGAGAATGAACGGACCGGTGACGGCAGCAGCAATCAGGCAATAAAGCGTGCGAGAAGGCATGGGGCTCTCCCGTGAAAGCAAGGTGTGGGCATCGGCTCACCACCGGTGCCGGCCCACCTATGAATTCGGTTCTTGCAGCAGCTGGAACATCTGCGCGCCCGTTCCATTGCAGGTGTACTGGTCAAGCTGCACGCCGTTCTGGGTGGATGCTCCGGGCACATCCAGGCAAAGGCCGCTATGGAGGTTCACCAACTGGAAGCTGGCGCCAACTTGCTGTGGGATCCATTGCTGATTTGCGCCTCCGCCGTACGACCATTGCTGTAATCCAGTGCCTGGTGTGGTTGACAAATTGGTATCGTCGAGCGCCAGGCCGGAGTTCCGGTTGATGATCTCGAAGTAGCCATTACCGGTTGGGACCAGTTGCCACTCCTGGTTGTATTGGTCGACGCCGCATTGCCATTGTTGAACCGTGGTGCCGTTGGAAGTCCCCCAGCTGGTGTCGTCCATGCAGGAGCCGCTGTTCTGGTTGATGATCTGGTACCAGGCTCCGGAGTTAATGGAGCTTGCGCCGGCCTGGTACTTGCGGACGCGAACGTAGTCCACCATCATATTCGCCGGCCATGGCGTGCTGCTGTCGGGCCCCGGGTTCGGCCAATCGCCGCCGACCGCAACATTGAACAGCAGGAAAAAGTTTCCGTTGTCGAACTCCCATGTGCCGCCGCTGCTGCTTGCCGTCAAAGTGACAAACGGATGCGTGTAATCATCCACAAAGAACTGCACGGTTTGCGGATACCAGTTGACGCCATAGATGTGGAATGCGCTGTTGATCGGCGAGGAGACGCCGGTCTGGTTGCCGGTGTTGAAGCCATTGGCGCCATGCAGGCTTGACTGGATGGTGCTGTCGCCCATCTGTGGCACGTTTTCCATGATGTCAATTTCGCCGCATGCCGGCCACGCTGTGCCGGTCATGATGGAGTTGCCGAGCATCCAAAACGCAGGCCACAGACCATCGCCATACGGTATCTGCATGCGAGCTTCGATCAAGCCGTATTGCGTTGTGCCGTTCGGATACGAAAGGATGCGGGCTGAGGTGTAGGTGCCGCCTGCGGGAAAGGCTGAGATCACAAGGTGGCCGTTCCCGTCCTGATATACGTTCGGATTGCTCGCGCTACAGGGAGAGGTGTTGTTGCCGTAGGGGCAGTAATACTCGAGCTCGTCGTTACCCCACCCGTTGTTGTTCCCCGTCTCCATGGACCAGTTGGTGGTGTTCGGTGAACCATAAGCGCCGTTGAACTCGTCGCTCCAGGTTGTGTTATAAACCTGCGCCTGCGACCGCTGACTACCGAGAGCTACAAAGGCAGCCAGCACGGTAACCGCCGTCATGAATCGATTGAGGGTCATACCTTCTGCTCCTGCGAAATGCAGCCCGGCTCCTGATCTCCACCCCGGGCCGCATTCTGAGTGGATTGGTACATCGACTGATAGGGTTGAGGCTAGGGCGTTCCGATCTGAATTCCATTGATCTGGGGATTATCTGCTGCGCCGGTTACGAAGGTGATGGTGATCGCGCCGGTGTTGTCGGCTGTTGTAAAGAAAGACTGTTCCGTAGCTGTGTTTTCACTTCCAGCCGAAGCGAAAATGTCGTAACTGTTGAGCACTTGCTTGCCGTTGATAGAGACGTTGAAGAGTCGTTCGCCCGGCGCGGTCCAGTAGGTTTCCGCGAAATCCAGATCGACGATATACGTGCCGCCCGGTGTCAAGCCTGGAATCAGGTAGGTCATCGGACCGTAGCGGTTGGTTTGATATACGGCCTGGGGCGCGGGGTTGGGGACCAAAGACGTATTGATCGCTGAGCCGGTGGAAGTAACCGTTCCGCCCGTGAAGTCCTGATCGGCTAGCCACGTAAAGGCAGCCTGCGAACCCTCCGCTGCTTCGGCCACCGCGCTGCCGCCGGCATTAATGGCGATCACCGTGTTTGTTATCGCTCCCCCGGCGCTGGGGGTAGTTGCGGTAACGAAGTTACTTGCTGTCGACAAACCGTCCGCGTCGAGAGCCACAACATAGTAAGCATACTTCGAGGCTGGATTTGCTCTGACATCGGCGTACGCATTGCCGGTCACGCCCGAGGCAATGATTTGCGGAGCACCTATCGTCGTTCCGGCTAACTGGCTCCGGTAAAGGATGTAGCTCACGCCGGAAGTGGCGCTCGGGGTCCACGAGAGATCAATCTCATTCGCGGAAATATCCTTGGCTCCGAGCCCTGTCGGGGCGGCTGGCTTAGCCGCGCAACCGGTCGTGCACTGGGTACCGATTTCGATGCCATTGACCTGGGGATTGTCCGCATTGCCCGGTGTGAAGGCAAGGTGGATGTATCCATTGGAGTCAGCAGTTGCAAGGAATGACTCGACGATCGCCCTCCACGCCGCTCCAGCCACTGCGACGATGTCGAAGTTCGTCAGAACGGTTCTCCCATTCAGGGCGACATTAAACTGCCGCTGGCCTGGGGTGGTCCAGTAGGTTTCGGCAAAGTGAAGATCAATAATGTACGTCGATCCGGGAGCCAGGCCCGGGATATCGTAGTTAAAAGCTCCGTATCGATTCGTCTGGTAGACATACTGCGGAGCCGGATTCGGTACCAGTGAGGTGTTGATTGTTCCACCGCTGTCCCCGGCCGACAGCCCGCCGGTGTAGTACTCGTCCGCGACCCAGTTGGGAGTTCCGCCCGTGGCATTGCCTCCCGCGTTGATGTCGAGAACATCTGCCGCGATCTGGCCGCCGGAGCTTGGCGTAGACGCCGTGGCAATGTTTGACGGGGGCGAGACCCCAGCATCGTTAGCGGCCGCGACGGCATAGTAGTAGTTCTGCGCCGGGTTCGCAGAACTGTCTATATAGGTGGTATCGACAAGGCCGGAATAGATCTGGTTCGCAGCCGAGGGGGTGAACAGAGGAGAGTTGCTGCGAAAGACGCTATAGCGGACCAGAGAACTGGGGCTTGGCTCCCATGCGAGACTGACCTGATTGGCGGAAACGACCTTCGCCGAAAGCTCTTTCGGCGCTTCCGGCAATGGGGGGCAGTTGACGGTGCACGGCACTACCGGATACGACGGGAGGTAAGACAATCCGAAGCTGCCGCCGACCGAGGCCCCCGCGTCGTTCACTACATGAGTAATGGAGCCGCTGCCAGCGATGAAGACCGAGACTGCATGGTTCACCGAGACATCATCCGCATCGGGTACGGTGATAGCGCTGTCCTCAACGATATTGACTCCCTGGTCGAAAAACGAATATACCCCGAGCCCGCTGGCGTGGTGATCCTTGACCCAGCTGGAGACCGCATAGGATGAGTAGCCATCGGCAGCCCCTTGCATCCACGCGCTCTGGCTCGGGGGATCATATGGGAGCTCGCTTTGGTAAAAGATTGTTTGGCCATGCTCGCCGTTCCAGACGACCTGGTTTTGCTCATAGTGCTCGACGGCCAGGCCCAAGGCTGTCACAAAATCACCGTTCACAACGAGTCCATGATCGGCGACGTTGGCTGTCCAGCCGACCCCGTTGCCGTGATCGGCTCGCCAGGCCCAGATGTTGTCCAGGATCACATCGTCACTGTCGATCTCCAGAGTTGTTGTAGCGAGGCCTGGTGTAGCGCCTCCTATACGGAAGAACACGTCATTGAGAGAGGTTGGATTCCACTGGTGGGATCGCCTCGAGCTCTGCGGGGCGCCGACTTGAACCAGCACTGGGGAGTTGACTGGCCCAGCGTCGATGACCAATCCCGCGAGTTGGACCCCATCGGCGTCCGCGACCGTGATAGCCGGCGTGCCCGTCTGCGGGACCAGCGTGGCATATCCCAGGCCGAGCACGATCGTGTCCGGCCTTGTGATCAGGATGCTCCCGGAGAACTGATAAATGCCGGGCGTCAAAATAAGATCCTTGCCGTCAGCGAGGGCTTTGTTGATCTCTGCGAGCGTACTGCTTGGCTGGGCGATGAAGAATTGGCTGATCGGGATCGAGGAACCATGCTCCTGCGTCGAATGCCAGTCAACCCCCGCCGAATTCGATTCCTTAAAGGGGGCGAAAACGCGGTAACCACCGTCTTCGTCGATGTAGAGGAAGGGCTTCTCCCGGCTCACCGGAGTTGTCGGCAGCACCGTGAACGCATTGGTCGGATAATTCGAAAAGGGTGCGCCTTCGACACCCGCGAAGACCATGTTCCAGTTGCTGCCGCTCCAATCCCCGAGCACACTGTTGCGCGTGAACCACTGCTGCTGGGTTGAAGAGCTGACGATTCCCGTCACTTCGGTATCCGCGATAAATCCTCCGCTGGAATAACCGGAGCCCGAATCACCAAGCTGGAGCGAGCCGTTGATGAAAAGCCGTCGCAGGGATGTTCCCTGGGAGACCCCCCACTGCAGGGTATTTGGCGGAGCGTTCTGCGTGGTGTCGGTCTCCACGTTGAACTTCATATTCTCCATCGAGCGCCAGAAGGTTTCTGTCAGGTTCTCATTCTCCGCCTCGGTGCCGAAATTCGGGCTGATGAAGCCATTGATGGTAACGGCCGACGGGTCTGTCCCAAGGCCTGCGATCGACTCGTAGTATCCGATCGGGGCCTGTACCGAATAGGTGCCTGGTTTAAAGAGCACAGCATACCGGCTGGTGATGAACTGGGAGTTCACATCAAGCGCGGCCACCGAGGCCAAAGTCGAATTGATGGTCGTCGAGGGCATGCTCGGATCGATGATGATTACGTTCGGACCAAAATTGGGCGTTGACTGTGCCGCGCATTGGAGCCCCCCGAGACCGAAGACGGGAAGAACGAGGGTCCAAAACTGCCGGAATCGCGACTGTTTCCAGCCCTGATTGTGGTTGCCGGCCTCCACGCCCAGCCTGCGTTGCCCAATCTTCTCTCTTATCCTGGTTTTCATGCCCTCGAACCCCTCCCTTTTGAGCTGAATCGCGCTGTGGCGCTTGCCGTTACGCTGCAAAAGGCTCCGCGGAGGAGGCGATAAGTTGGAAGTTAAGATGGGTAAATTTACTGCGGGGCATGCATAGTTAACGGTTAATTGTCGATATTTGTATGACATACGGGAGTGTTAGCCCGATCCGCCCTGCACCGCTCCTTAGGGCTTGGGCAAAAATAAATCGCTGATGATGCTCGCCTCATGCATCTGACCTTGAGAAAATGCACCAGGTCGCAGAAGGAATCGGAATCTCGAGCTTCGAACGCGGTTTGAACCTCCGGTACCGCTTTCGCTACACTGGGTCTCATTCGAAGCATGCCCCTCGGAGGGCCGCTTCCAACTAGTCCCCCATGTCGATCGCCCTGAAGCTGGAAGAGCATTCGCGGGAACAAGAGAATCGGATGGAGCTTGAGCGCGTCCTGACGTCGCTCTACTTCCGGCGTGCTCCGGCCCTCTGCAAATTCCTTTCCTATGTCTGTGAAAGCTACTTCCGAGGTCTTGCCCATGAAGTCAAGGAGTACAACATAGCTGTCTCCGCGCTCGGTAGGCGTTCCTGGTTTGACCCACAAGTGGACCCTATCGTGCGCGTAAGCGCGCACAGCCTGCGCAAGCGGCTAGAGAACTACTATCAGGGCGAAGGACGTTTGAACCCAATTCGGATTAGCCTGCCGGTCGGCTCGTATGTTCCCGCTTTTGAGAAAGTCATTACCGAAGATGGGGGCTCGGCTCTGGAACCCCACTCAGTCTTTAAGGTCGCTGAACTCTCTCAACCGCCGGCGATCGAACCTGAACAGATCCGGGATATTCTCAGTCCAGCTTCTGGTCCAGTTACCGGGGAGTCAATTTCCGACAGGATTTCGTCTCTCCCAGAGACTCCGTTTCCGGCGCAGCCCCAAAGATGGTCCCTGCTTGTTGCTGTCCTCATCGCTCTGTTGGCTGTCTCCGCTTTTGTACTGCTCCGCCGACACCCGGGAACAACAGATCGGGCCGCGGGAACTCCGGTCGGAGGCGTAACAGCGCCACTTCTCGCCCTTCGATTGGGATCAGGGCGGCAATGGGTGGACCATGCCGGGCAGGTCTGGTCTCCTGACTCCTACTGCCACGGCGGTTCTCGTCTTCAGAATGACGTGAAACTGATCTCCGGTGTGAGCGATCCCGAGATCCTGGCAGGTCAATTGACCGGCAGTTTCCATTGCGCCATTCCTGTCAATCCTGGAAGCTACGAACTGCACCTGTTCTTCGTTGATCTTTCCGGTGCCCCGGTCGCTACGCATCGAGCGTTTTTGCTCGTCAACGGCCAGCAATACAATCACGACATCGTCTGCGATTCGCAGGGGACAGGAAGGGCAGTCATCAAAGTCCTGATTGATGTTAAGCCCGGGACCGACGGGTCCATTCACCTGGACGCGGGAAATGATCAGGCATTTCTAAGTGCGATCGAGATCTACCGCGGCGTTCCGGGAAAGATGCTGCCGTTGCGCATCAGCGCCTCAGCAATCAGCTATGTCGACTCAACCGGAGTCAGCTGGCTGAGCGATCGCTACTTTGCCGGAGGAAGCCAGCTTCAACGCGCGCTGGCTTCTGTCGGCACGGATCGGCCGCGGCTCTACCAATGGGAGCGATATGGCCGATTCAGCTACTACTTGCCGGTTGTCGAGGGTAAGACCTACAGCATCAGGCTCTATTTCTCTGAGGGCTACTTCGGTCGCGACAAACTGGTCAGCGGAGGCCCGGGCAGCCGTGTCTTCGATGTCTTTGCCAACGGACGTACCCTGCTGAAGAATTTCGACATACTTAGCGAAGCCACACCCGGCCACGACTCAGTAGTAAAAGCCTTCTCCGGAGTCGAGCCATTGAACGACGGTGTCATCGAAGTCCAGTTTCAGCCAGTTCACGACTATGCGCTGGTGAATGCGATCGAGGTCACCGAACAATAGTTGAGACCCCACACGCTGTTCAGAGAAGATCTAGCCGCGCCGAGAACTCCCGGCCAAGCCTGGGATCGGCTTCGCCTTCAGGAGCCGGGCCCTCAGGATTCAGCGATGCGGGCCTGCGCCTCAAGCTTCGTCGAAGAACAAATGCTCGCATTCGATGAAGGGTTGGTTTCGCCTGTTTTTTGCAGCGGTTGGCGCGCCTTTGGCCCGCGACGAAGCGATAACTCAGTCATCGCATGGCCAATCACGGCCCGCCTCACGTCTTTGATGGCAGTCGGAGCGATGACCGTCATTCCGCCTATGAGTGCGTTCAATTCGAGATACGACTTACGGTTGGTATGGAGAAACTCGAGAGGATATTCCGGCTTTCGCGCGCGCGCCTGTTCCGGGTTGGCATCGAGCAGATAGCTGATGTCCGGGCGTGGAACGAACTTCATGAGCAGTTTCACATAAGCCCGGAGGAACGAGTTGTGCAGATTTAAATTGGCAAATTCGTCATACATATATCGATCGAAAATAGTAAGATCCGCTCCGGAGCGCCGTGCCTTCTTTACGGTTTGCCGGGTCGAGATGGCGTCAACAAGATAGATCAACAGCCGGACGCAGGTCATGGGGAACGATTGCACGTTCTTGTCGCGCCGGTTGATGGGCGCGGAAGGCGAACCAATTCCTTTATCGCCTTTAAATACCTCGTGACCGGCACGTTCGCGTAGCCAGGTCAAGGCGGCAATATCATCCCAAAAGCGTATCGTTACAACGCAACGGCCATCTTGCTCAAAGAGCGCGCGAAGGGCTTCGATCTGCGTGCTCTTACCCGCACCGTCAATTCCTGAGAAACTAATCAGGTTCGTGTCGCCCGTGTTCGCCAATGCGCGCATGCCAACGCTCCATGATTGTTTCAAAGTCAACAACTCAGCATTAGTTCGGTCGGTTCGGGCTCGATTTCGACAGCGCCACAACGGTACCAACTGCAACGGCAGCAGCAACAACAATGCTGACCCGAATCAGGATTGCACGTGCCCGGTGCTGCTTTGCCGGAGCAATCACGGCGCCGGCAGGCCTTGAAGCCGCAACGCCGGAGGTCGTTTCCACCGGAGCCGCGGCAGTGCCGACTGGCTTGTTTGTTCCGTTCTGCTGTTGATCCGCGCCGCTCTGACTGCTGGCGGGCGGGGCCGCGGGCGGCGGTGCGGTCTGGGGCGCATTGCCCGGTTCCCGCCCGGTGCCGTCAGTGGGCGAAGCATTCTGTTGCTGGGCTCCGCTCAGCGCTTGTTGCGGCTGAGAAGAGGCAGTGGCAGCAAGCGGAAAAGCCAGCAACACAATAAGGCAGCTGGTAAGTTGTCTTTTCAACCAGCAATTCAAGACTTTCATACGTACCTCGCGAACCTCGGTCGTCTTCTCGAGCATCCGGGTTACGATGCCCCAGCGATCAGGCGGCATTTGTTGAAGGCCTTTGGGCCCCAGCCAAGTTTCCATGGGAAGCCGCATGCGCGTGCGGCCGATGGTAGCTCTCAACTGCGTCGGCATTGGTGTCAAAGACCTCAAAGAGGCCAATCAATCCCATTTGCGTCAGGGACGCTTTCGCATCTTCAGGAATGCGAGCAAGCTTCACATCACCATTGCGCTTCATCGCTTCTTCCAGGCAGCAAAGCAGCAGGTGCATCGCGGAGCGGTCCATCGAGTGGACCCTGGAGCAGTCGAGGACGATGCGCGGATGATCAACATTGAACCAGCTCTCCATTTCGTCGAAGAAGAGCCGCGCCTGTTTCGCGTTCAACTTCTCCGGCAATTGCTTCACCGCGACGGCGTGCATTCGAATTGACATGTTCATTCCCTCGGTTCAGTTTTCGTTCATGGCGTATGAAAAGCGCATCTTCTCATATGCCATCCCACACGATCATCCCGTGTATTCAAGCAGACGAGCGAGTTCGGCTTCCGGCTTGCGTCTTGCTTGTGTCAGAACGTTCTTCCCATAATGAAAAAGAGTTAAGAGATTGGTGTTGTACCAGCAGCAATCTGTCATGTGTGGGGACAACCCACATAGAAATTTGACCTTGTTCAGACCAGCGTACGATGAAAGCATCGCCGCCACAAGGCGATGGTTACCGTCGAGGACCGTTAGGGGCTCGCTTTCATTCAGGCCGATGAGCAGCACTGCGCCAAAGCCCGGATCAGTTTCGGAAAACCGTTCGCAGAGAGCCGAGATTTTCTCCAGAAAATTAGTGTCAACCAAGTGCCGCCTGGAACGCATGTCCTCGACGATGTGGCTGATGGAAAAGCTTCCCCGGGCAAGTTTTCTCCACTGGGCGCGCGGAAATACACGGATCTGAATAAGGTCCGCTTCCGTAACTTCCAACTCATACCAGCTTGTATCCGAGGGGAGCTCCTGCCAGAGCGCAAGGTGACGGATGAACAGCAGCGCGCGTCTCTTGGCGTTTTCATTCGCATCTTCGAGGTTAGGCCTGGTGACGAGCTCACGCAGGCTCTCCTGATATTCCCGAAATGCAGGAATGTGGAAGTCGCTCTTCAGAAACTCTGCGATCACTTCGTCTTCTGCGACGCGCCGGAGCACCCGTACCGGCCGAAAACTGCCAGTTGGAAGGAACTCTTTCGGATTGGTTAGCGAATCGATTAGAAATGGGAACGCCACACAGACCAAGAGGGCGATCATCAAAAGCAGCTGCACGAGAATTACTTCGCGTAAGGAAGAGTGGAAAAGGCAGATGCCGGCAAGCACTATGCCGCTGAATGCCAGCTGAACCCAACTCGTATTCGCGATCTTGTACGACATTTCGAACGTGATGACGACAACGCTCAGCGAGTAGATAATCGTGGTGACGGCATAAAGCGCGAGCAGGTAGGGAAGATCGTACTTGCCGGCTATCGTGAAGTCGGATCCGAAGAGCGATGTCCATATCCATGCCGGAGCAATACTCAAAGCCAGAGCCAGGGCCGACCCCGTGCCCAAAACGAGCAGCAGCGAAGTGGCAATAACGCGAAGATCTTTTCTCTCTCCCTCATGCGTGCCGGCAACCAGTGGAAACATGGAGTTGACAACGGAAGAGGAGAAGGTAAAAATCACTCGTCCAACCATGGCGATTGCGGCGTAAAGTCCAGCCTCCCGGGCGGCGTAGAAATGCTTCACCAGCACGATGTCGCAATTATTGATGAGCACCTGGCCGGCGAAGAAGACCAGGGCTTGCGAGATTTCGCGGAAAAGGCAGGAAAGGGGGAGGGGATTTGCAGTTCGGCCCACAAGCCGGGGCGTGACCGCCAGGTAAGCGATGGCCACGGCGGCTGAATTCGCCGCGATGACGCCCTCAACGCCCTGGCCGAGCAGAATGAGGAGGACGGATCCGCCAAGGCGGCATGCGCCTTCAATGATGAGATTGATGGCCAGGCGTCGGAATGCGTAGGTTCCCTGGATATATCCGCGGCGGCTGCCCAGAGGAACGTAAAACGCGGCGCCGACCGCCAACATAGCCACCTGCGCGGAACTGGGCAAATTGAGATACTCGGCGATCCCCTTCTGGAAGACAAGGAGAACGAGCGCGAGCAGAATTCCGCATGCCCACGCGCAGCGATGGAATTCGCGATAAACGGCAGCCTTGCCCGCAGCTGAGGTTTGCTGCGCCACCATTTTGGAGGAAATAATTTGAAAAGACAGCGTGACCGCAGAGATCAGCGTGAGGATGGTGTAAACCACCGTCGTGTGTCCGAATCCCTTGGGCCCGAGAAATCGCGCTACCGCGACGTTGTACGCGAGATTGATGGCAGTCGTCAGGCCGGAGCCGGAAAGCAGGATCACACTTCCAGAAACAATGCGAGCCTGAAGAGTTTTTGTCTTTACCGTCAAAACCTTCACCACAGTTTTTTGAGGTTGGAGCTCATAGTGTTTACGATGCAGCCAGTAGCCTGCATCAAAGGGCAAATCTTAACATTATCTGCGGCGACAAATGGTACGATGCGAGATTGTGCGCGGTGGCTGCTCAAAGTCGAAAAGATGCCCGTATTTCGATGATTGTGACAACCAATGTGCCCGTCAGAGCCTCTAATAAATGAGTCAATGTCTATCTTTACCCGCATAACCTCGGTGGTTCTCGCGCTCTTCTTGGCGCCTCATGGGTGCTCAGGTCCGCAAGCACCGCCCTTGAAGTTCAAGGCGACAGGAACCCAGCCGCAGGTCATCGCGCTGTATGAGGCGTGGTTCGGGTTTTCCCAGCACATCAGCGTCGGCTATTCTACGCAAGATCCCGCAGTGTTGCATCGTCAGATTCGCAAAGCGAAGACGATGGGAATCTCTGCGTTTGTTGTGGACTGGTACGGCGACCGCGAGCCTTTTATCGACAAGAGCTACGCGATGATGCAGGCCGCAGCGGCAAGCGAAAAGTTCCAGGTCGCCATGATGTACGACGAAACGGACCAGGACGACGGTGCCACGGATGAAGCATTTGCGGACTTTACCATGTTTCACGATACGTACCTTACGAAGGCGCCCGGGCACCAGGCCTATCTTACCTACAATGGCCGGCCGCTGATCTTCATTTTTCCTAAGGGGAACCATACCGACTGGGACAAGGTGCGCGAACTGGTAAACAAGTGGGACAGCCCCCCGATCTTGATTTTTGAGAGCCTTCCCGGGAAGTATGCTGATGCGTTCGACGGTTTTTATGCCTGGGTGCAGCCCGGTGAAAAGGGTTGGGCGCCGGACGGAAGCAATTGGGGCGAGCAGTACCTGAGTAACTTCTATGAAACGATGCGCGCGAAATATCCAGACAAGATCATTGTCGGCGGGGAGTGGGCGAGTTTCGATGACAACAAGGCATCGTGGGGTTCGAACCGTCACATCTCCGCGCGCTGCGGGCAAACCTTTGCGGATACTTCGAATTTATGGCACAAGTATTTTCCGCCGGATGATCTGCTTCCCTTTGTGATGGTTGAAACCTGGAATGATCACGAAGAGGGCACCGCGATTGAGGATGGCATTCCTTCCTGCGGGCCTGGCGGCCAGCAACAGTCGGCGGCCTCGGCAGCGGGCAAATAGCGCTCGGGGCGGCAGCCTGGGAACCGGCTCCTGAGGCGGCAGTCGAGACTCTGAGCAATCGGCACGCCAGCGCACTCTCTTGTTGGGGGGACGATTGTTTCAGTTGCTTGGTCCGGGTGCCAACGATCGGCGGATGCCAAACGCGTATTGAATTGTGCTGGAAGTCGCTAAGGATTTTTCTGAGTTTCAAAGATATCTAAAATCAGAAAGTCGTAAGCTAAACCGCAATTCAGCTAAACTCTGCAAGCATCCTCCGGTGGGAACCGGAGGATGCTTAACTATTACGCCGCTTCGGTGGCATTGCGATTCGGGTAGCCATCACCTTGAACAGCGAGCATGCCCACTTGGGGCGCCAGCGCTGCCGGGGAGCGGTGAACGCGGTTAATAATCGAGAGAGGCCGATCGCGCACTTCGTCATAGACGCGTCCGAGATACTCTCCCAGCACGCCGATGCACAGTAACAGCAGGCCGCCGACAAAGAAGACCGCCGAACCAACGCCCAGAGCAGCCATCATGACCGCGTTACTGGAGAGAAGAGTGGATAAGGCAAGCACGCCGGAAGCACAGGTCGCGAAGCAGAACAGAGCGAAACTGAGCCGGAGGGGCTTGTAGCTGAAGCTGGTGATGGCGTCCATGGCGTATTTGACCCGGCTGACAAAGGAGAGCTTGCCGTCGCCGGCCAAGCGATCCTGGCGGTCGTAGAAGATAACCTTGCTGCGGTAGCCAACCCAAGCGCGCAGGCCTGGCAGATACCGATTCTTCTCGCCCAACTGATTGATTGAATCGACCACCTTGCGGCTCATGAGGCTAAAGATTCCGGCATTGAGCGGAATTGGATAATCAGAGAGCGTTCCCATCACGCGGTAAAACAGCGGGAACAGCTGGGCAAGAATCTTGCGCCGTTCCTGGCGGCTCTTTCTCACGGCAACAACGACTTCACCGCCATCGCGCCACGCGTCAATAAGACGGGGCAGAACTTCCGGCGGATCCTGGAAGTCGCCATCCATCAGGATGACGCCTGCGCCGCGCGCAGTCTGCAGGCCGGCAGAAATGGCGCCCATGTGTCCCCAATTGCGGGAGAGCTCGACAACCACTACGTGCGAATCAAGGCTTTGCAAGCCTCTCAGCAGTTCAAGAGAGGAATCTGTGGAACCATCGTTGACATATACAACCTCCCACTGTGTGCGAGCGCTTTCCATCGCACTGGCCACAGCCTCGTGGAACCTGACGACAAGTTCCTCTTCGTTATAGATTGGGACTACGACTGAGATCATAATCTGTCTCCTAGACTCAAAATTCGTCCTTCAAATTTGTTCGTACTTTCCTCGCGCATTGTTACCCAGTGCAGCAGGTACCGCTACTTGTTCTTTTGAGTTGCGTCTTCAATCTTCGGGCACTGCTTGGAAGACCCGCACTCTCCATCTGATTTCGGTGGGGGTAAGAACGACGATGTAGCGTGCGCTTAGGTGTTGCGTTGCTGTGATTTTGTCGTGGTCGATCACCTGTACGTTATAATCAACCTTGTCCGTCATCTCGATCGATAGCCCTTCCGGAGAATAGAAAACTATTTTCAGATCGTGCGAAAGATCTCTGTACTGCGTCCGGATGCCCAGCGACGCCTGTTGCTGAATGGTATCGGCGAACTTATCCCGGGCGGTTCCCACAAAATCTGCATCCAGCAGACCCGGTTGATTCAGATCAAGTGCTGCGCTGAAGCTCTTCCAAGATTGCAGGTAGTCGCGAATCACTGCCTCCTTGGTTTGATCCTGCAATTGGCGCGGACCTTGAAGACTTATGGGTTCGACGCGCACACTGGGCTGCGTGTTGCCTGTAACCGCAGTAGCGGCAGCCATTACCGAAGTTAGAACCAGTAGGGTCTTGAGCATTGTTACTTCCCCCAGCCGATCTGGTTGCCCATCACCACGCCGCTGGCGACAGAGATCGTTGCGCCATTGTGAATGGGCATTTCAACCTCGGCGATGCCGCGCTTTAAAGGCACATCGACGATCGCCTGAGCACCGCGATAGGTCTCGGTAAAGGTCACAATGGTTCCGTCCGGCACGGCGTTGCCGTTGCAATCGCGCACCGGATCGGTGGATAGCAGGAGCTGTTGGCCCGACTGTTTGGCGCTCATCTTCAGCGCGCATGGGTCGCCCGGAACCTGGGCGACGATGCGCGCGCTGGAGATATCGCCAAGTTGCGCGACGAACTTGTCCATGCCCTGCTGTCCGGTGGAATCCATTGCCGTCCAGGCTTGCCCCTCGCGAGTCTGCACAATGTGCTTCTGTGCGGCACCCGAGGGGCCGGAGAGCTCGAACGCGACAGGTGCGGGGGCGGTGATCAAATTGTGGTACGGGTCGAAAACATACACCGCGCCCGTGATGCCGTCATGAAGGCCAACCGGGAGCCGCGACGGCTTGGCGAGAAAGCTCAATTCTGCAGGCTTTTGAGCGGCTAGCACGTCAAAGTTCTCTGTCTCCGCTGATGCACCGGCTTCGAGAATGGCGACATATTTGCCTGCGTTGTAGAGGGAACCGGAAGTGAAATTCACGCTCTCTCCGAGCTGCACATCGTGCCGCAGCACCTGCGCGGGGCCCACGATCAGTAGCACCGCTTTGCCGCTGCCGGTGGTCTGAATTGAAAATGAAGCGCCGGCCTCCACGGATTTGGGCACCGTCATGTTTGCGCCTTGAGCAAAGCCAAACTGGAGGCTGGCCGAGGCCACGCCGCAGAGGATGAGGGGCAGTCTGGCTTTCACTGGGCCGCTCCCGCGCTAAATGTGGCAACAACCGTGCGCTGTGTGTTGACGTTCTTCGCCAGGTCTTCAGGAATACGGATCTGGAAGGGAACTGGCGACTGCGGCAGCAGCGCCTGGTTCACATACTGGTCGGCGACCCACACCACGTTGCCGCTCTTGTCGTAGAACGTCCCCAGCACGTGGGCGACGTTGACGATTTGCCCACTTTGATTGATGAGCTGACCGGTGAGCGACGCATCGGGAATGGGATGCAACTGCTCGTCGCCGATCTCGATCACAGGATCAGCCGAAGCCGGAATCAGTGACGAGGACGGATCCAGGCGGATGCTGCCTACCTCAGAAAGCGAGACGTTAGGAAACCTGATGAGGAACGGCGTAACCTGTTTGGGCAGCAACAAGTGAGAGATTTTGTCGAAGCTGCCTTCGGTTGCAATCGCCGTCTTGCTCTTGTTTAACAGAGTCGCGGAGACCGACACGTAGGCCGGCACAACGTCTTCGTTCAGCAATTCGCCTAAGATAACCGTGCCCTCGGCGCGATCGACCGGATGCATGTCAATAATGCGTACGTGCGGAGCCTCAACATCCTGTACCCCCCAATCGTCGCCGGGCCCGCGATAGATGACATCCCAGCGCAAATAGTTCACCGGGATGACCTGCGGCGGTACGGTGGCCGGTTTTGTAAGGGGCCACTCGGCCTGCCAGCTGTTTCCGTTCCTCACCAGGTGCACATCGCGCGTGGTGACGGAAGGACCAACCACAGTGGACCAGCGAAGTTTCAACTCGACGTCCGACTCGGATTCAGAGGAATGCACGGTCCGGATCTCGAAGTTCTCGAGAGTCGTATAGGTCAACAGGCTTGGGTAGTAGCCGGTGACGTCATGCATAAACTGCGGTTCGGTGAATTCAGCCTTGTTGGCAAGGCTGTCATACGCCTTTTGCCACGCCTGGGCGCGGAGTTCGTTGCCCAGGTTTCGCACCGCGGCTTCGGGCGTTGAGGAGGAAGTGATCAGAGTTCCGCCGCCCGTGTAGGCAAGCGCGGCGGCAGAGGGCCACAGAGTGCCGATAGCAACGAGCGCGATGGTGGCGATGACAAGAAGAGCAGCGAGCAAGCGACCGTTATTCACGAGACCAGCCTCCGATGCACGAGCTGTTCATCAGCAACCAGGGGTTCATCGGCTCGACTTTCATGGCGGGTTTTTTCCGGAATCAGCAGTACCAGGATTGCGAGCAGGCTGCTTCCCAGGGGGAAGATTCCCCACATCAGGCCCTGCCAGTGCGGCGGTATCTGCGGCGCGTTGAGGGGCAATGCCGGAGGAACTCCGTCTTTGCTCCACACGATGATGGTGCGATTTTCAAGGTTGTCTACTGGACGCCATCCAGCGAAGGAAAGAAGCGGGTCGTAGAAGGGTTCGCGTACGAAGACCCACTTGAGCCCATAGTGATCGGCATGCATCAGTATGGCGCGCAGTGCATCGAGGCCCGCCTCGCCGAAATACTTTGAGCTGGTAAGCTCGGCCGCTCCGTTCGCGGTCAGTTCGGGCAGCATTCTGCCGGAGTTCCATTCCCCGTCAACGCTGCTGGCGTCGGTCATCATCGCCAGGCGGGAGATTTTGTTGCCGAACCCCAGCGTGACATAGCGATATTGATCGTGACCATCACGATTAAGCCAGGCAGCAGTCTGATCTACGCTGAAGTCTGGCCCCTCCGCAGGGTGGTAGGTCGACCATCCGACGGCGAGTGCGCAGCTGAATGCAGCGGCGACTGTCAACCCGACTACGGCGCCTGACCGGAACCGATCGATGAGCTCGGAGGCCAACAGACCAACAAATGGCAGCGCCAGTAGGGTTGCCCAGTAACTGAAGCGTTCCATGGTGAGCACGTCGAAGGCGCGGCCCAGAAGGATGTGGCCGACGGGGGTGGTGCCGCCAAGCCCGATCAAAAAGGCGAACCAGAAGCCAAACAGCAACGGGCGAAGCCGGGTGACGGCAGAGCCGCGCAGAAAGATGAACGGCAGTGCCAGAATCAAGGCGCCGTAGGGAACCACAAAGTAGTTGATGCCCAATTGCGGGCTGAGGATATAGTTGGCGCGGCTGCCGTGAGGAATGGGCATTTGCGTAACGGGGTAGTGGATCAGCGCGATCCAGAAGGGAAGCAGCACAATCGCGATGGCCACCCCCGATATCACGGCGAAACTGATGGTGCGGGTCAAGAAGGCGGGCATCGAAATGCGCTCGCCGTTTTCGCGATCGAGCCATACCAGAACCAGCACGGGCAGTGCGAAGAAAAACGACCCAAACAAGAGCGTAGCGTGGTGCGCAGCGGCGGCCGCCATAAAGAGCACTACGCCTTTCACAAACGATTGCCATCTGCCACGACGCACCCATTCGAACAGGAATGGCAGCGCGTTCAGGTAAATCGGCGCGGCGGATGTGGTGCCCAACTGGCCTGCGTTGTACACCAGAAAACTCTCTGAACCGAGGAACACGCTCGCCAGCGCAGCGAACGATGCGGCGCGTGGGCTGACCCACAGCCGCGAAAACCGATACACGCCAAGGGCGAGCAGCAGGATGGCTGCAAACTGAACCGCCATATACGCCAGGTCCAAACCTAAAATCCAAGACAGCAGCGCCACCCACTGCTGCGGCAAGGGCGGATAAGTGGCCTGAGAGAAACCCGCATACCATTTTGTGTTCCACGGATTAAACCAGTGATGAACGTAATGCGAGGCGAAGAAGATGTGGAAGTTCGTGTCGTAGGACTTCAAAGGCAACTTCATGAGAAGGAGCGGCAGGTGAACCACGACCGCCGCCATGAGGATAAGGCTCATGGGGATCGGCTTTGACGATGGTGCAAGGGTCTGAGCGTTCTGCACAATTGCCTCTCGAGGGATCCATTTGATTCATGTCAAACGTTGTACCATTTGCTGTGCCTCAGGAAGGCACCAACGGACACAGTGTGGATGACAGATTCTGAATCACATATTTTGGGCCAGGGATCTGCATAGACCCCGTACGTCATACAAATTGTTCGATTCGGAAATCGGCCATAGTGTTGCTTTAGAACCGCTTGTTCGGCTCGCGACCTGAGGTGCAATAAGCTAATCTAAAGGGGAATTCAATACTCTGCTTAAATTATACGGGCGGTTTTTGAATCAAACGCAACTCTACCGGATGTCGACTGTGGAAAGCGACCCCGGTGCGTTGGCCTACGGGTTCCACGTGGAGTTGAACGCCATCTTAAGACCAAATCACCAATTGAAACTGAATTTAAAGGCGTTCTGCGGGGTTTGCACGTTCCTGTCTTCGAGGCTGATTTTGGTGCCAATACGTCCAATTCAATTTAGATTCCGAAACTGGCTCATTTGGTTGCTCGGTGAACCTGTCCAAACCAGACTCTGGATCAAAAATTCCTGGCTCTGCGAAAAGCGTGCCAAGAGCCAACGCTGAGGGCGCTTTCCGAATCAAAAGCCATATAACGTGGATTCGAGCTGGTGACGATTTGATTGTTCGACTTGGAAGTTTGAGGGTTGCATTGCTATCAGTGTTCGTCGCTTCGACGTCGCTCGGCAGCGCTCAGGTGTATAACGTGGGATCGCCAGATCCGAACCCGGCCTCCGGTCAGTCAAAGCAGTCGCAGGACCAGCAGCTTGGATGGGGGTCGAATATTCAAAACGCCCGGCTCGCACGCGCGGCGGAACTCGCTTTGCAGCGCGGCGATCACGCGCAGGCGCTTGATTATGCGCGCCGCGCCGCGCAGGGAGCTCCCAACGATCCGCAGCTATGGCTTTTGCTGGGCTATGCCGCCCGATTGAATTCGCGATATCAGGAATCCGTGGACGCGTATAACAAGGCCCTTCGCCTTAATCCGTCTTCGCTTGATGGTATTTCCGGCCTTGCACAAACCGATAGCATTATGGGCAGGACTGATGAAGCCGAGCGCCTGCTCAGGCAGTCGATTGCAGCAGATCCGCGCCGTAAGGACGATGCGATTCTGTTGGGTGATCTGAACATGCGCAGGGGCGATTATCAGGGCGCTCTCGAATGGCTCAACCACGCAGAACGCATTCAGCAGGGTGCGCGCTCAGAATTGCTGTTGGCAATTTCGTATCAACATCTGAAACAGATGGATCTGGCAAACCATTACCTGGAACTGGCAAAACATCGCGACCCCAACAATCCGGATGTCGAGCGCTCCATGGCCGGTTACTATCGCGAAACGGGGGATTACGCCGATGCGATTGCCGCGCTGAAACAGATTCACGATCCCAGGCCGGATGTGATTGCCGAGCTCGGTTACACGTACGAACTCGATGGCAAGCTGGACGACTCGGCCAAGTCCTACGCGCAAGCTGCAAATGCAGTCCCGAAAGATTTGAGCCTCCAACTGTCCGCGGCACAGGGCGAAGTTGCGATCGGTTCCTTTGAGCAGGCGGACAGCTTCCTCAATCGCGCCGCCGGAATCGATGCGAATCACTACAGGCTGCACGCCATTCGCGGAGAGATTGCGAAGATGCAGGAGCGCGACGACGACGCGGTGAAGGAGTATTCCGCGGCCATTGAGCATTTGCCGGCGACGCCCGCTGAGGGCCCTCTCTATGGCATTCAGCTACACATGGATCTGATGGAGGCTTACAAAGATGTTGGCGATGAGAGCGCTGCGCGCCGCCAGCTCGACACAGCGCAAGCAGAGATTGACAAAGTGGGCGATCAGGCTTCTCCCAGGGCTCCTTTTCTGCGGCTGCGGGCCTTGATACGACTGAATGCCGGCGACCTGGACAAGGCCCTTGCGGATATGAAGGAAGCCCTGGCCCTCAATGCGCACGATCGCGACGACCTCCAGTTGGATGGCGACATCCTGATGAAGATGGGCCGTACCGAAGATGCCATTGCAGCTTACAAGCAGGTGCTTTCTGCCGATCCATCCAACCGTTTTGCGCTTATCTCCCTCGGCTACGCTTCCCGAGTCGCCGGGCGAGACCAGGATGCGGAAATGTATTTTGAACGCCTGGAAAAGGTCGCTCCAACGCTGTATATCCCGTATCTGGCGCTCGGCGATTTGTATACGGCGCGCCGCCAGTTTACGCGCGCGGAAACCTCGTACAAGAGCGCCTATGGGCTCGATTCACACAAGCCCCTGGTGATGGCGGGCGGAATGAATGCCGCGATTGAAGCCCATAACATAGCGCTGGCCGGTACATGGCTCAGCCGGGTCACCGGCGGGATGGATCAGGAGCCGCAGATCCTCCGCGAAAAGGAAAGGTATCTCAGCTTCAAGGGTGACTATCAGGCTTCAGCCGACGCAGCCCACCAGGCACTCAAGGTCCTTCCCCACGACCGCGATGTGGTCGTCTACCTGGGCTACGATCTGCTCAATATGGAGAAGTACGACGAACTGCTTAGCCTGACCACCGAATACAGTAGCGTGTTCCCGAAAGAGCCCGATATTCCGCTTTTGCAAGGCTATGTGCACAAGCACGAGGGACAAAGCGAAGAGGCGCGGCAGGACTTTTCTGAGGCTCTTAATCGAGATCCTTCAGTGGTGACCGCCTATGTGAATCGAGGCTATACGCTGAATGATCTGAATGAGCCAAAGGCGGCTGCCGACGACTTTGAAGCAGCGCTGAAGCGCGAACCCGGCAACGGCGAAGCGCATCTTGGTCTGGCCTATGCAAGCCTCAACTTGCATAAGCCGCAGGCGGCATTGCGCGAAGCGGAGCTGGCGGAAAAAGCTCTGGGCGACTCCGAAGGCATCCACGAAATTCGGGCCACCGCATATGGCCGCGAAGACATGCTTCTGAAGGCTGCTGAGGAATACCGGGCCGCGTTAAAGTTTGCTCCCGATGACGGTTCGCTCCACCTGGGGCTGGGCAACACCCTCTTCTCTGAACGCCACTACCACGACGCGATCGACGAGTTACAAATCGCGATAAAAGACTCGGCCAATAGCGCCGATGTGTATGCGCTGATGGCTCGATCGTATGCCAACCTGCAACAACGTGACGAGACGCTGAAATATGTGCAGTTGGCAGAGCAGAATGCCGCTACAATGCCCAGTGCGAAGAAAGGTTCGATGTCAGAGCAGAGCGCGATTTATGTGTCGACCGGCGAGGCTCTGAGCACGATTGGAGACCATGTTGCGGCCATGGACCGATTCCGCAAAGCGCTTTCGGTCACCGACAGCGATCGGGTTTCAGTCCGCCTTGCCATCGCGCAGCTGATGGCTGAGCAGGGACATTCAGAAGATGCGGAGCGGCAGATTGCGCTCGCGCAGATGGAAGGCGCGGCCGGAGACGCGACGCCCCCAACCGGAACTCAATACCTGGCCGCGGCGGATATTTTCCGGTCGATGCATGACTATCAACTCTCCCAGTCCTATCTCGATCGCGCCAAGGCCGCCGGCGCTCCGGATCCGGCTGTGCGCATCGGCCTGGCCAACAACTATCTCGCGCTGGGGGATACAGCACGAGCCGAAGGCGAGTTAGCGGCAGTCAGTGCCGTCGCCGGTGAAGCGCCTGACTACCAGTATTTGCTGGCCCAAGCCAATGTCTATCGCCAGGAGCATCACAATGCGGAGGCACTCACTTCGTTTGCCCAGGCATCCAATGCGGAAGGCGAAGATCAATCCGCTGAGGAGTCCCTGATGCAGACGGGCGCCGATGAGGGCTTGCGCGTTACGCCCGTGCTCAGCGTACTGTCCTTCTTCACCGTGGAACCCATCTACGAAGACACCACAGTGTATGTGTTGGACTCCAAGCTGGACGCGACATTTCCAGTGCCGCCCACTGATACCGCCGATTTGCCGCCTCCTCGTTCTTCGATCCAGACGCAATGGCTCGACGCGTTTCATCTGCATCTAGGCAAATTTCCGACGATCGGCGGGTTCTTCGACCTTCGAAATGCGCGCGGACAGATATCGGTGCCCGCCACAAACTCGATTGTTAACCGAAATACAACCGACTATGCATTCAACGTAGGACTAAATCCGACTGTGAACATTGGCCGCAACGTCCTAACGTTCAATGCCGGCGTTCAGGAGACGATTCGTCGCGATTCCATAGAGCCAGTCCAATTGAATCAGAATTTGTTCCGCGTGTTCGCGTACCTGTCGACGAGTTCATTCTTCAACGCTCTGTCTGTGAGCGGATATTTCATTCGTGAAACAGGGCCTTTTACCTTGAGCAATTTGCACTCGACTGCTTTGACCGGAGCAGTGGACCTTCGAGTGGGCGCGCCGTGGGCCAAGACGGCTCTCATTACTGGCTGGGGATCGAACGATCAGAAGTTTTCCCCGGTCCAGTACGAAGACTACTTGACCTCTTCTTATATCGGCCTCACTCACCTTTTTGGGGAGCGTTTGAATGTGAGAGCCCAGGCGGAGGACGTACGTTCCTGGCGAATCGTGGGGGCCAATTCAGGAATCGCACAAAATCTGCGGCCCGCTGGAACCGTTGATTTCGCTCCCAATCCCAAGTGGGATTATCAATTCTCTTCGGCCTATTCCAGCACGAGAAGCTTCCACGTCTACGACGCCATCCAGAATAGCTTCTCGGTTTCCTACGCCAGGCCTTTTCGCCGCAAATTCAATGATGATTCGGGCACCGTGGTGCTCGAATATCCCATCCGCTTCTCGGCGGGTGTCCAGGTAGAATCCTTCTTCAATTTCAATGGTACGCACAATCAGCAGCTCAGACCGTACTTTCAAATCAGCCTATTTTAAAGGGGGAATCCAGTGAAAATTTGCTTAGTTGCCACATTCCCTCCCAGTGGGCGCCAGTTAAACGAGTATTCCTTTCACATTGCGCGAGAACTGCAGCGCAATCCTGATGTCCAATTAACAATTCTTGCCGACGAATTGACTGATTACGATTTTGCGACCGACGAAAATGGTCACTCGATCAAGGCTGATCAGATGAAGGAGTTGCCGGACTTCAATGTGATTCGCTGCTGGAAGTTCGGCGATGTTCGAACTCCGGTGCGTCTGCTGAACACCATTCGTCAACTGAAGCCGGACGTAGTTTGGTACAACCTGGTGTTTTCCAGTTTCGCAACTCCGGAGAATCCGGTTGCGGCGTTCGCAGGCCTTTCTGCACCGGCACTGACACGCGCGGCGGGGTTCTTCACCCACATCACGCTGCACCACATCATCGAGCATGTTGATTTTGCGGCGGCCGGCGTGCGCCGCGAAAGGCTTTTCCGTTTTGGCACAAATCTGGCCACGAAGGCTTTGCTCCGGGCGCACTCCGTTTCCGTGTTGTTGCCCGGATACCGGCACACACTGGTCACCAAGTATTCAGCCCGCAATGTGCTCTTGGGCACGCACGGAACCTTCGCGTCGATTCCTAGTCCGCCCGATTTCAGCAAGCGCGGAAATCCAGATCATCGCATTTTGGCAATTGGCCATTGGGGCACGTATAAGCGGCTGGAAACACTGATGGAGGCATTCCCCAAGGTCCTGGAGAAGATACCAAATGCACGGCTGATTGTTGCCGGGGCCAACCATCACACCAGAGCCGGATATTGGGAATCGATCCGGGACGCGCAGCCTGCCCATTTGCCAATCGAGTTTCGCGGTTACGTGGCGGAAGAAGCCATCCCAGAATTGTTTCAATCCATGTCGATCATTGTTATGCCTTATGACTCCGCGACCGGCTCGAGCGGGCCGGCACATCAGGCATGCGAGTTCGGAGTGCCGATTGTGTGCGCCGATATTGAAGATCTACGCGGCATGGCGGAAGGGGAACGAATGGCGGTCCGCTTTCACAAAAAGGGCGATGCCGACGACCTGGCCAGGCAATTGATTGCCATTCTGGAGTCTCCCCAGCTCCAGCAGCAGATGTCGGAACATAACTTCACGGCAGGAGTGGAGATGACCATGACGAGCGTTGTAAAAAACTACCTTCGTTGGTTCGAGTTACATAAGTGCAAGAAGGCAATTAAAAGCGTTTCGACTCTTCCCGGATCTCGTCGCGCCTGGCTTCGTGCTCTGCGCGCGCAGGAAGCAGTTCCGAACTGGAGCCTGCAGGCGGCATTGCTTACTCAGCGGCGCGAAGGCATGGACGATCATCACACCATCGCGCCGGCGGGCAGTTACATCCACCTGGAAGATGTTGCGGAGCCGGTGTCGAGAGGCCGCTCATCGATTCCAAGAGATCATGCGTCGGTTGACGGAGATCAGCTCAATCCCTCAGGCAGAGCGAACTCCTGAGCAATTCGATGCGCCAGTGGCCAAGCATCTAAGTTGACTTCTCCGCGCATCCAACTTTCTCGGAGATATCTTGCGGTTACCCGAACTGACTACTTACTCCGGGCAGACCCGAGCTCAACGCGAGAAGTTCAATTTCTGGTTCAACCTTGGACGGAGCAACTGGTAAAAAGGCTGCCTTAAAATTGCGCGTCAGAAATGGCCGCTCGCGGCAGTAGTCGGACAAACATGCCCCCAACTACGGGAGCATGGGGAGATACCATGATAAGGTTGCGCGCTTCCTGGCCAGGTCCTATTACAGTTTTCCTGGCATTGCCCGGCGCCTTGCTTTTTTTACTCATAGCGGGCTGCTCTGGAACCAACTTCACTGGTTCGACGACGGCGCCGATTGTAACTCTCTCCGCTTCTCCGGCTTCCATTGCCGCGGGAAGTTCGTCCATGCTTACGGTGACAGCGACAAACTCGACCCAGGTTAAGATCACCGGTACAGACGGAAGCTCGTACAACATGGGACCCACGGGCGGTACGCAGAAGGTGAGCCCCATGGCAACGGCCACTTATACTGCAGTCGCTACTGGGATCGGCGGGAGCACATCGGCTGTCACCACTGTCACGGTATCCGCAAATTCTCTGCCAACGATCACCATCTCCGCAGCGCCATCCTCGATTGCGGCAGGCGCTTCCTCAGTATTGACTGTGGCTGCGGCCAACGCAACGGGAGTAACGATCAGCGGATCCGATGGAACCAGTTATACGCTCGGCGCGACCGGAGGCACGCAGTCGGTAAGCCCGGCCGCAACCACTACCTATACGGCCACGGCAACCGGAGCGGGCGGAACCGCGACAGCCGCGGCGACGGTAACTGTTTCGGCCAACGCGCCGCCAACTGTGAGTATCGCCGCCAATCCCACCTCGATTGTTGCTGGCGCGTCTTCAATTCTTACGGTCACGGCAATCAATGCAACACAGGTCACAATTACGGGATCGGACGGAAGCAGTTATACGCTGACGCCGAGCGGCGGCACGCAGGCGGTCATGCCGGCTCAGACTACCACGTATACTGCAACTGCTAAGGGAGCCGGCGGTAGCACCACTGCACAGGCAATCGTGACCGTGTCGGCCAATCCCGCACCAACGGTAACACTGACAGCTGTTCCGCCCTCCATCGCTCCTGGCAGTTCATCCACACTAACCGTAACCGCGGTAAATGCGACGACCGTCACCATTTCCGGAAGCGATGGGAGCTCGTATACGTTCCTGGCGACTGGAGGAACGCAGACCGTGACGCCTACGGCCACCACCACGTACACGGCTACCGCGACGGGGCCAGGCGGAACGACAACAGCTACCACGATGGTTACCGTAACAGCCAATCCAGCTCCAACGGTGACGATCGCGGCAAATCCTACTACCATCGTCACCGGGCATTCTTCCATGTTGACTGTGACGGCGACGAACGCGACCGGCGTGACTGTCACTGCACCGGGCGGTGTTTCTTACACGCTTTCAGCAACGGGCGGATCGCAGTCCGTGAGTCCGACCGGGACCACAACCTACACCGCAACTGCGGTTGGAACAGGGGGGGTGGCAACCGCTGAGGTCACCGTGACCCTGAGTGCGACGGGCAGCGTTCAGAACGTCGATCACGTGATCTTCATGCTCCAGGAGAACCACACGTTTGACAACTACTTCGGCATGTTGAATCCGTACCGGCAGACGAATGGGATGAACGTCGGTGCAGATGGCGTGACGTATAACGTGGACGGTATCGATGACAAGCTGACTACGATCACGAATTCAGACGATCAGGGAACGGCGTATTCGCTCTTCAAATTCACCAGCACATGCATCGACGACGAAACTTCGGACTGGCTGGCGAGCTACGGGGATGCAAACGCTTTTGACTTCCTGACCACGCGTCCCATCTTGATGGATGGTTTTGTCCACAATGCCGAAGGCTATGCGAACAGCTGCACACCTACAACGTGTTCAGGAAGTTTCACCGACACAACCGGACAACGCGCAATGGGGTATTACGATCAGGATACATTGAACTACTACTACTTCATGGCATCTCAGTTCGCTTTGTCGGACCGGTGGTTCTCGCCCGTATCGAGCAAGAGCATTGACAATCGTATCGCCACCTTCACGGGTGGCACGACGCAGGGCCTGGTCAAGGATCCAGGTGGCGATGACCACCTTTCTCAGTTGGCGATTCCGACGATCTTTGATGAATTGAATACCGCAAATGTTTCCTGGAAGATCTACTACACGGTCACGCAAGGCTTCTGTCTGGATGAAGATGACTGTCCGGCGACGGGATCGAACGCGGAATATCCTGCCACTGACTTTTCTTCGTTGCAGGATTCTTTTCAGTATATGTACGAAAACCCATCGGGCGCGGCGTGCACTCCGCCAACACAGGCGTCGGGCACGGCAGTGGGCGATCCAACGAATTCCTTCTGCATCGACGTTACCCACATTGCGCCCATTTCTCAGTTCTACACGGACTTGACCAATGGCACGCTTCCGAGCTTTGCATTCATCGAAGCAGGTTACGGCAACAATGACGAGCATCCGGGGTCGGGGCAATCGATCCTTTTGGGGCAAATGGAAGTGGATAAAGTAGTGAGTGCCTTCACGGCGAGCCCGGAGTGGGCAGACTCGATCTTCTTCCTCAGTTACGACGAAGGCGGTGGTCCGTACGATCACGTTCCCCCGGTGCCCGGCCATTCTAACGACTTCACGAATCCTACGGACCTGGGAGCGACGCCGGGCGATATTTCGGCGATCGCGGTGAATCCGGATATGTACAATCCCTGCCCCTACACTCCTTCTGATCCAGATCATTGTGATTTGGCCTCGGGAGACCCGGGATTCAATTCCGGTGATGCAGCAGCAGTACAAGGATTCGCCGCGCAGCTCGGATTCCGGCTGCCGAATATCATCATCTCGCCCTTCACGCGGGCGCATTATGTCTCGCACACGCCGATGGACCACACGGCAGTAATCAAGTTCGTGGAGAGCAGATTCATTGGCTCGAGCGCACACCTGACCGCACGCGATGCCGCGCAGCCGGATCTGTTGGAATTCTTCGATTTCAATGGCGTTCCGTGGTCGACACCGCCCACGCCGCCCACGCCGCCAGCGGTTGGCAGCACATGCACACCAGCAACCTTCGCGCCTGCTGTGACCAGCAAGAGATAGTTCGTGGTTTGCCTGTGCAGTGTGAATAGAAGGGCCCAGTGGAGGTAGTCAAGGCAGGCGCCTCCCCGGGGCCCTTTCGGTCTTTACGACACGACTTCAAACGGGCGCATCATGTCGTTGTCTTCGTGCTCCAACATGTGACAGTGAAAGACAAATCGGCCCGTGAAGCCTTCAAAGCGGACGAGAATGGTCAGCACGTCGCGAGGGTTCACGATCGCCGTGTCCTTCCACCCGGCCTCATTCGGCGCAGGCGGTCGGGCTCGTCCCACAAGCTCGAGCCTTCCCTGTGTCAGAGCGGGAGGGTCGAAGCCTTGCCGCTCAAGAATCTGGAACTGCACCAGGTGCAAATGCATAGGATGAGCATCGTCGGTCGTGTTGATGAATCGCCACTTCTCCAACTGTCCCAGTTTTGTAATTTCCGTTACCGGCTCGTCGTATCCCTTGTCATTGATCCGCACCCCCAGCGAATGCCCTTGAGCATCCACCTTCTCCGTCAGCAGAAAATCTCTGGTGAGGACGGATAGAGATTCTTCGAACCTGGTGAATGAGTTTGCCGGCGCGAGGTCGATCGCCTTGGCTTTGGCCTTGAGCGGCAAGGTCACGCGGACCTGCATCAGCTCGTCGAGTGGCGCATGCAGGCTGGCCATCATCTCCCAACCTGGATAGGGAGCGGATCCATCATTCGAAACCGTGATTGTCTTGCCTTCCAGGCCAGTGAAATCCACGATGAGGTCAGCACGCTCTGCCGGGCCCAGCAATATCCTGGTAAGTGGAACTGTCTTGGGAAGAAACCCGCCGTCTGAGCCGATTTGATGGAATGGAACAAGCGAAGGGATATCGGTGGGACTCTTGGCAAGGTTGAAATAGAGATTGAAAAAACGGGAATTTGCTCCGTTCAAGACGCGCAGGCGATACGGCCGCGGCTCAACGTCCAGGTGCGGATAAATGGCGCCATTCAGGACGGGCAGTTCGCCAAAAAATTCCGGTCCCCAGACGCCTGGCGGCAATTTCACTCCGTTTTCATGGGTGGGCGCATAAACCAGCTGGCCCATCGCATCGAGGGTGCGATCCTGCAGCAGCAGTGGGATTTCGTAATCGCCCGCAGGAAGGCCCAGGTCGCGCTCCTCGCTGTCACGCAGAAAATAAAAGCCGGACAGGCCCGCATACACATTCAATCGCGTGATGCCGAGTGCATGATCGTGATACCAGAGCGTCGCGGCCTGCTGCTTATTGGGATAAAAGTAACGAGCCGAGGCGCCGGGAACAAACCACTTTTCCGGTAGTCCGTCGCTGGCGGACTCGGTGCGGGCGCCGTGGAGATGCGGAACGGTGCGTACGGCGGGCGAGGGCGGCATGGCCCCATGAATATGGGGATCTATCGCGAAAATATGTTGCGTAGGCAGGTGGTTTTCCCACTCAACCTCAATCGGCATGCCGCGCGTCGCCTCAAAGATCGGCCCTGGATATTGTCCTTCGTACCCCCAAAGCCTGCTAGCAGGCAGCTGCGAGTGCATCTGCTGTTTGCACTCTTCCATGCGTATGCGATAGAGCAGCTTGTCTTTGTGAACTTCGACCGGTGAAACGCGGCTGGGAATCGGAAGCGGATCGATAAATCGATCGAGCGTTTGCGGCGTGCGACTGGGTGCCGGTGTGCCAAAGCCGGTCCGCCCTCCGCCTGCCTGGGCCCCCTTGGAAAGGGCGAGAGCGGATACGGATTGAGCGCAGAGTCTCAGGAACGTACGCCTGTCAGTTGATTTCATTCCGCCTCAAGCTGTGCATGGCGTATTGGCCACGGCGAGCGAGATGAACGCATCCGCTGCTCTCATCCACTTTCTAATCTATCTGTTTCCCAGAGGGGATGGAAATCGAGGTTCGATGAATAAGTCTGGCGACACTTTGCTTCTCAGTTATTGGGCGTGATCGCATTTGCAACATAATGGTCGCCATCGAAATCGGCGGTTACCATGACAGGGTCGCCGGCGTGCAGATTCTGCGTGGAGGGGAAATTCGCGGCGTCGAACGATACCTGATAAGTCTTCTCGTCGGCAGGATCAAAGATCGACAATCGGCCGGCGTGCATGTCCAAAGATGAGATATTCCCCGTGAACACAAACGTGGAGCCTGGGGTGGCCAGCACCGAGACCTGGTCAGCCACGCCCCGGCCTTCTTTGTTTGACCTGAATGTGACCGAGATCATTGCCCCCTTGACCAGGTCGGCCGTTCCCAGGTGGGTCGCGACAAATGCGGTCTGGCCGACACGTACTACCGGAGTCCCGGCAGGCACAAGAATCTTGAGAGGCTGCGGAAACATTGCCGAACTTATGGTGAGCTGATTGCTGCTCGAGTCGTAGTTCAACACCCGGCCTTGGTATTCACCTTGAGGCGATTGAGAAAGAATGTGAATGCTGAGGGCGAACACATTTGTACCGTCGAGCAGCGTCTGCACTGAGGCATGGTCTGCATGACCCAGCTGACGGAGCGAAATCCTTTTGCCGTCAATGAATGCCTGAGTGCGTTCATCAAAAAGAATCTTGACCGGGTGTTGACCGGCAACTTTGAGCGTCAGCTCATCGCGCACCGGATCAATAATGCTAATTTCACCCCCCAGGATGGTGCTTTTCCCGCGCGGCGCAGCCGGCAAACCAGGAATATCTCCCAAAGCGGTTGTTGAATCCAGCATGGAAGGTTGGCTGGAAAACTGCGATTGTGCGTTTGCGGCCGCCAAAACCTCAAAAGAGAGGCCAGCAAGCAAAACCAATGTAAATAAACGTCCCATATCCTCACATCCTCAGCTGATTTGCTGTGACACATGATTGGATGTATGTGGCTGACCCTTGGTGGCCTGCATACAGGCTCAGGTAGAGTAAAAACTCCAAATTGCGCTGGCAACACACGAGGACAGGCCGCATCTAACTAAATGTTCGCATCAATTTTTAATCCCCTCCGTACCGAAAGGTGAAATGAGCGCAATGGTGCCAATGAAGATAGTTGCGAGCATTGCGATCATGGCGATGTCCTCTGCTCCTGCGTGGGCGGGGGATGTGTTGACCATCAGGATTCCCCGCCACAGCGAACTCACACCGGTGCAGCGGCTGAACCGCGAGGGTGTTGAAGCGGTAAGAAAACGGCAGTACGAGAAGGCCGCGACGCTTTTTTACAAGGCGTATCTCTACGATCCGGCCGATCCGTTCACGCTGAACAATCTCGGGTACATTTCAGAATTACAGGGAGAACTGGAACGCGCGCGTAAGTTCTATGAGCTGGCTTCGGAACAGGGGAGCACCGCAAACATCGATGTGAGCAACGTGAAGGAGCTCGACGGCAAGCCAATGCAGTATGCCTTTGCCAACCTTCAGGACATGCCGATGCGCGTCAACAGGATGAACGTTGACGCGATGAACCTGATTACTGCGAGCCGCGGCTTTGAGGCTGTGGCCCTGCTGCATCAGGCACTGGCTCTCGATCCGCACAACGCGTTCACGCTGAACAATCTTGGTGTGGGCGATGAAACGATCGGCGATTTCGACGGCGCGATGAAGTCCTATCGCGAAGCTGCAGAGGCTCATTCCTCCGAGCCGGTGGTGGTCACGCTTGACCGCGCTTGGCGGGGCAAGCCGGTGAGCGCCATGGCGGAAGCGAGCGAGAAGCGGCTCGAAACCAGATTGAAGCACATGGATGGCGCAGAAAAAAATGCGATCCTTTTCACTTTGCGGGGAGTATCAGCAAGCAACCAGAACAACCGGGAGGCGGCACGGCAGAATTTTCTTCAGGCTTATCAGTTAGATCCGGGCAGCGCGTTCTCATTGAATAACCGTGGTTTTGTCGCCGAGATGGACGGTGACCTGGAGACGGCGGGATTCTTTTACGAGAAGGCCCGCAAGGCCGGCGATGCAAACGTCCGCGTTGGTCTGGCTACGCAGCATGTCGCTGAAGGTAAAAAGCTCTTTACAGTAGCTACCGATAGCGATCAGCAGGTGGACAGCCAGCTCGACAAGTATAGCCGGCAGCGTCGCCAGCAAACCGGGCCGATTGAACTGACACCTCGAGGCAATGGAACACCCGGTGATTCCGGTACGCAGCCGGAAACCCCTGCGGTGCCGAACCAATCGCCGACGCCGACGCCACCCGCACCGCAGATTTAATAGCGCGAAAAGGACTCTACGAAGATGACAAAGCCAGCAGTCCAACCGCCTTCAAAACGCACCATGACCTTGCTCTCAAGGCTGCTTATTACTCCGCGCAGCCGTGATCGTTCGCCTTTGTCTCCCATGGAGGGATTGAAAACAGAGCTTCGAGCTATCAGCCGCCCGGAATTCGACGAGTTGGCGGCGCTGGCAAATTCCAATCATGTCATCATCCGCGCATTGGAAATATTTCTTGACGCGATCGAGGAGACGGGAGACGAGATGCGCGCGGAGTGGGCCGAGTCCGCTCTGAAGGCGGAAAAGGCGCGCATTGCCACGGCTCTCGAATTTCTCGGCGAAATCTGCACCGCGTTCGAAGTGGACAATTACGATGTTGCCGTGATCAAGTCCCTTGACCACTGGCCTGACCTCGGCAGTGATCTCGATTTATATACCAACGCTCAGTCTCAAGATGTTGTCAAGATGATGAAAAGGCGTTTCGATGCCGAGATTGCTGAGCGGAGTTGGGGTGATCGTTTAGCCCGCAAATGGAACTTCATGATCCCCGGCCTGAGTGAAGCGGTCGAGATTCACATGGGCCGCCTGGGACAGACAGGTGAACAGGTCGTGATCGCATCACGCCTCATCGCACGCACCCGGCGCGTGCTGCTAGGCAATCAGGAGTTTCGCGTTCCATCGGCATCAGACAGGCTGATGATTTCAACGCTGCAGCGCATGTATCGTCACTTCTACTTCCGGCTTTGCGACATTGTGGATTCCGCCGCTCTGCTGGATTCCGGAGGCGTGGATCTGAACGACCTGCATTCGGCGGCGACGGCAGCCGGCATCTGGGAAGGCGTTGCGACTTATCTGGTGATTGTGTCCGATTACATGATGAAGTACAGCGGTGTGGGGCTCGACCTTCCGGAGTTTGTGCTGGTCTCGGCGCGGTTTGGCGGTGACCAGGTTTTCTACGCGAAGGAATTCATCCGCGTACCGATCATGCCGCAATCGGTAAAGCTTTACGGATCACAGCTTGCCGGGTTGCTGAAGAAGAGAGAGTTGCAAAACGGCGCACGGCTCAGCCTGTTGCCTTGGCTGGCTACGGCCGCGCTCGTGGGTCAGAAAGTTACAGGAAGCGACAAGGGCATTTGGTAAATGCACGGCTGGACTCAGGCGGATTCAAGCGACCGCCGGAGACTTTGTTTTGATTTCGTTGCTAGCTAATCAGTGTTCAACCGAGAGAGGAGATGCCGGAACCCGATTTTCCGGCAACATTCAATGAACAAATTGATATCGACGACCCCCAACTCGATCTTAGGCAACCCAGTCAGTGGATCAAGCTGCAGGCTGCAGGATGCAGGTGCATCCACTTGGCCGTCGCGGACACCCAACCTTCATGATACTTATTCCGCCAAGAGACCCGAGCTGATGCATGCAGGGACGGAACGGCCCATCTTTACCGTCGATCCGCTGAACTTCAAGCGGGATCGGAAATCAAGCGCTGTGTCGTTGGTGATCCATGTTGCCGCCATTGTTTTGATTTTAACTGTAGCGCTGAAAGTGCATTCGAATATCGTGGTGGAGCCGAAGACCGTTGTGACACCGATGGACTTCAAACTGACGGTTCCTCCCCTGACGATGCCGGTCGCCAAGGTGCAGGGCGGCGGCGGTGGCGGCGGCGCCCATGACGTGGTTCCACCCAGGCGGGGCCATCTGCCGACGATCGTAGCGAAGACGCCGATTGCGCCTCCGCAAATCATTCGCATCGATCAGCCGAAGTTGGCGGCGCCCCCGTCCGAGATCGTGAAGATGCCGGACACTCCGACCATGCCGACTGTGGGCATGTCAGATTCACCGCAGGTGGCGCTTGCCTCGCAGGGCAAGGGCGCCGGCTCTGGCTTTGGGCAGGGGCTCGGAGGTGGCATCGGTGCAGGACATGGTGCTGGAGCCGGCTTGGGCGGCGGCGGCGGCTATGGAGGCGGCCTGATGAGTGTGGGCGGCGGAGTGAGCGCACCGCAGCTGCTTCGCTCTGTGCAACCGGAATTTACAGAAGATGCACGACGCCAGAATTACCAGGGCAGCGTTTCCATCAAGCTGATTGTTGACTCGCAGGGCAATCCGCAGGACCTACGCCTCGTAAGCCATCTCGGCATGGGACTGGATGAAAAGGCGATCGATGCCGTGAGGCAATATAAATTTAGGCCGGCCATGTACCAAGGGCACCCGGTGTCTGTCCAGATCGTAATCGACGTGGACTTCCATCTACACTGATCCTCTTCTTGCAGGGCAACAGCTTTCGATGCCTTCCCATGACTCGACCGGACGATGGACGATCTCAGAGTCGGACTGAGAGCCTTACGAAATCGCGCTTGCTTGCCTCCATTCGGGTATGGAGGCGAAGGCGGAATCCAATTCCGCTAAGTTCGATTTATGCCATAAGCTCTTGTCGAGTCGAACGGGTAACCGGTTGCCAGCAGAAAAGCCACTCATGTGCTCCGACCGAAGTCCTGCTCGATTGGGGATGGTTACTCAGCCGTTGCCATGCTTGGGCCGCAGCAAAAGCGATTGAGGTCCCTGTTGCTAGGGACTTCATTCCCGGGCGTTGGAGATGGTTGTATTCGAAAGAGAACAGCGCAGCAGATTGCTCCGACATCTATCTTGTCTCTTGCGCCGTTTGCGTCTGTGCGTGCTGCGTGGCGGACTTGTTGGCGTAGTAACCATTGCGCGTTCTTACGGTCAGCTTGCCGTGTTTGGGAGCGGATGCTTCAACGCGCACCCTGCGGTACCCGCCAAGGCTGGTGGGCTTGGAGGAATGATAGCCTATCGTGTACTGATTGCGAATGTCATGCGCGACTTCGGCGGTGATGAGGCTCACTTCGTCCAGGGAGCGCGGGAAATAGGCAATGCCGCCGGTCTCCGCCGACAAAGCTTCCAGGGCAGACTTGGCTCGATCTGCTTCCTCCTTCTCCGTGTCGAACAACAGGCCGATGGTGTAGACAACCGGGCCGCCCAGGCTCTGCACACGGCGAATGGCCTGCTCGAGACTGAGGCGAGATGCGTTGTCAGCGCCATCCGTAATCACCAGCAGCACCTGCTTGGGCAGTTTGCCGTGATTAGACAATTCATCTGCCGACGCTGCTACGGCATCGTAAAGGGCCGTGGTGCCCCTCGTATCAGAACGCGAGAGGCCCCGATTGAGCAGATCAATGTTAGATGTGAAGCCTTGATCCAGAAATGCATGATCAGAAAAATTCACCACAAAAGCTGAGTCCTGCGGATTGGATGCACGCCACAGCGTAAGGGCGGCCGCGTTGACGGCGGCGCGTTTGTCACGCATAGATCCGGAGTTATCGACAAGGATGCCGAGAGATACCGGCTGATCCTGATGCAGGAATGAGGTTGTAGCCTGCGCAACGCCGTCTTCCCATACACGAAAGTCGCCTCGAGTCAGGTCATTCACCATGTGGCCTTTGTCATCCACAACAACGCAGGCTTGCAGCACTTCATCCACATCTTCATGCATCGTGTAAACGCCGTCCTGGCGCTTTTGAATCTCACCTGGCTGTGCGGGCGTCTTTGGCGAAGCCGTACTCACAGGCGCCTTTTCTTCAGCATCGGGGGAGGGAATTGGATCGTGATCGGTGTCCAGACGCGGTTGCAACTCAGGGCGCGTTGGATCCTGCATGGGCGCGGGCACGCTAGTCTGCTTCGGCGCCGAAGCAGACTGGCAAAGCGAGAACGGTCCGCTGCAGCCAAGCAAAACCAGGGCCGCAAAGGAAGCGGCCAAAAGAGTACGCGAATTTGACGACTGTTCTAAATGCATAAAGAGGCGATCGAACCTTCCGCTTATGGAGTTTGAGAGCCCGAAGCCTTTGCCGGCGGTTTACCGCCAGCAATGATCTGGTCCATCGGCAGTTCCAGGGAGAACAAGGATGCAGACCCGCCATCGGCTTGGACCCAGATGCCGTGAAAAGCCTGGGGCAGATCAGGATGCTCGGCCAGCAAAGCGGTCATAAGCTCGGTAACCTGCTTGCGCGCCGTCGGTGGATCGCGCAACTGCGCTGCCTGCGCGGCATCCGGCGTGTAGTGAATCTCAAGATCCAAAGGACCAAAGGTCGTGGTGCTGTCGATCGACGTTACTTGAAACGAAGAACCATGCGCGTCAACCGTGAGCGGATTGGCACCGGGGAAATTATCGGGTTTGACCTTGTCTTCTTCTGCTTGAAGTTTTTCCAGATTGGGACTGGAGAGGAAGTCCACCGGATCAAGAGACTCCGCAGCAATACGGTAGTAGAACCATGCGTCCCAGTTCATGTTCTTCTGCGCATAGTTCCGTGCTGAAATCCAGTACCACAATCCGTCGTGACCGGCCTGGGTCATCGGCTTGCTGAAAAACCCGCCCAGCATCCAGCGATGATCGGGTGTGGCTGCAAGAACCAGTGAGATCTGTTGCGGCTTGGCAACACCTGTCGCGTGCAGTATGGCCAGCGCATAGGAGCCCGGAGGCAGTTCGGTAATGTTCATCACCACCACCGGCGATCCGCAGAAAAAATCAGTGCGCGCGGATCCCGGTGCTTCACCTGAAGCATCGAGCAGATAGAGATTGTCGATGGTGATTGTTGCCTGTTGCACCAACGGCTTCAATGTATCAACGGAACCGGCGATGCCACTGAAATCCGCCGCGACCGCAGGAATTGTGTTTGCCCGCAACGCCTTCACATCGCCGCTTTGCACTTCGCTTCCCATGGTGCGCGCCGCACTGGAAAGCGCGTCGCGCTCAGCAGAGGTCATTTGTGATTGCGTTTTGCACGATGCCGCCGTTACAGCCTGCGGCACCAGGGTTGCGGCAACCATCACCAGCGACAGCAAGGCGCGCCGGATAGAGCAGATTCGAAAGAACATGGGTACAGCCTTCCGTGCGGGTTTGTTGCACTCGTCGAGCAGAAAATTAGCTCACGCCTACTCATGTTGGATGCAAACGGGCCCCTGTTCGGTCGCCGAGCAGCCAGGAAGTTAGCAATGTTTTTCGATGGGACTTGGGTGCTGGCCGATGTCGATCTCCAGCCCTTATACCCTCAAGAGTTTATTCCACGGAGCAATCCTGCGCAGAGGCCAGCGCAGCGGAGATTTTTTCGCACATGGCCATAGGGCCTTCGGTTTTGCTGATGAATACGTCGGCCCAGCCGGCATCTGCCGGTAACTCGTTCACCCCTGAAATCAAAATCACCGGAAGGTCTGGCCACAACCCCTTGATGCTTTGCGCCAGTTCCGTGCCGGTGCCGCCCGGCATCAGCTGGTCGGTAAGCACCAGATCGACGCGATGTTCGTTCAGAGTCTGCAACGCATCGGACGCCGAGCCGGCCGTCACCACTTTGTATCCCTGTTTCTCCAGTACCAGTTTCCGCAGCAGAAGTGGGAGCTGCTCATCGTCGACGCAAAGAATGAATGCTTTATGCTCGTTCACGGGAAGCCCTCGCTGCCTCTTCAGGAATGGTATGGCTCGCGCTTGAAATCACTTTCATACCGGAGTCGGCGCCGGGAAGGGTGACAGCAAATGAAGTCATATTACCGCCCTTGAAGGACATGCTCTTGAACTGAATCGTACCGTCGTATTTTTGAACAATACCTTTGCTGATCCAAAGCCCCAATCCCGTTCCCTTGCTGGACTTAGTGGTAAAAAATGGCTCAAACAGATGTTTGGAGTGCTCAGGCTGTACGCCCGCGCCGGTATCGCAAAACGAGATGCGCAAGTCCCCGCGGCCCGCTGCCTCGTTCCAACGTTCGCCCATCCGAATGCGCAGCCTGCCCCCGTCGGGCATTGCCTGGATCGCATTGCCAATGAGGTTGAAGAATACCTGCCGCAGTTCCACCGGGAATCCGCGAATGTGGCCATGCGACAGATACTTCTTGTCCAGCGTGATTCGGTTCACCAGTAACTGGCGGCCTTGCAATTGCAGCACATCGTCCAGCAATCCGGCTAGCGATACCTCCACTGGATGCTGCGACTCGCGATAAAAGCCCAGCGTCTGCTTGGTGATATGGCATACCCTGGCCAGTTCTTCATCGCCAAGCTTAGCGTAATAACGCGCTTCCTCGTCGAGTGACGGATGATCGCGCAAAAGAAAAAACGCATTGGTGATGGCTTCCAAAGGGTTGTTGATTTCATGGGCAATGATGCCGGCCACGCGACCCATGGCAGCCAGTTTTTCCGCACTGCGCAGGGCTTCTTCAGCTCTCATTTGCGCAGTAATATCGCGATTGATTTCAAGAATTGAACCTGTCTCTTTCTTGAATACCTGGCGGCTCGCCACAATTACTTCCTGACCCTCGCGGGTATGCTGCACAAGGTTTCCATCCCATCGTCCTTGTTCAATCAGAGCTGATTCGATGCGCTCCGCATCAACGGGAAATTCAGTGTTTAGAACCTTATGCACCTGCGTGCCAAGCGCTTCTCCCCGAGGCCATCCATAAAGAGCCTCTGCGCCGGCATTCCAATACTGCACCATGCCAGCGAAATCTCTGACCAGAATTGCTTCCGAGGCTAACTCCAAAAGGTCAGCGCGTTCCCGCAGCAGCTCTTCCATCGCGATCTGCTCACTGATATCGGTACTGGTGCCAAACCATCGTGCGACAACGCCTTCGGAATCCCTGATGGGAACGGCGCGGGAAAGAAACCAGCGATATTGTCCATCCTTTCCAAGCAGCGGAAAAGTGTCTTCCCATGATTCGGCCGTATCCCAGGAACGCTGTCTTCCAGCGGCTACCCGATCCAGATGTCCCGGGTGTAGGATCCCCGCCCAACTTGCTGATGCCGCATCGTTGGCGGATGCGCCGGTGTAGTCGTACCACCGATCGTTGTACCAAAACACCTTCCCGTTGGAGTCAGCCATCCACGCCAATTGAGGAATCGAATTAGCCAGGGTACGAAACTGATTTTCGCTTTCCTGTAACTCGCGTGTCCTCTGTTCTACCCTGTGCTCCAGCTCCCGATTCAGGTTTTCGAGTTCCCTGGTTTTGCGATGTAACTCCGCAAAGATCGAAACTTTCGCGCGCAAAACCTCTGGAACAACCGGAACGGAAATATAATCAACCGCGCCGCTTTGATACCCTCTGATCCGGTCAAGGTCGCTCATGCGGACTGCGGAAATGAAAAGAATAGCTGTCTTCTGAAAGCGCGGATGATCGCGCATCATGTCAGCCATTTCAAATCCGTTGATCTCCGGCATGCTTACATCGAGCAGCACTACAGCCACGTCGTGTTTAAGAAGTAACTCAAGACCTTCGCGGCCCGATCGGGCCTTAATTAGATTTGCATCCAGATCAGCAAGAATGGCTTCATAGGTCAGAAGCTTAGCCGGCTGGTCATCGACCATCAGAATGTTCACCCGTTGCGTTTCGCTCACCTGCTCCCCCGCTGCATTCTGCTCACCGGTTTCTCCGTCAGTCTTGTCGTGCTCTTTCCCTGATGCCTCACCTCTCTAAAAGAGACGTGAGGCATCGCGTTACCTGTGCAGCCACATGCGTAGCGCTGACAGCAGTTGTTCTGTATTCACCGGCTTGGCCAGATACTCTGAAGCACCCGCTTCAAGGCACTTTTCGCGATCGCCCTTCATGGCTTTTGCCGTGAGCGCGATGATCGGAAGGCGCTGGAATCGAGGATTCTGCCGGATCACCTGCATGGTTTCGTAACCATCCATCTCAGGCATCATGATATCCATCAACACGATTCCCAGACCGGGCGTCTTCTCGATGGTTTCAATTGCCTCGCGTCCAGTGCCGGCAGTGAGCACCGTCATGCCCCGGCGCTCCAGCACGCTGCTCAAAGCAAAAATATTGCGCACATCGTCGTCGACGATCAAGACCTGTTTGCCGACGAGCGCCTCATCGGAGCGATGCAGCCGGTCAAGCATGTTCTGCTTTTCCGGCGGCAGCTCAGAAACCACTCGATGCAGGAAGAGCGCGGTTTCGTCAAGCAGCCGTTCTGGCGATTCAACGTCCTTCACGATCACGCTGCGCGCCAAGGTGTGCAGTCGGGTGTCTTCCTCAGGCGATAGATCCTTGCCGGTGAACACCACCACGGGTAGCTCGCAGAGCGCGGGCGTATCGCGCAGCCGCTCCAGCACATCGAAGCCGCTCATGTCCGGCAGACGCAAATCCAGAACCAGGCAATCGTACGATTGGTCCGTTACGGCCTTCAGTGCTTCGGCCCCGGTATCGGCAAAGCTGACATCAATATCGTCATATCCCAGGAGCGCTTCAATGCTCATCTGTTGCGCCGGTTCGTCTTCTACAACCAGCAACCGTTTCCGTCGCGGCGTGGCATACGCCTTGATGCGCGTGATGGCCGCGTTGAGGCCTTCGGTGGTAGTTGGCTTGGTGACAAACGCGAAAGCCCCGCGCGACAAGCCGTGATGCCAGTCTTCGTCCGAAGTGAGCATCTGCACCGGGATGTGACGCGTACTTGGGTCCTGCTTCAAATGGTTAAGGACGCTCCAGCCCAGCATGTCCGGCAAAAACACGTCGAGGGAAATGGCGGTGGGACGAAACTCGCGCGCCAGCGCCAGAGCCTCAGCTCCTGTGACCGCGTGAAGAACCTTGAAGCCCTTGTCGCGGGAGAGGTCGCGAATCAGCCGCGCGTAGTGCACGTCGTCTTCCACGATGAGCAACACATCTTCGCCGATCTCCAGGTCGTTGCGGTCGTCTTCGATGCGCTCTGGTAGGTGCTCCGCTGCACTGACGCTTGAGACCGGCAACAGAGAAACGGGCCGCGAATGGATTTCGCCTCGCACAACCGTCGACGCTGTTGTGGGGCCGACATAGGTTTGCGGCAGGTACAGCGTAAAGGTGCTGCCTTTGCCGGGTGTGCTGTTGAGCTGGATTTCTCCACCCAGCAAGCTCGCCAATTCGCGGCTAATTGCGAGACCAAGTCCGGTTCCG
>DATDLS010000189.1:0-23226 GCA_036519195.1 Occallatibacter sp. | reverse complement strand
GAAGCTGTTGAATTTCGATTTCCCCGAGGATGTGCGTTATCGCGAACGCACAACGGTGGAGCGGGTAAACGCGCGCCTGAAAGACGAGTTCGGCGGGCGCTCGGTGCGGGTGCGAGGCAACGCCAAGGTAATGTGCCATCTTATGTTCGGCATCGTTGCGCTGGCCGCAGATCAAATTCTGAGACTGATCACTTAGGCAACATGGCCATTGGGAAGTTAAAAACTTGAGTAAACTCGGACGGAATAGTCGCGGCGTGGTCAAAAACAGCGAACCAAGGACTCGCCGACGCCACCCATTGCCGGAACAGTGATCTCATGGCTTCCAAAACAAGTGAAGACAACAGTTCGACCAGAGCCAATACCGCTTTAGCGGAATTTTGCAAGAGGCTCTTTTGTTTGGCAATTAAAGTTTCGCCGAGTTGTACGCGTCTTTCTGGTTATTGCTCCTGGTTGGAGGGTGCGTTGCCCCTGAGCTTTGGTAGGGTGCAGGTGGCAGCCAAAGCACGGTCCAGCGCCATCGCTTGAAGTGACCCAAAACTTTGCTTATGTACTAGAACGTATTTACCAACTGCCTTTGCAACGTCAGCAGGACATGTCGTGCTTGCGCGGATCGCCGTAGTCTCCCGCAATTCTACGATCAGTGTCGCTTGCAATGCGTCCAACTCCGGACGGATCGTCCCAACCAAATCGATCGGTGCGTGGACGGGCGCTCTACCGGAACGACGCCAATCGGCCAATAGGGAGTACTGGACGACTTTATTAGCCTCGATCTGGGCTTTAAAGAAGTTCGACACGAATGTTAGATTCAGGCCTCTTGATTCGCCTTTCTTCACCGCGTCTATAAGAAAAGTCCATAAAAAGCTCTTTCGGCGGAATCGAAAGAGCCTTTGCCAGCTTCACGATATTCTCGAGGGCCACATTCCGTTCTCCTCGTTCTACCCCGCCGACGTAGTTGCGATGCAGTCCCGCTCGTCCGGCCGGTTCCCCTTGCGAACATCGCTCGGTCGTCGCTCTACCTAGCCGATAGCAACATTCTGCTCCGTCTGGCTAAACGAGATCACCCACAATATCCGCTGATGCGCGGCGCTCTAGAAAGGTTGAGTTGGGGAGCGTACTCAGGATTTGGCGTGATCGGGATCCAGCGAGCGCGCCGGGGCGATGGAGAGAGTGCCATCCTTGGTGCTCCCTGCGTTGCCTGATTTCGTCTTACTGAATCCGCGGCGTGCCCATCCCAGCAGGCCAGCGCGGCTCTTCACATCCTCTTCCGGAAGGCCGCACGCTTTGCGCGCCATGCGCCGAATGGCGCGGGAGATGGGCGAGTCTTCCAGAGCCAGAGGTGTGGCTGAGTTTTGCGTGCGGCGCGCCGTTGCATAGTCGTCCGGAATCTTCCAGTCGATGGGGCGGGTGAGCGCCTTCTCAATGGCTTTGTCGTCCAGAAGCAGTTGCTGCGGCAGGTAACGGTTGATGACGACCTGCAGTTTGGGGCCGCGCGAAACAAAGTACTGCCCAATCATGCGGTTGGAATTGCGCAACTCAGTGACGCCAGCCTGGGTGATCAGGTAGAGAATCGCTGAATCGTCAAAGAATCGCGCATCTTTCAGGTCCATGCGGGTACCGGCGTCCACGACCACATAATCGAAGTTCTGGCGCGCGATGGCCATCAGTTTGTCGACGGCCTCGACCGGCGGCTGCGCCGGCGAGAACTCACTGGGAGCGGCCAGTACGGAAAGGCCGGAGGCGTGCTTGGCCAGGAGCGTGGAAAGAAAGCTTGCGTCCAGCCGGCTGGTGTTTTCCAGCGCATTGAAGGTGGAGTACTCGGTGACCATGCCCAGGTTGAGGGCGGCGTCGCCCAGCGGCAGGCCGAGATCGACCAGCAGCGTGGACTGGACCGACTCCTGGGCCAGCGATACAGCGAAATTGGCGGCAATGGTGGTAACGCCGACGCCGCCTTTGGCGCCCAAAAAGACGAAAAGTTTGCGGGCGGTTCTGCGCGCGGTAGGGGAGGAGCCACGGATGGAGATGCGGGCCAGGGCATCGGCAATGGTAGCCGGGTTGAGCGGCAGAGTGAGAAACTCGCGCGCGCCGGCACGCATGCAACGGACTGCCAGTTCCAGGTTCGCCATGGCCGAGCACACGATGACGGTCGCCGAACCGTAAGCGTAAATGCCTTCAACGACTTCCAGGGCGTACTCGGCATTGCTGTCGAGGTCGACGATCACTACGTCGCATTGCTGATCCAGCATGCGGGGCAACTCGTCCAGATCGCTTGGATAGGAGAAATGCTCGCGAATGATCCCCACAGGGCTTGCGGACAAGGCTTCCACGATGGCTCTGCGACGCTGCTCGTCCGGGCCAATGAGCAAGACCGAGAGCAGGCCCGGGCCAGGAGTATCGGGGTTCGGGGAAGAAGACGACATATGCGATACCCTGTGTTAATTTAAACATCTTATCGTTAAACAGGCCAATCCGGCGATTTCTTGATTTCTTGAGCTGCTGGCCGGCGCTCGGGAGGACAAACAATTCCCAATGCGATGGCACTGTCCCGATCGCTTAGCCCCCCCAAGCGAAAGCCAGGGGTTGACAACTGCTGCAACATTGATGGCCATACATAACCATAACTAGATGTGTATTCTGCTTTGCCCATGCGCCCAGGCGCATGGGCAAGGCAGACCGGGGTGTCGTATAAGACGGCGTGGCGGACGTGGAAGGCGGGGACATTGCCTGTTCCGGCCGAGTATTTCGCTACGGGGACGATCATCGTTCATCCGCCGGCAAACGTCGAGACACGCTTTAAAGCGGCGCTTCGAGCGCATTTCCGGTGTAGAGCCCACAAAAAGGCCCCGCCACTCCTGCCGCGTGCAAACCCGGCTGCGTGTACTACTGGATCTCCACGGTGCGACTCCGTGGCGGCAATCGCTCTCTCTACTGTTCGGTGAGCGTCTTGGTCATCCCTTTCAAATCAGCGGGAGTTTTGTCCATGGGTATGGGAACGGTTTCGACTCAATTTGTGGTCACGTTGAGTCGAAAATCTCGACCACTCGGTCAAAAATTGCAACGAGAACTCCTGTCCAGGGTGGGACCCGAAGATCGCTAATCCGTCCCTCATGACGACACGGCGCCCATCTCTCCGGCCGCCCGCATCGCCTGCCGTGCCAGCTCGGTGAAGGTTTTCCGCATCTCCTCAGGGCTGTGCACCACGACGCGCCGGCCTGTGGTCAAAAGCATGGCCGCGAACGTTTCCAGCCGGTCGCGCCCGCAGCGCAGTCGCGTCACACCGTCCTGCTCCTCCATCGAGACTCTCCAGGGCACCATGCTTTGCTGCGCCTCTTCGATCGGCATGTCGATCCATACGTCGATCTGATACTCCGACTGAACAAAGGGCATGTGCTCCCGCATGTAGCTTATTGGGTCAAATCCAGTCGGCCGCTTGAACCCGCCCGTGCCGACCTCGAGGTCCGACACCCGGTCCAGCCGGAATGTCCGCATCGCCCGCCGCGAAAGGCAGTAGCCGATCAGATACCATCGTCCGTCGGTGTGCATCACCGCATAAGGCTCAATCTGCCGGCGTGAAACCGCGCCGGCGTGCGATTGATACCCAAAGCGAACCCTCCGGCCCGAGCGAATCGCCGATGCGGCCCGGGTGAGGAACTCGACCGACGTCGAAACCACCCAAGGGCCGGGCTCAATCGCCACCACGTCTTTTACGGCTCTAATGCTGTCGCGCAGCGAGTCGGGAAGCACACGCTCCAGCTTTGCCAGCGCTCCTTCGGTTGCCGGCGCAAACGTAGAAAGCCCTACCTGCTGCAGAGAATGCAGGCCCAGCGACAGCGCGAACGCCTCTTCATTTGTCAGCAGAAGCGGAGGCAGGCGATATCCAGGCTTCAGCCGGTAGGCTCCGCCGACGCCCCGCGACGATTCGACCGGAATGCTTAGGTCCTTCAGCCGGACAATGTACCGCTGGACCGTACGCAGATCCACTTCCAGGCGCGCGGCCAACTCTGCTCCCGTAACGTGGTCCCGCGCCTGCAGAACTTCCAGCACCGTGAGCACGCGCATAATCGGGTCGTACATTGCGATTTCTATCCTCAATTCAATTTACGACAGATCCTGTCGGGAATTGCGGCTAGGGTATTTTTCAGCCCGCTTAGCAGGCTGCGGAAAGACTCAGTGGCAGGCGTTTGTCAAAGGGCACGACTTCGATCATGCCCATAAGGCCAGGTCTCTCAATAGGGCTTTAGTTCCTGAGGGGCGCTCTTCGGGATTTGACCGGATTTTGCCGTTTTTCCGCAGCCCATCAGCGCGCATGGAGGATCGAAATGACAACCGAAACCGTACAGGTCAGCGTGCTGAGCGCTGAGGAAGTTTTAACGCACTGGCAGGGCCATCGCGGCCTCACCCGGCGAACCATCGAAGCATTCCCCGAAGACAAGCTCTTCAGCTTTTCTGTAGGTGGCATGCGTCCGTTCGCCGAGCTGGCATCGGAGTTCATCCGCATGGCCGTGCCCATTGTCGACGGCGTGGCCACCGGCAAGTGGGTTGAGTACAGCCCAACCAAGCCGGGCACAAAGGCTGAGCTGCTGGCGCTGTGGGATGAGCAAACCAAACAGTTAGAGGAGAAGTTTCCTCTCATTCCGCAGCATCGATTCGCCGAGATCGACAAGGCCTTCGGCCAGTGGGAGATGTCGGGCATCGCCACCATCCAGTACGCCGTCGACAACGAGATTCACCATCGCGGCCAGGGCTACGTTTACCTGCGCGCCCTGGGCATCGAGCCACCGCACTTCTGGGAGCGCTGACGCGTTCTGGCTGCACAACGATTCAGGCTCGGCCACGACAATGGGTTTCCCGGATCCTTTTTCGGGGATCTGGGAAACCGCCAATCCCGACTCAGCCTTCTCAGCCCTGGCAGCATCGACCCGCCAGGAGTCGAAAACTTTTGACTCCGTGGCGCGGCCTGACCAATCTAAAAGCCAAAGCTTTCTCGCGCAATGAGGGTACTTCGATGGCCACTGTCCAAATCGGTTTTCTGCACCGCCAGCTGGAGGAGCGGAAGCGCCGCCTCGAGACTGTCATCGCGCTCTCGCCCAATGCCGCAGGTGTTGAAGCTTTGCTGCGCGAAGTCGATTCCGCGCTGGATCGATTTGCCGCCGGCTCCTACGGGCTGTGTGAAATCTGCGATGGCACGGTGGAACGCGACCGACTGCTGGCCGATCCGCTGATTCGTTATTGCCTTGACCATCTCAGCGAGCACGAGCGTGCCTCGCTTCAGCGCGACCTCGACCTCGCCTCCGAGTTGCAGCGGCGCTTGCTGCCCCCCGCGGATCTGAAAGTAGATGGATGGGATACAAGTTATCACTATGCGCCCATCGGACCGGTGAGCGGCGACTATTGTGACCTTTACCCCTTCAATGGGCAGCTTTACTTCATGCTCGGCGACGCTTCGGGAAAGGGCGTGGCAGCGTCGATGCGGATGACCCAGCTCCACGCGCTCTTCCGCAGCCTCATCGGCATGGGGCTTCCGCTGGCAGAGATCGTTGTACAAATCAACCGATTTTTGTGTGACAATGCGCTTGCCGGCCAGTACGCCACGCTGGTCTGCGGACGCGCCAATGCTAGCGGCGATGTGGAGATCTTCAACGCAGGCCATCTGCCGGTGATTGCGGTGCAGGATGGCGATGTGCGGCTGCTGGAGTCAACGGCGTTTCCGCTGGGAATGTTCCGCGAAGCTTCGTTCCCTTCCGCCTGCCTGCAGCTGTGCGGCGGCGACATGCTTTTTCTTTACACCGACGGCTTCTCTGAAGCGAACGGAGAAGACGGCGAGTACGGCATCGATCGGCTCAGGAATCTGGTTGCCTGTCAGGGCTCGCGCTGCGCGGCCGCGATTATCGCGGCATGCCTGGATGACCTGCGCGGATTCGCCGGCGCCACGCCAGGGATGGACGATGTCACGTTGCTCGCCATCCGCCATGCTGATTAAAACCAACTCGGCCCGGCATCCGGCCGCGAACAAGACTCTTGTTTTGCATCGTACGCGCCGGCTTTGTCTTACCCATTCAGATTCCGGCCTGGGGAGAATCGACCCGGTCAACTACCCCTCCATGAATGGAGGAGCTTGTCCGGTAGTAGTCTTCCATCCCCAATGAAAACTGGATGTCATGGAACGGCTGCTCGAAAGCGTGCATCATTTCGAGGATGACGTCTTCGTGGTCATGCTCTTCAATGCCGGTGAAATCGAGGTCTGTTGAGAACCTCCCCTGGTTCCCGAGAATCATTTTCCGGAGACACGTACCACCCTTGCACCCTTGAACGCGAGTCGGTCAAGGACACCTCTTCGGGAGAGAAGCTGCAAGAGAAAGGTTGATACCACTTCCTTCTCGGCAATCATGATGTCGCGAAGACCGGCTTCGGACGCATAGCACTGCACCTGGGCCTGAGTCAGCATGAGCTACGTTTCCTTTCGGTCAGTCATACGACGTGCCGTTCCTGCGATTCCGCTCAGCTCCTCTTTTGAAACATTCACGAACACCTTCCACTTCTCGTCGTATCCGAGCGCGCGCGGTACTGGATGATCCTGCGGCGAACCTAACCAGGTTCTGCGGCTTCGCGCCGCTACTTGCAAGACCCGCGCGCGCGCGTCGGGGGGGAAGTCCGCCTGAGTGAAGTCTGCCAGCCAGCCAAATCTTCTTGCCAGAGCGCCAGCGCCGATTTTCTCCAAGTAGTCGCCAGCCTTTTCCCAGTTGAAGCGACGGCGAGAGGCCGCGGCGAAGACGGACGCAGCCTCTCCGGTCCCTCCCGCGAATTCTGGATGGTCGATGCAATCGATTGCCGTCTTCTCACGATCGGACATCGACACCTCATGGCCGAGGACATCAACAGGTTCAAATCCAAAGAACTTTCTTTCCGACTGCGTAACGATCTCAACCCGCGAGTCCCCGATTTCGCGTTCCCGAAGACGTTTCGGGGTGACCAAGTAAATCACATTGCGGTGCTGGGTCGTTAGGCCGTAATGTGCTGCTGCACTACCGAAACCGATATAGTAGCGATCCGCGATATGACTGGCGTGGGCCAGCAAATTGCTATTCCCCAAGGCATCAGGACCGAATTCTGGGGGGATCAGTAGATAGCTGCCCCATGTCGCACGCTCCAACCATCCCTTGCGCCGGAGCGAAGCGATGACATGATCCGCTGCTTTGTCAGTATTCCCCAGCATTTTGGCAATTTCGGCGCGCGTGACCGCACGCCTTCCGTTCTCGGTGAGAGTCAGGACGATTTTGCTTTCCTGTGCGGATAAAGATCGGATACGATTCATACGCAGTATGCTGTAACGAAACCCCGCTTTATACGGTGTTTCGATGCAAAGAATAGCCACTTTGAAGCCCACTGTCCACAATAAAGTGTTCCATAACCCCCTATAAAAGGGGGTTTCGTTACACAATATGGATGATCCTTGCTGAACCGGCGTCCAATCACGGTGAAACTCTCGCCTTCGCGCCTAAATTTCAGTATTTCAGTCATATCAAGGGACAAACGACGAGCTGCTGGATCGTCTTGCCCACTTTCGTCAAACCGACGCTGGACAATCCCTTGTGTAATTCCGAGTTCTCTTGAGATCGAGGCAAAGCTCTTTCCTGACTGTCGCATCTGGGCAATCTGGACTGGATCACCCAATTTGGGACGAGGTTCTTTTGCAATGCCAGCCTCGACTTTTTGGTTGAATTTCTCTACCTCGATCTTCGATTTGATTCGCGGCTTGAGAGCCAATAGTTTGACTGAGGCTTGTGACCGGCCGGACTATGATTCGACAGAACTGGATATGGGAATGCAAAAGTCACTGTCATGGGGTTCGAATCCCTGGAGGCTATCAAAAGCCCAGCAGCGACGCTAGAGTGTTTCCATCCACACTTGGTTTCTGCCTTCTCGCTTGGCCTTATAAAGAAGAGCATCCGCGTGTTGGAGCAATGCGGACGGGTTTTCAGCAAGCGCGGTCGTCTCGACGAAAATCCCTCCGCAGCTGATTGTGATCACTTCGGATGTCTCTGACGCTTCATGAGCGATACCCAGTTCCCGCACCCGATGGCACATCTGTTTGATCATCTTTTCGAAGTCGATCGGTCCCGGCATGAGTAGGGCAAACTCCTCACCCCCATAGCGGGCCAGCACATCGTAGGGCCGCCTTGCAAAACTTCCTAAAGCCAAACCTATCTTGCGCAGGGCTTCATCGCCGGCGCCATGACCGTAGTGATCGTTATACCGTTTGAAGTGATCGATATCCATCATAGCCAGCCCAAAGGGCTCGCTGGCGCGTATGGCTCGGCGGCAGGTCTGATCGTACATCCTGTCAAAATGCCGGCGATTCGCGACTCCGGTGAGGCCATCCTGTTCGGAGAGGTGTTCTAATTCCCGGCGCTGCATGGCAAGCTTCAGATGGTTGCGGATCCGTACTCGGACGATCGCCGGCCGAATGGGCTTGGGCACATAGTCCGCCGCACCCAGCAGTAAACCCCGTTCCTCGTCCTGTTCGTTGGTCTGGCCGGTAATGAAGATGACGCCGATATCGGCTGTGCGCTGGTCTTCCCGCAAGCGACGCAAAACCTCATATCCGTCCATTCCGGGCATGGAAACATCGAGAAGAATCAGGCTGATATTGTTGATCTCTTCGTTAACTTTTTCGAGTGCGGATCGGCCGTCTTTGGCCAGCAGTATTCTGCACTCGCCCTGAAGCAGCTCCGCAAGCGCACCGCGATTGACCGCCTCATCATCGACAATCAGAACTGTGGGGAGGGCGTGCGAGCTCATAAGCGGATTCCACCTTGATTCTGTGCCTTGAGTTCCATCGTCAGACGTTGCAAGGCGTCGCGTGCAGCCTGCAATTCAAGTTCGTCGAAATGGGAGCGCGCTGTTTCGGCAAATAGAACAGCTCGATGGCCCACGAGTCCAGCGCAAATCTGTTCGAGAACAGAGAGAGCGGCATAATCCCCGTTCATCACAAGAGGTTCTGCCCGTTCGATTAACTGGAGGACGATACCGGGATCCATGGAGGCCGAACCGGTTTCCGGCCCGGGCAACCCGGCGGCACTCACTTTGAGATATTCAAGCAAGGCTTCTAAAGAGCTCCGGAAGGCAGGGGCACAATGGGCTACCTGCTGATGATCGCCACGGCGGGAAAAGGTCTCCAACTGTTCCGCCGTGGCGCATAGCTGATGCGCGTCGAAATAGGAGGCGGCGCCCTTTACCAAATGGGCAAGTGCAGACATTTCAGCCAATTGCCCTTTCTCCAGATACTCTTGCATTCGCTCTGAAGCGTCAGCGTACTCGCCGAGAAAGCCGTTCAACAGACGTTTCAGGCGATCCTGATTTCCCCCCAGACGGCGGAGCGCGGCCTGAATATCAGGGCCGTTCGAAGAAGATGGAGCAAGGTCGGCTGCGCTGGCGGAGGATGGCGGGCGTGCGGAAGTGCTTTCGAGGACATCCATCAGAGTTCGATAGAGTACCGCTTCGTCGATCGGTTTTGTCAGATGGGCGGTCATTCCTGCCTCGAGGCTGGCATTGCGATCTTCAATACGCGCCTGAGCGGTTAGAGCGATGATCGGCAGGTCCGTCCAGCGCGCATTTTGACGAATCTGCCGCGTGGCCATCAGGCCGTCCAGCTCCGGCATGTGCATATCCATCAGTACGACGTCAAAATTGGTTTTCTCCAATTGATCGAGAGCGACTCGTCCATTCACTGCGGTTTCTACATGCATCTCGGCAGCAATCAGAAAATCGCTCACCACTTCGCGATTCAGAGCATTATCGTCGACCACCAGGACACGGCGGCCCTTCAGGGCGGACAACTCTTTCTTCTGGAACATGAGGCCCCGTCGCGCAGCCGAATCCTTGGGAGACTCCAACTTCACATGGCCGGTGTTGAACAGGCCGAGGATTTCCATAATGGTGTTGAACATCACCGACTCGGTGATTGGTTTGATGAGGATGCCTTGCAGCCGAAGCTTATCAACGCTGCGCAGAACCTCGTCCCGGCCATAGGCCGTCACCATCAGTACCGCCGGCATAGTGCCGAGTTCCTTTTCCTCTTTGATCCTGCGTGCGGTTTCAATTCCATCCATCCCGGGCATTCGCCAGTCCATTAGAACGAGGTCAAAAGGTTGGCCTCGGTTCGAGGCTGACTGCAGGGTTCCGAGTGCTTCGACTCCAGACTCTGTCGTCACAGGCTCCATGCCAAAGCCATGCACCATGTCAAACAGGATCTGTCGCGCACTGGCGTTATCGTCGACGATTAAGACGCGCCGACCGGTTAGGGCTTGATGGTTTGGTGCATCTGGGGTCGATTCTGCCGTAGCTGGCAACAATGTCTTGATCGTGAAAGCGAAGGTGCTGCCTTTGCCTGGTTCGCTCTCGACCCAGATCCGGCCCCCCATCATCTCAACCAGTTGCTTGCAGATAGCCAGTCCCAACCCGGTTCCGCCATAGCGACGCGATACATCGGCGTCAGCCTGGGTAAAGGCCCGGAACAGACCCTCAATCTGCAGGGCATCGAGACCGATGCCCGTGTCCCGCACAGAGAACTGAATTGCCGCTCGATCAGCGTCCTTCTCAGTGGCGTGGATCGTAACGATGATCTCGCCCGCGTGCGTGAACTTCACTGCGTTGCTGACCAGATTGATCAGAACCTGCCCCAGGCGGAGCGGATCGCCTCTCAGGGTTCGCGGTACACCAGGGTCGACCGCATAGGCGATCTCCAGCGCTTTTTCCTCTGCCTGCATTGCGGTCACGTTCGAAACCGATTCCAGCACCGATTCGAGCTGAAATTCGACGTCTTCAAGACCCAGTTTGCCCGCCTCGATCTTGGAAAAATCCAGGACATCGTTGATGATTGAAAGCAAAGTCTTCGCCGAGGAATCGATCTTCTCCAGATAGTTCCGCTGCTTGGGGGACAGATCGGTCTGTAACGCCAATCTCGTCATACCGATCACCGTGTTCATCGGTGTGCGGATCTCGTGGCTCATGGTGGCCAGAAAATCGCTCTTGGCATGTTCAGCGGCTTCAGCGGTTTCCTTGGCGCGCTCTAGTGTTTCCGATACCTGGCGTTCGTCTGTAATGTCCCGCATGATGCCGTCCCACACGGTCGTGCCATCGGCCTGGCGGCGAGGTGCCGAGCGGGAGTGCATCCAGATCCATTGCCCGTCCGGAGTCCGCATCCGAAATTGGCAATCGAAGACATCACCGGTCAGCAATGAACCCACAAGGGATGCCCGGTAGCGCGGCAGATCGTCTTCATGGATGGCGGCGAGGAAAGCTCTCTGATCGGAAAGCATCTTGGCTGCCTCAATACCGACCAACGAAAAGATGCCGGCACTGACGTAGGTCAGCAGAAATTGCTTGTCCTCGGCATGCTCCAGGCGATAGATTGCACCATTCGGAAGATTGTCGGCCAGGGCCGCCAGACGCGCGCGGGCTTCTTCCCGTTCTGAGATGTCCTGAATCGTCCCGGTGAGGCTCACAATCTTGCCCGATTTGTCTTGATTCGCCTGCCCCCTGACTTGGGCCGCATAGCTGGTCCCGTCGGTCCGGAAATGTTCAGTTTCGACATCGTAGGGCGTGCCGGTCGCAATGCAGCGTTCGATTCCGGCTTGGATCTTTCTGTAACTGTCCGGCGGAATCAATTTCTGGAGTCCATCGAGGCTGAGAGGCGGATCTTCAGGTCCCAGGCCGTTCATCTCATTGAGCATGTCCGAAGAGCGAAAGCGCTGGCTTTCCAGATCCAGCGTCCAGCTTCCGATTTTTGCCAGCTTTTCAGCCTGGCGCAGCGCTTCGTAACTCTGCTGCAACTGCTCTTCGGCCAGGTACCGCTCGGTGATATCCCTGACGAGTCCGACTAATCGATGCGGCGTGTGCTCGTTGCCTTCGATCAGCCGTGCTGCCGACGTGATCCATCGAGTCTCGCCGGCAGGTGTCTGAATGCGGAATTCAACCCGGCGGAACCTCTGCCGGTCATCCGGCGCAATTTTGCGTACCTCCAGGACCCGATCCAGGTCGTCGGGGTGGATGCATGCGTCCATACGGTCGGTGGTCGTGACAGGCCAGGCAGGGTCGAATCCAAAGATTTGGTGCCAGCGTTCATCGCAAACAATGGTATTCGTGTCAAAGTTATAGTCCCAGACACCAAATCTGCCGGCCTCGGCCGCCATCCGCAGGCGCTCTCTTTCCAGAAAGAAGTCGTCTTCAGCAATCTTGCGCGCCGTGACATCGGTATGAGTCCCAATGACTCGCATCGGCCTGCCATCCTGCGTTCGTTCAATGACCTTGCCACGGCTCAGGATCCACTTCCACAAGCCATCCTTGCTCCGCATCCGATGTTCGAAAACGAAATCCTGCGTATGGTTCTTGAAATTATCGTCTACAATCTGCCAGCAGACCGGAAGATCTTCCGGATGGACCCGGTCGGACCATTCATGTGCGCTCTGTCCGATCTCGTCCTCCTCGTAACCAAGCATTTTCTTCCATCGCGGGGAGTAGAACACTTTTTCCGTCTCGATGTTCCAGTCCCAAATCCCATCTCCGGAACCATCGATCGCAAACTGCCAGCGGGCTTCGCTGCCGCGTAAAGCTGTTTCGGCGCTCTTTATCTGGGTGATGTCACGGATAATGCCGATCAGTCCAACCAGATTGCCGTGTTCGTCTCTGTAGGGACTTCTCGTTGCAAGAAAAATGTACTCCCGCTCATGGACGAACATTCTCTCTTCAACCGTAGAGGCTTCCCCGGTTTGCACGACCTGCAACTCATGCTGTCTGATCTTCTTTGCAACTTCTTCCCCGAACAGTGCGGCCGGAGTCTTTCCCAGGACATCTTCGACCGGCTTGCCGACAAACTTTGCGCCGGCACGGTTAAACAGCAAGAACCGCCCGTCAAGATCCTGGAGAAAGATCACATCGGTTGCTCCATCCATGACAGCCTGAAGCAATTCCGATGACTTGCGCGATTGTGCCGTGCGTTCGATCACGCGCCGTTCGAGCTCCGCATTCAGCTGCCGGATTGAATGCTCTGCCTCTACCCGTCCGGTGATGTTGCGCACCAGGGTAAAGAACACCTTGCTGCCCTGCGCGATCAGACAGGAGACACTGACTTCCACATGAAAGATGGTTCCATCCTTGCGCTGATGCTCTGCATAGACGATAGGACAGTCTCCAGGCTCCGTCCCGGCCCACAGCTGGCCTAGAAGCTCTCTGTTGGAGCCGACGGAAAAATCCGTAACATGCATCTTCAGCAGTTCGTCCCGCGAGTAGCCCAAACTCTGGCAGGCCTGTCGATTGACATCGAGGACCCGCCCCTTTTCGTCATGCAGAAAAAAGTCATCCGACGCGTTCTCCATCAGCATTCGGGAGCGCGCTTCATTCGCCTGGGCTACTTCGTCCCATTGGTGCCTTTGGCCGGCAACATTCTGCAAGCCGCGGACGTCTTCTGTGAGCAGCCCCAGATGCCCTTCGATCAGGCTGCGAAACTGTTCCATCAGACGCTTCTGTGGTTCGGAATAACGATTTGCTTTGCGATCCTGAACGCAGATCATGCCAAACGGATTTCCATCAGGCCAAAGGATCGGAAATCCGAGATAGGAGATCATACCCAGCTTGATGTCCGGATCATTTCGCCAGTGCACATCGGCCGTGGCGTCGGGTACCAACAGGCCGGCGCGGTCCCCAAGAACCGTTTTGCCATAGAGGCCGGAATCAACCAGGCTTTTTCGCTCCCCCGGATGGTGGGGATTGCCGGCGGTATGACTTGCGACAAGAATTTCGATGTCTCGGTCTACGACACGCATGATGAGTCCGGCTGGAACGGCAATAACCTCGGCCAGCGTGTCGATGAAACCTTGCCATTCGATCAATCGATTCTCGGGGACAATGGGAGTTGCTTTTGCGCCGGGAAGGTTTTCCTGTGGAGTGATTTCAGGTTGCGGTCGAATGTCTTTGTTGTTCATGAATTGGAGACTCACATCGGATCATAACTGAATGGGCAGCGCGATCAGTCTGCTTGGAGGACCGCAAAATAAGCTTGCTGGTTCGCTCGAATCGATGAAGTTCTTGGGCGGGCCGATCTCCCCTGCCCGCGCCTCTTTATCGAATATCCACCATCCGGGAAAGGCGATGCTTCTGAACGAGCCGATGCTCGGCCTAAGGGCGAATCTGGACAAGGTCTCGAAGACGCTCAACCGCCACCCGAACAATTGCGCACATAGCCCCACAGAGCCCCCGGCCGTCGCCTCTGAATTTGGCCCAAAGATGGCGGCCTAAGGCCTCGGAAAGCCTGTAGTCTGGTCTCACAGTCGTCGACCTGTTGGAATCATCCATGCCTCGCCTCGCCAAACCGAAACAGAAGCCTCCGCACGCGTTTGTCTTGGAAGCGCTTGCGCCCTTGAACCCTGAGGTACGCCGGATGTTTTCCGGTTTCGCCGTCTACCTGGGCGACCGGATCGTGTGTATGCTGCGATATCACAAGAAATCCCCGCAGGACAATGGTGTTTGGCTTGTTCTTTCGGAAAGTACTCATCCCGCAGACCCAGATCTCGGCCGTGAATTCCCATCGATCCGTCCGATCGATTTGCTGGGTAATAAAATTCGCCACTGGCTTCTGATTCCAAGTGACAGTCCTGGCTTTGAGGCTGAGGCCCTCCATGCATGTGATTTGCTGCTCGATCGGGATCCACGCCTCGGCCGAATTCCCCAATCAAGGCGGTAGAGCCCCCCTTTCGTTACCGGTTGACCCGCAGAAAAGCCCTGATGTGGCTCGCGGAATTCGCCAGCTTACGCTGGCAATCTGCGGGCGAGTTGTTCCCCACGCTTCTCCATGATTCGTCAGGTTATCGATTTCACCTCCCGGCAGCCGGAGAAAGGACACCTCTGCCGTTCCTCGTCTTGAGACGGGACGCGGCGACAGATTTGTACGATGACCCGGCGGGCTTCGGTATTTCAATGTAATTTGCATACGTTTCAAGTGGGAAATTGGTCTATCACTTGATTTGGCGGAGGTTTCAATGGCCACGGTTCCCGAATCTCGCCCGGATCTTCGAGCGCACCGTGAAGCGGTTCGCCTCCCCATCCCGGAGATCGTTGAGCAACTCGTCGGTCTCGTCGGCCGCAAGCTCACCGCCTGGGTCGTTGGCGTCCAGGACGTGCGCGCCGTCGACCGGTAGATGAACGGAGGCGAGCTTTACGGGGATGCCGAACAGCGGTTGAGGTTTGCCTTCCAGCTGATCCGGATGCTCGCCGAAAGAGAAGATCCGACTGTGATCCAATCCTGGCTGACGGGTCTGAACCCGGGACTCGGTGACCGGGTCCCGCTTCGGCTCCTGAGGGAAAATGATCTGGAGACCATAGCGCCCCACATCATGGGTGCCGCACGGGCTTTCCTCGCTGGCGGTTAGCAGCGGGATTTGCGGAATTGCTTTCCAGTCAGGACGCACGGGCGGCAGGAGAGACGGCCCGATCCGGTTTGCCCTGGGGGCGAATGCGATTTTTCCGGGGATGCGTCAGCTGAATCGGAAATGGGGCGCGGGAAAATAAGGAGGCTACTTCCCAGCGACGGCTGCGGCGACGGCTGCAAAGGTCAGATCTTGGGCTGCGGGGGCCAGGGAGGCATGGTCCAGCCGCCATTGTTCAAAAAGACGACCGTAGCTGTGGGTGATGTACTGGCTGGGTTCAACACCGAGCAGTTCGGCGGAGCGGTCAATCCAGTCGTCAGGGCCTTCGAGCTCGGCAAAGTTGCCGATGGGCGTTTCATCCACCACGCAATGGCCTTCGCCGTCCTGCCACTCGGTGCGCCACTTTTCATAACGGAAGGCGGGCACCAGGCCGAGGGAGAGAAACACATGCGCCAGGGCTTCGCCGTCGGAAACAATCGTCTCAGTCTCGATGCGATGCTTGTGCGTGTCTTCGCCCGGGCCGGAATCAGGCAGGCGCTTGTGGGTTAGGACCCAAAGGCCGGCGTAGTTGCGGATACGGAGAATTTCGGTGCGGGCGCGCATGGTCCGATCCGGGGTGTCGTAGAGGACGTTGCTCTCGAAGCTGCGTGGCGTCTGCATTCTGAAGCCCGCAGCCTCAAGCCGGCGGCTCATGCCGGCCAGATCCTCGATGCGGAATTTGACTTCAGTCTCGACAGGCATCGGTTGCAGTGAGTATACGGCAGGTAGCCTGGCCCGGGGGCGAACGGCGACAATACGGCAGTGAACACTCTGCGCCTGACCGTAGACCCCTTCCATTTAGAGACGCCGGAGGCGCAGCAAGCGCTCAGCCAGGCGGCCGGGATTTTGCGCGCCGGAGGACTGGTCGCATTTCCTACGGAGACCGTCTATGGCCTGGGCGCGAATGCTCTGGACAGGGCTGCGGTGCAAAAGATCTTCGTCGCCAAGCAGCGGCCTGCGTGGGACCCGATCATTGTGCACATTGCTGGTTCCGACGCGGGATGGAAGATGCTGGATACATTGGTTGAGCCGATCGCCGCGCCGGAACAGCGGCTCCAGGCACAGAAACTCATGGAGGCCTGTTGGCCCGGCCCCCTGACGCTTTTGCTGCCGCGCACGCCAGCCGTGCCCGATGCCGTGACCGCGGGCCGGCCCCTGGTGGGTGTGCGCATGCCGGCGCATCCCGTGGCGCTGGAACTGATCCGCCTGGCTGGCGTGCCCCTGGCAGCGCCCAGCGCCAACTCCTTTGGGCACACCAGCCCAACGACCGCAGACCATGTGCTGGAAGACCTGGACGGCCGCATCGAGGCCGTGCTTGATGCCGGACCGGCCGACTACGGAGTTGAATCGACGGTGCTTGACCCGTGCCAAAGTCCGATGGTGATGTACCGGCCGGGCGCGGTGACTCGTCTCCAGATTCGAGACATTGCGGGTCCGGTGGAGATGTTCGAGAACGCACATCCGCTGGTTGAGACACCGCAATCTGCTTTGCCGTCGCCGGGCGTGGGGTTACGCCACTACGCACCCAGAGCGCGGCTCATTCTGATCGAGGGATCGGGGACGGACCTGCCTGTCCGGCTGGCGGAGGCGGCGGCCGGGTTGCGGCTGGAGCGCGTGGGAGTGATGCTGCCCGTCGATCTGCCTTTCGGCCTGGCCGGTGCGACGATTTATCCCTGGGGAAGCTGGTCGGCTCCTGAGGAGCTGGCGCATCGGCTCTACGCCGGTTTGCGCGCGCTCGACTCGCAGCAATGTACGGTGATTCTGTGTCCGCTGCCGCCCGAAGACGGCGTGGGGGCGGCGATTCGGGACAGGCTTCGTAAAGCGGGAGTGCGCGCAACATGAATGCGGATTGCCGAAAATCCCGACACATCCAGTGTTATTGTCCCTGCTCGCCTACCTTGTACATATATTTGATAGCGGATTTATAGACAAGCGTCTTGGCTCGGCCGCGCACCTTGACACTGTTGCGGTCGTACCATTCGATGCAGCCTTCCACCTGCTCGCCATCTTCGAGCACAATCACCATCGGCGTCTGCGACTGAATTTGCTTCTGCAGGTAAAACAGTTCTGCCTGGCGGTAGGTGCCTTCTTCGATCAATGTTTGCGCCGGAAAATGAATGGGCAACGGCGCCGTCAAGCTTTTGCGCGCCCGTGACAGCGGACTGCGCTCCGGGAGCGGGCCGTTTTCATGACGAAGTGGAGGTACGATGGCGTGGATACTCATTAGAAGCAACCCTCCGTAGGGGAAGAAAATGAATTTGATGCAGCGGTTCGGTGTTCTTGCGCGGAAAGAATCGATACCATCTGTCCTTCCTGCTGGCCTGCCGGCCATTTTTCAGGGCCGATCTCTTTCCAGGACAACAAAAAGTGCCCCATTAAAGGGACAAACACGGGTGCCGGAGTCTGATGACAGAAAGCACCCCTCAACGGGGAAACCAGCTCTTTGATTGCTCGTATCAGTAAAGATGCCGCAGCCCGTATGGAGGTTGCTCGTTTATTTTGGGAGGTCAAAAACGGTGTTGAGAAACAGAAAAAGAGGATCACTTTTCCCCATGCATCCATCCGGAAGGGCAACCGTCAGCTCCTTTCCAGGCCCACTGCCAGAGCGTCGAGCGACAGCGAGCGCAGCAGGTTGCGCCGCATTCCCGATTCGACCTGCACCATCGCCCGGGCCGCGCCATCGATCCAGTCAACGGTGAGCCCCTGCGCCATGCGGAGCAGTTCCGCGGAAAGGTCAATATTGCGCATCAGTCCCGGCGTGCCGGCCACGACCAGCAGCAGGTCTTCAATCAGGCTGCCCAGGGCGCGCAACAGGTTGATGGTCTTCTCCTGGCCATCGGCTCCGGCGCGGTAGGACTCCGTGGCGTGGAACAGCTGCGTGTAGTCCGGCTCGGCGAGCGCTGTGCGCAGCAGGACCAGGGCATCCTGTCGGCTGGCCAAATAAATGCTCAGGTCGATGGTCAGGGCGCGGCCCACGGCGCCTTCGGCCAGGCGTGCGGCCAAGGCGCGGTCGGCCGCCTTCAATTTTGGCCGCCGGGAGGCCAGCAGCGCCTCCAACTCAGCGGGCGGCAAGGCACGCAGCCGATGCACCACGGCGCGCGAGCGGATGGTTGGCAACAGCTCCTGTGGATTTTCCGTGAGCAAAATCAGTGACGTGTGCTCGGGCGGCTCTTCCAGCAGCTTCAGCAGACTGTTGGCTGCTTCGCGCATGAACGCCGAGGAAGTGAAGATGGTGAAGGTGCGTTTGCACTCGACCGGCGGCCGGTAATATGCCACATGAATGACCTGACGCACCTGGGCGATCTTGATGAGCAACTGTGGCGGGTCGGGCGGCACGACAAGCACATCGGGGTGAGTCTGGATGAGGATGCGGGTTTCGCGCTTGTCGGTCTCGCGCAAGCCGTCGCGCGCCTCCACGGCCTCCGCCACGCGCTCCTCGAGATTGGACGCATCGCCGATGCGGGTGCAATTGGAACAGACGCCGCAGTAGTCAGGCAGGCCATCGGTTTGTTTCGGGTTGAGGCAGTTGAAAGCCTGGGCCAGCATGATGGCCAGCGTGTACTTGCCCGCTCCGGGTGGCCCGGCCAGAATCAGCGAATGGGGAAAGCGCCCTGCGCGAATGCTCTCGCGCAGGTGAGTGACGGTTTGCGTGTTGCCGAGAAAATCCTGGAAGCTCACCTTTCGAGCCTAGAGCACGCGTGCCCGCGGTGTCGAGCGGGCGCCTGTTACCGAGATGCGACCTCAATGCCCAGCGAAAGGTTCCTTGCCGCCGATCCTCAAAGTAGCTGGTGGACTGTGCATCGGCCGAGCAGCAGGCAATGGGATGACGCCGGTGACACATGGAAGCTGTTCGGTGAAGGCAGGCAGGCGAGCCCGACCAGCTGGCTCAAGGCGTGGCCGTAGGCGGCATGGACCGCGTCAGGGGGGAGGGCAGGGGCCCGGCCGCATAAAGGCCGCGGCCTGCCGCACATCTTGTTCGAGCGCCGGCGAGGATGTGGTCAGAGTTTTTTCCCCCGACCACCGATGGATGAAAACCGCAGCGGCACTGGACGGCTGTGGTGATGTGCGCAATGGGGAGTCAGTCGCCGGCGTTTGCCGAAACGCTGGTGTGAGATCAAGCCTTGTTGATTCCTTCTGGTCGAGCTCCCCGCTGTCCTTTGAGCATCACTTTCATTGCTCCTTCAGGCGGTCTATGAATGAAAACACGGAGCTGTCGGACCAGTCTGCAGCTCCGACGTGTTTGGAAGCCAGATTGCCGTCCTTGGAGAAAATGAAGGTGGATGGGTATTGGTTGAGCCGCATGGATGGGGGAATATCTTCGTCCAGGGTAACGTAGAACGGAAGGTTGAAGTGGTTACGGCGCGCATAGGAGCGCACGGCGGAAGGCGAATCGAGCCGAGAAACAATCAAGAACTTCACCTGCGGGTCGTCTTTATAGTGGTCATAAAGCTTCTGCACGGTAGGCATCTCTGCCACACATTGCACGCACCATGTTCCCCATAGTTCGAGAAAGACTACCTGTCCCTTCGCTGAAGCCAGATGCTGCGGCTCTCCATCGAGAGTCCGGTAGCTAAGGTCGCTGCTCACTTCCCTTAGCGGCATAAGATGAGGCGGCTGCATGTTCGCCGCAATCTTGTGCTGCACGAATTTGAAAAAGCAGCCCGACACCAGCAGCCAGGAGCATCAACGCGACGAGTCCTGCGGCCGCCCACTTCAAGATTTTGCCCAAGGATGTATCTCCTCGCAAGCTATACGGGAAACAACTCGATCAGGTTCCTCGTCGATTACGGGAACGGACTCAACTATCCACTTTCGCCGCACTCATCGCCCTTGATCAAGCAATGAGACCTTTGGGCACATAGACCGCCATCAAACGCTCCTGATCCCGATACCTCAACGGTTTGACCAATAGGCGGCGCACCACCCTCACCATGGCAGTAAGCCACCAGAAGCGCAGCCGCTGAGGTCGGAACTGCCTGGGGCAAGCGTCGGCGCGTAGCCATCGTGGTTACGCAGAGCGCTCGACAGGGCCTGCCCTTCAAGCTACGTACTCGGCCGCGATGCCGATGGAGTCGAGCTGTGCGATGACCTCGGGTGCGAGCTGAAGTTTTCCCACGCCAAGGTTTTCCCTCAGGTGGGTGCGTCGGGACGTTCCTGCGATGAGCAGGATGTTGGGTGAGCGATGCAGGAGCCAAGCCTGTGCAACCTGCATGGGCGTAGCGCCGAGTGAGGCTGCGACGGTGTCCATGACCGAGGACTGCAGCGGGGTGAAGCCGCCGAGGGGGAAGTAGGGGACATAGGCGATGCCTTGTTTGGCGAGGTCGTCGATGAAGGCGTCGTCGCCACGGTTGGCGAGGTTGTAAAAGTTCTGGATGCAGACGATTTCGGTAAGGGTTTGAGCCTCAGCGAACTGGTCCGGTGAGACGGTGCTGAGGCCGATGTGGCGAATGAGACCCTGCTGCTTGAGTTCGATGAGCACTTTCAGAGGTTCGGCAATGGATCCGGGCTCGGGCGCGGCGAAACCGCCCATACGGAGGTTGACGATGTCGAGGGCTTCCAGGCCGAGGTTGCGCAGGTTGTCGTGGATGCTCTCGACCAAATTTTCGCGAGAACGGTCGAGAATCCAGGAGCCGTCGTCGCCACGGCGGGCGCCGACCTTGGTGACGAGGGTGAGGTCTTTCGGGTAAGGATGCAGAGCTTCGTTGATGACTTGGTTGGTGACGTGCGGGCCGTAGAAGTCGCTGGTGTCGATGTGGTTGACGCCGGAAGCGATAGCCTCGCGAAGGACGGCGATGGCTTCGGGGCGGTCGCGGGGCGGCCCGAAAACGTGGGGGCCTGCCAGCTGCATCGCGCCATAGCCGACGCGGTGGACCGTGATCGCCGTGCCGGGGAAGTTGAATGTGCCGCCGAGTTCAGTGTGCTTCGTCATGTATGTCTCCGATTGCGAATGGCTCGCTGTAACGTTCTGTATGTGTTTAGATGAAGGAAGCTTCAGGTTAGGAGTTCGCATTTGGCGCGAAAGACTGCAAGCCGCTCAGAACCAAGAAAGACGCCGGTCCAGGCGCGTTCTAACGTGAGTGTAGACGCGATCCTGAAGGCGACTGTTCAGGTTTTGCTGGGGGTTGGCAAGGAAAAGCTGACGACGACGCGCGTGGCAGCGCGCGCCGGGGTGTCCGTAGGAACGCTATACCAGTACTTCCCGAACAAGAGCGCTTTGCTGCGGGCTGCCCTGAGGCTCCATGTGGAGGAGATCGTCGCAGAGGTGGATAAGGTTTGCATCGTGCAGCGGGGACAGCCAGTGGAGCAGATGGCCGAGGCGCTGGCGGTCGCGTTCCTGGCAGTGAAAATGCGTGACCCGAAAAAGAGCCGCGCGCTCTATGCGGTGAGTTCCGATGTGGAGGGCGCGAAGATTTCCGCAGGTGCAGTGGCGAGAGCGAATCATGCCATTGTTGGGCTGCTGCAGAGCGCGCCCGAGGGGCTGGCGACGGACCTGCAATTGATGGCTACGGTGCTGCAGAGCACCATTGCAGGAGTGAAGCGGCAGCTGCTGGAGTCAGATACGCCAGAGGCGCAGTTTGAGGTGATGCAGCGCCAACTGGTGTTGGTGGTGCGAAGTTACGTCCGGGCCTGTGTGGGTCGGTAAAGGTCGGTGACGCGAACGCTCTTTAAGATACCGATCCAGACCGCTTGCGCGCACGATCAGACCAAGAGCCAATCCCTGGTCGCCTGTTCAGACCTCGCGCTCGATTACCTCTGAGGTAATTGCGGGCAGTTCCCCAAGAGGCGATATTGAGACAGTAGCTGTCAATATCAACTCGGGAGAATGCGATGACAACGCTAACGATCACGAAAACTACACCACCGGAATGGCTGCTGGCCTTCTGGAAAGAGATCGATGACAAAACCTTCGGTAAAGGGTTTGACTGCTTCGTGGAGGATGCGACATGCCGGCTCGGCGTCGCCGAATGGAATGGACGCGAGACGATTCGTGAAAACCTTCGCGCCTTCATCGACACCGGGTTTACAGCGCACCACGACGTAGTCGAATACTGGGACGGAGGATCGATCAAGATCTTTCGCGGCATCGTCACGATGAAGCCCGACGACAGCAGCAAACCCACGGTAAGGCCCGTCATGACACACTTGTTCTACATGGACGAGGCAGATCCATCCAGGGTTCGTAGCTGGATAGGATCGGTCGGCCCTGTCCAGTTCTAGCCGAGTGCGCAAATTGAATCTCAGCCGCTACAGGACAGAAACTCAATGAACTCTTCAACCCAAATCACGCGGCAACCTGAGCCTGAATTAGGAGACTTCCTGCGCTACTGGAGACGGCAGCGCGGGAAGAGCCAGCTCGATCTGTCGCTAGATACAGGCGTGTCTCAACGCCACATCAGCTTTGTGGAAAGCGGTCGCAGTGTTCCCAGCAGGGAGTTGCTCCTCAGTCTGGCGAAGACGCTGGACGTTCCTCTGCGCGAGCAGAACGTGCTGCTTCTTGCGTCCGGGTACGCTCCTGTCTATCTCGAAAGTAGCTGGGACGCCCCGGAGATGGCCATCGTCGCGAGGGTTGGGTTCGCTCACCTAATTTGGCCCACTTCGCTCACCTAATTTGGCCCACCTCTACGATCCCGGATGCAAGGCGCTGCTGGACCGGATCAGCGAAAAGGCCAAAAGCGAATCGTCCGGCCCGCTGCGCGGGGAAATGCCGGAAGTGGTTGCTGCCAGCGGAAGCACCGGCACAATCCTGCCAAAATTGCCCCCACCCTTCGTA
>DATDLS010000188.1:0-13158 GCA_036519195.1 Occallatibacter sp. | reverse complement strand
CAGAACCTGCCACATAGCAAGCTGGCCGGCAAAGTCGCTGCCTAAGGCGCGCTCGATGCCTAACTGGCAAGCGACTTGATACACCGTCCAGACCGCCCCTACCGAGGCTCCTTGGCTGATCTGCACCTGCGCGACAGAGTTCAACGCATTCAAGTCGCCCTTGTGCTTCAAAGCCAACTCAATGGCGGCAATCTCTTTCGGATCGCAATGGGTCAGGTTGGCAATGTTGCGTTTCTGCACCTTGTCGCCGACGCGATACGACTCGCGCAGATAAACGGACTGGTAGGTTTTGCCATTGGCGGAGCGCCAAAATGCGCGGGCAACATGCATGCCCACATAGTTAACAATTTTAATCAGATAAGTCAAGCATAGAATGCAATTATATTCATAATATGCATGTCTACATAAATAGGATAAAAACACGACTTTTGCTTGCTTTTTCAGGAACTTACTTCAATAGATAGGGGTGAACATCCGTTCAATGGCGACGGCGTCCGAACGGTCGCGGATGGAGAGTGCGCAGCAGGTGGTCGCGTTGACGGACCAGGCGCATACGGCTAGCGCTCGCGCGCAAGAGATCGAGAAGCGGGCTGCGCACCTGAAGACGGCACTGATGGCGGCGCAGGCCTCAGAGCTGCGGTTGACGGCCGAGCTCGATGCGGAGCGGCGTCAACATGGGGTGAAGCGCGAGCAATCGAATGCGGTGAGTACGGAACTTATGACGGTCAAGGCCCGTGCGGAGGCTCATGCCGCGATGCAGCTTGAGCAGGTGGAACGATTGAAGCGGGTTGAGGCGAATCTTGCCGCCGCACGGGGTGCAGCGGCAACGGCTCGGGAAGCGGCGGCCTGTGGCCTGCTCGTTCGGAAGAGGATGACAGTGTGAGGGCACCATCGAGTGTGGGAGCATTCAAGACGTTAGAGCAGAACGACCTTTGTGCAACATGGCCAGTGCATGGGATGAAATTCGACTCCCGCAACGGGAGATAAAAGAGCTACATTATCGATTTCACCTCGTTCGACGTTGACACGACAAGGCTCACCCTGAGATTCGATCTGGTTCCAACGGATTCAGCGTGGGACGGACCCGTTCATCGGAAACTCATCCTGTTTCTTAGAGACTTCAATTTCGTGACGAACCAGTCTTATTCCGATCTCCTCAATGAAACCATTCGTGAATTTCTCAACTCTTCATTCCTGGATGCCGAGGCACGCGTGTTCTGAACACCTGCCAGCGGTCAACCGAAGGTGCTTACAATTATGCCGTCATCCGAGAATTGCTTACAGAACGCGGCATCGGTGCCTGCCCGCAAGAGAGCGCACCGAAGGACGGTTTCAAATCTGTTGTATCGTTCCATCGCCTCATCACTCGCTTCCGTGTAGTTCGATCCTCCCCCATGTACGTGCGCGGAGCGGTCATCGTAAAGTACCCCAGCTTCGTCCGAAGTGATTTCGACGCCAACCATCTTCGGGTATGGCAACGATTTGAGACAAAGTGGGCCATCTCGCGGGAAGCGTAATTCATTATGCGGAGCATCGGACACAGATTTGATTGCTGACATAGATTTGACTGCTTTAGGGGTGACTAATCATAACGCTGCGCGTGGGCCTCACCGTGGTTAGGTCAAGACTCACTCTTTTCGAGACGGAAGCGAGGAGCACGGCTTCGTCTTCGTGCGACAAGGGTTTGAAACAGACGGAAGCTTCCGAGGTACTGCTTCCGATTTGACGGGCCACGACCGACGATGATGAGCACTATGTCTACGCTATACCCCTATGAAGATGTTGGTTTGTTCCCGCGCGCCCGTCGCGGATGTTCGTGTCGTGATTAATGTCGAGCACTTCACCGACCAATCTCATCAGATGAGACTCTATCACGTTGCCGTACGCGGCCATGTCCACGCGGCCCAGCGTAAGCAATTCGGGTCCACCGTCGATGCCGAACCGCCGAACGATACCGCTGCCCGCACCTGATGTGGCGGGATAGAGCAGCATGAGGCGGTCGCATCTGTAGAGCCGGGCATACGCCATCATCTGATAGACATCAGATTGGTTCACACACTTTTTCTGGTCCAATGGGTCGGCGGAGAGACGTTTCCACTTGGTATCTATTACTGCCAGAATCCGGGAACCGTGCCTAAGGAGGATGTCCGGCTTGGTCTGGAATACGTTGCCGATGCAATTGGCCCCTTCGGCCCAGTCGCCCAGGCAATGGCGCAGGCCACCCTGCTCGACCACCTCGATGCCTCTTACGGAAAGAGCGCGGCGCAGCAAGGTGACCACCGACGCTTCAAACAGGTCGTTCATCGGGAACAACAGACTAATGCCCTCGCGGGCACCAGTAGAGTGACGAGTCGCCTGCCAATCGCTTTTCATCAGCAGGCGGGCGAGCAAGAAAAGCCTCTCCCAGCGGCGATTGGTGCGATCAATCCGCACCTTGTCCCAAGGCAGAGTGGCGGGCGGGACATCGGAGATATCTGCGAGTACAAAACGTAGCTCATCCAGCAGACGCCGCGTGCCCGGTGCATGACATAGCTTCGCCAGGAATATAACGGTGGCCTTCATGACCTGCGTCAAGGGGATGTTGCTGGACAACACATCATAGCGGCAGGCCAGACGGTCGGGCCGCACGGCATGGACAGTGAACTGTCGCACCACATTGAGCCGCCCACGCAAGGCCGGCAGGTCATCCTCATAAAGCGAGTACCTGCGTGGCAGGCCCCGGCGAACCTGGGCCAATAATTGTTCAGCGAACAGCCGGATGATGATGTCGAGGAGGCTGTCTGCCCCATGCGCCATTGCCGCATGCGCGCCATTGCCCAGATCGAGACCCAGTGCCAGATCGAGCAGCGTAACAAGGCGGCGGCGCACGGTCGGTGCATCTTCGTCGGGCGCTTCGGGATCGACCTTGGGCAAGATTTCTAGACTGCATCCGGGTGCGGCGATCACACCCACCATCTGCCTCGCCCGCAGGTAATGACGATGATCAGATAGGATGTCGCCGCCGTCTTCGCCTCCGAGCGGATGAGCGCGTGCCGCCGCAACCAGTATTTCGGCCTGAGAGACCGAAAACCCGCCCGTTCCGACCTCCACGCGGCCCCACTCATGGACCGAAAAATGTGTCACGCAGCGTCGCCCTGTGGTTCGTTCAGTTGATCTTCAGCCGGAGTATTGACCTCTGCGCTTGAAGCTTTGTTGGAAAGCAGGCGCGTATAGGCGTCCTCCGTAAAGCTGTCCCGCACGATCCAACTTTCTCGGTCGCCGCCATCTATGCCCGGAGGTGCCTTGATCATGCGCTTGCCGATGAAGCCGTCGCCCAACACCGCGCGAATACGACTCCAGTCCTCAAAGAAATATTCCTGTAGCAGGGGGATCACCTTGTCACGCATCACGGCATCAACTTCATCGCGGTTTGCACACCCCATGAAGAACGCATGGCCGATCCGATGTTCGCGATCGACGAGATATTCGATCCGGTCATTAATAGTGGTAATCACGCTTTTGAGATCGATTCCGTCAATTGTACCCAACAGTTCTGCCTTCGGTGCCATCTCCCTGAACGCGAACCGCCGCCTCAGCGCCGTATCAAGCAGCGCGATAGAGCGGTCGGCCGTATTCATCGTGCCGATGATGTGGAGATTGGCTGGGACGCCGAAATCTTTCTTGGAGTATGGCAGAGTAAGTGTGAGTGCATTGGGCATACCTAGACGTTTGTCTGGTTCGAGAAGGGTAATAAGCTCCCCAAATACCTTAGAAATATTAGCGCGATTTATCTCGTCAATTATCAATACGAACTGTTGCGGCGTTTCAGCAAGGCTGTTCGGAGAGATGGGTACGGCCTCTCCAGACAACAAGCGGCTGAGCGCAGGGGTGTTGATCCGCTTTCCTGGCAACTGGTAAAGTGTTCGCATTGTAAAGTTGCCATCGACAATAGTGTCGAGTGGAAGCGGCTCGTCGAGAGTAAGAAGCCAGCGAACATTTCTACGATGAGAATAATACCCATCAGTGGACGAGTCGAATTCATAGTTGCCCTGGACCTCGGCGACCGCTCGGAAGGCGCTGTTGCCGTAGGGAACAATAACGATGTCGCCTCGTTTCATTTCGTTACGAAATTTATGTGTCTGGGTCCAGTTGCTGGGCACTGCGCTTTCGCGTTCTTTGGACAACCAGTGAGCTTTGATCGCCTCCATTGATGCAAACCGGCCTTCACTCCAATCCTCGGCCCCGCTCCAGCCCAGCGCAATATAGTTTTCGGCCACGGCGTTCTCGTAGACATCATCTTCGCTGCCGATCGTGCCGAGCCCCATCTTCCAGAACTGGCGCCCTGCAAGATCCAGCTCGCTATCTGCGGCGGCTCTGATCGGGCGCGTGCGCGCTTGCTCGGCTAGTGCGCAAATTTCGCGAAAAATGCCAAGATTGACCTCTAAACGGAAACCGATGCCTCCTTCTTCATTTCCAGTTTCCGGCCGCATGCCCTCAACGAAGCTTTCGTAGTCGTAGGACTGGTGGAAGGTGACAAAGTCTAATCGGCCCTCAGCTTTTAGTTCGCGATAGCGCTTCATCAAGTCCCGGCGGCCCATCTCGTCATCACTATAGGGCGCGTTGCCGTCACAAAGCTGTACTGCCTCATGCGCGGTGGCATAGGTTTTTCCGGTACCGGGAGGCCCGTAAAGGATGAGGTTGGTGGGGCGGCGCATGGGTTGTTGTTCCACCTCGGTTCCCGCTTCAATTTGATCAGAGAATGATGGTCGGACGAGATCATAACAGAACCGTGTTGCGGAGCTTTGGTCTGCGCCAATCCGGCCCGGGAACGGTACATCCGCCATCTCAAGGAATTTCCGACCGCATAGCGCCTGACAAATGTCGGGCCAACTGTCTTTGAGACCCAAGGCGTCGTTGACGTCCCGGACGAGAACTTCGACAGTTTCTCGTTCATTTTCTCGCGCAGGTTCGATGTAGGTTTCCAAAACGTGGCGGCGGATACGGTCGGCATCGCGCTCTCCTCTTTGCTCGCCGCTCAGAAACTGGCCGTACTGGCCAAGCCACGAACGCCAGCTGGCGAGGCGGTTCAAAGGTTTTTCAGATTGCGGCATGAGCATGCGATAGTCGGAACCACCCGCTAGGAAATCTTCCTGCATTTCCTTGAGCCGCTGACGCAAATGGGCAAAACGATCCGCGCGCCAGGCTACGTCGAGATCGACATAGGGAGAACCGAGGCCTGCCAGTTTGCTTTCAATCCCGCGAACCGCATACGCGCGCGTTTTCCGCCCCGCTTCGGATTGAGCGCCCCCTTCTGCAAGCCACGTCTTAAATTCGTCTTCCTTCACGGCGCACCTTCCTCCATCGTCTAGGCCAACGTATTCGCAAGCTGCGGACGGCCGGCTGATCAAATCTTGAGCTTCAACTACGCAGTCCTGCCACGTCTCAGCCGACAGTGATTGCGGTGAATCATTCAGCGTCACTGCCAATTGCGGGCGTGGTAACCGCACACTGCGGCCGTCAGTCAGCCTCCAATCCGCATCTGGCAGCAGTTGATCGATCGGGATGTGGGCGAGAGCTTCACTGACCGGGCTTCGACGCCTCCCCAGCCTTTACTTCACTCTTTCCAGCGACGTCCGGGCGAACCGTCAGCCGTTCGTATTCCTCCACCGCGATAACCATCACCACGCCGCGCCCGTGCTTCTCAATCAGCGCCGACTCTGCACGCGCCGTGTCGATCATCAGGCCGAAAGCGTTCTTAGCCCTCCCGCGCCGACATGGTTTTCATGGCCGAGTTCCACAGCGATCAATTGCGCTATTTTGAACGAAATGGCTCTTTTGAGCAAGACTCATCTCTAGTTTTCCACCGATCTCCCGCCACGAATATCCGAGCCAGCGCCAGTCGAAAATCGATTGTGCGGTTGGCGAAAGGCGCGAAAGCAACTGTCTGGCATAGGCTCTCTGTTCTGCCTCCGGATGGCCGACATGTAGCTGCTCCATATCGCGCATCGACCCAGACGGCAATTCGCGGCTGCGCTTCGCCGCCATCTGCTTGGCGCGGCGCCGGATGACGCTCTTGATGCGTGCAGTCAGTTTTTGTTCCGGAGTATCGCTATGGCGGGCAAGGTATTGAGACGCATTATGAGCGGCGTGGTCCATCAAATCGACTGCGGCATCTTGGTCACTAAGGTACGTCCAAGCGCACAGGGAAGCGTATGACCATGCTGCGTGAGCGGCGGCCTCCAACTTCTGATCGGAAGCCGGGTGCCCGGTCGAGTAGGCCCAACTCCACGTCAGCTCTTTCCAGTTACGACCTCTTGGCGGCATATGCGTGTGTGGGCGCGGGTGGATTGACCACCGGTTAACTCGTAGTATAGACGACCTTTTTTGCGTTAAGTCGCGAGAAAATTCCGCACGGCTGCCACAAAACTTCTTCTGGGGTGCCTTTAGTAGATATAGGGCCCCTACGCGGAATCTCAGGGGAGCAGGACAAGATTGCCCGGGATCCGGCGGCACGGATTGATCCTCAACGCGACAGAAGTGACGTCTGCTCCACAGGGAGTAATGGCCGTCACTAGCTGGATGAGACGTCGGCGAAACGAACGGGGACTCTTCGGTCTGAAAGTGCAGCACCTTCAACCACTTTCGAAAATGACCTTCTTGGCCTTGAGAAGATCGCAATCGAGGCGCGTATGGCAACTCTCCCCAAATTGCCGGAGCGCTCCCCAGAGTGGAGTGCGGAAGCCATGGCCATGGCTGCTCAGGCCAAAGTGCTTTCTGGATCCAGACTTGAGCAGCTTGTATTCCGCCTGCAGCGTCACAGCGGGCGGCCAAAAGAAGCCTGCTGGCGCTTCATCATCCAGCACGGACTCAAAGGACAGCAAGACCATCGACGATGGACCGAGTCCGAGTTTGAGATCGTTCGCGAGGAACTTGTGAAGCGATCGATCGAAGAGGTGGCGAAGAAGGTCAATCGGACTCCGAAGGCAATCCGCAACATGCTGAATAGAAATCAACTCAGCTTGCGCGAGATCCGGTGCGATCTCTTCTCAGTGGAGAGCCTTGCAAGTGCTCTCCGGGTCCGTAAGGCGGAGGTCGTCTTCTGGATTGAACAGGGATGGCTCCAGGCATCCATGGCCTGCCGCGGCAAGCGGAGATCCTACACCATCACTCCCGAAGCGCTGATGAGCCTGCACAAACAGCATCATGCCGATGTCTTGAAGCGCGGCATTCCGAATCAGGCCCTCTTCGAGGCATACGTCCAGTACTGCTTTGCCCCAAAACACACGGTCGGAGAACAACTGCTAAATGTCCGGCGGGACAAGCGCGAGCGGGCCGCATATGCGGCGGCCGTTGGAGAAGAAATGTCCGGCGATCAAGAGGAGGAGGAAGGCGATGAAGACGATCAAGAAGATGATCAACGCTATGGAGTCGCGATGGCGTAATAGGGTGCCCCCGCAGGAGAAGCGGGGTGCCGGGACGAATGAAGTTTGTCCCCACTGTGGTGCACAATTCGCCCAATCTCGGCGATCGGTTCGAGAGATGGTCCTCGCAGCTATTTGCGGAAGCCTGCTGCTATTGGTACTCGTGCCGGCAGGTTGGATGGCCGAACAGTGGATTGAGAATCAAGGGCATCGAATCTTAGACCGCATGACCTGGCACGAGCCACTCGACAACTGGAGTTTGTGAAACATCCGGCCGACGAGTGCATCAATGCGTGGACAGAATGAGACAAGGAGCCCGTTTGTCTATTCTTGCTCGCCTCGTGCTGTGGGCGGTAGACCGTGCCCGATGGTGGTGCGTGACCATTGCCGAAATTGCTCAGACCGCCTTATTCCGCCTTATTCGACCGCCTTATTCCGCCTTATTCGGTTCACCCTCAAACTTTGGCGTTGCGCCCAAAAACCACACGGCTCCTCGACCGTGTCCGCGAGAATCAATCATGCCAAGTCTTTTCAAATGAAGCAGATCATCCCGCAAAGTACGGTCGGCAACAGATGAATTGATTTGTGCGCGGATATTGGCAAACGAGGACTCCTTTCCGCCGGCGATAACTTGGAGGATTCGGCGCTGCCGATCCGTAAGGTCATGGGCGACGCGAAGAGGCGCCACATATCCGCTCGGCAGGAAGCGAACGCCTACTGCTCCCGCAACCTCCAAGAACTCCGGTTCCGGATGACCGGCCCGTAGACATAATTCAACAATCTTCTGCGTGCCTCGTCCCCAGCGCTCAACCAGTCCCCGTCGGTAAAAGACCTCCGCGATCAAGGGATTTCGGGGTCGCGACAGATGCTCGCGCTTGAGATCCTCAACCTTCATGCCGAGAGGAAGTTCCCCGGAACTCCAAATCTCAAGGCGATCATCGTAAATTGCCACGCTCACTGCCCCACCTGCCTGAGCGTAATCCCGATGACAGAAGGCATTGACCAATGCTTCGCGCAGCGCGATGGGAGGAAAGAGCGGCTCATCAACGCGCTCGAACACCCCAGGCTCGATGCGGCCTGCGACTGGCAAATGCCGGGTCAGAAACTGCATCGCCTCGGATAGCAAATCGAAGGCGTGTCCATGAAGCTGGCGTTGGTCCAGGAACTCGTTCTTGTCGGTGCCACGAAATCGAGCAAGCCTCAACTGGCATTGAGGGTAATGGGGCAGAAACTCGCGACCGAACACGACAACGGCCGCATTGACAAGGGCTCCCCGGACACGGAGCCCCAATCTGTCCAGGACGTCCGTCAGATCGTCGGCGGAGGTATCGGCAGCCAGCCGGCCGCCCGCGATACCGGTCTGGATCGTCCGCCGAATCTCCTGAGCGTCCAGTTCATCGATCGTTACTTCGGCAATTTCGTTCTCCCAGCGATGCCGTGAATGCGTGCGTTCAAGGAGAATCCTCTGGTAGGTTTCCTGTGGCATGACCGAGGTCGTCGTTCCGACACGCTGGTACGGGCGCCCATCGTATGTGCAAGGCAGGCTGTCAGCCGTAGAGGTGGTTTTCAAAACCAGGACTTCAAGGCCATTCGCGCCCACTGGAATCCGCTCGGTTTCAACCGGAATGGGAGGATCAAAGCGACGCAGAACCTGCGCCAGTTCCTGAAAGGTCTTATCCGCGATGGTTTGACCGATGACCGAACCGTCTGGCCGAACTCCGATTAGCACTTGCCCGCCCCTGTCGTTCATGAAGGCGCAAAGGGTCTCACCGGCCCTGGGAAACTGAGCGGAGCTCTGCTTGAATTCAAGTTGTTCGGATTCGCCTCGTCGAACGAGGTTCAACAGGTCTTGGTTTGTCACTGGTGAAATTCTACTAGTCGGGGACATAGCGTTGAGTTCGGAGGCACGCTCGCTCCGTTCGACGTAGGCCGCGATTCGCCAACCCTACTTGGAGCGTTGGCGCCTGGTGCCAGCTCACACGCAGGGTCCGCTTGTTAGGAATGAATCATCGAGAAGTGCTGGGATGGCATGGAAGAGGTCATCGGTTCGATCCCGATCAGATCCACCAATAAACCCTTCATTGACAAAGACTTGCCGGCACTGCAATTTTCCGCCGACTCCTGTGGGGGTGCGGAAGGGTGCTGAAGTTTTTGCACTTCCAGCGGCAGCATCAATTCAACGACTTTCAGGCTCGCTTCGCGCTTTTGCTGGTCGACCGCGCGGGTGTAAACGTCAAGCGTCGTGCGACAGCTGGAATGCCGCATCAACTCCTGTGCGACCTTGATGTCCACGCCGAGCGATCTCAGGTTGGTCGCGAGGGAGTGACGAAAACTGTGCCAGCCGATCCGTTTTCCGACGACTCCAATCTTGGCTAATGCGGGGCGGATGCTCTTCTCCAGAATGCTGTCGGGGCTGAGGGGTCTGCTGCCTTTGAATCGAACTGAGGGAAACAAGAAATCCAAATCGGTCGAATAGGGCGATTTCGCACGCCACTCGAGGAGCGCGTTGAGCACAAGTGGATGGAGTGGGACGGGGCGGCAAGACGACTCGGTCTTCGTCTTCCCGATCCGGTTTGCGAGGACGCCGGTGAGCTTCGGTCTCGATCCGGGGTAAGTTCATTGCGAGATCAGAAGATCGGGTCCGAGCATAGCCCCGAAGCTAACATTTACAGGTTCCTGCTTCTGTGCTGAATTGCTGATGAGCCGACGGGACACATAGCCGTGGGTGCAGATTGTCGAGCATTGAGGTGGTTCCCCTTGCCCCGGCATCATACCGATAGTGAGGTGAGTGATGAAGATCGGTTATTTGGGCAAGCAAGACTCGTTTGCGGTCGAGATGATCAGGCAAATGAGGGTTGGACATTCGCAGCACGAATTCTTGATGTGGCTCCCGGGCGAGAAGGCACCCTCATTAGACCTTGACGTACTTGTTGCGATCGGCAAGGTCGGCCCTCCGGAATGGGAAGGTCAAACAAGGTTGGGTTTGCTGCAAACCGCCTCGGCGGGATTCGACGGGGTGGATGTGGAAGCCGCTACAAAGGCGGGGATCTGGGTTGCATCTGCGCCGACAACGAAGACAGGGAATGGAGAGTCGGTGGCAGAGTTTGCAGTGATGCTAATGCTGGCAGCATCCCGACGGTTGAATGAGGCAGTGGCCTTTACGAGAGAAAACTCTCAGTCTCGATCGGACAAACCAGAGATGAGTCCGGCCCTCTACGGCAAGACAGTTTGCATTGTGGGACTCGGTGGAATAGGCGATTTCATCGTGGAACGCTTACGGGGTTTCGGGATGGTGCTGACCGGGGTTGATAAATTTCCAGAACATGCGCCGAAAGGAGTAATGGTTCATGGAACCGATAAATTGGCGGTCGCTCTGACAAACGCCGACTATGTCGTTCTCGCGATTCCCGGAACAAGGGAAAACGAGAACATCATCGACAAGAGCGCGCTAGCTGCCGTGAAAAAGGGTGCGGTACTGATAAATGTTTCGCGCGGAATACTAGTAGACGAATCTGCACTATTAGCGGCGGTGAAGAGCGGGCATCTTTATGGGGCCGGGTTGGATGTTGTGAAAGATGAGCCTGTGAACCCCGGCAATGCATTGCTGTCCAACCCCCGGATCGTTGTGACTCCTCATATTGCGGGGTCGACCGACATCATGCTGGAAGGGACGGTGAACTACCTCGGCGAGGTCCTCGCCCGGTATGCGGAGGGGATACTTCCTGAGGGTGTGGTAAATCAACCAAGACACCCGCGGATATTTTTGCGGAAGACGGCCTGATCGGCGCAGGTGAAGGATAAGAGGCAAGAGTGCTTGAGACGTCGGCTCCTTGGCATCTGTCAGTCGTCAGGCATCTCCGTAGGCTCTCAGCGCGCTGGAAGCCGATACAACAAACGCCTTTACGAGTTCTCGGGCAGAGTACTTTCCAACAATCTGGGCACCTCACTGTAAAGATTTAGGTCAGCGTATTCGATAATCAGATGAGCATACATAGCAGCAAACAGTTGCAACGAACTCTGATGATCGAATGCCAATTTCATGGTCAGAGCGAAGCTGAGGGGATGCCAAGCTACAGCTTGAACGTCGTCCGAAGCTACAGCGGCTAGTTTGCAAGGCAAATGTGTTGACCATACGGTATCGATAATCTGGCCGCGCGGGTCGCGCTTGGGGGCTGACTGTACGGTGACGAGTTTCATGGATTCAGTTGGGACATCAAGTCCCGTCTCCTCCTTGAGTTCGCGCGCGGCGCATTGTTCAAGAGATTCGGTGCGAGGATCAAGGAAGCCACCCACCAGGCCCCATGCGTTCGCGAAGGCATGCGACGCCTGTCCTCTCTGGCCAAGTAACACGAATAGGATGGTGTTCTCGAGACAGAACGGGATTACGGAACTGGTGATGCCGTCGATGGTCTTATATGGCATGCAAGTCCCCTCAGGTCAGCCTGTCAGATCGTTTGAGCTAGTTTGTTCGGCGAAGCTGCCATGCGATTATGCGGATTATGCCGGTGTGAGATCTGCAACCCAGTAGCCATCGCGATCATAGTATCCATAGAGACCAACCTCATCTTCACGGGTGCAAGATACTGTTGCTTTCCGGCCAGGCGCCGACCGTAGACCTTCTGGAAGCAGCTGGCCGACAGGGTCACAATTTCACTTTGTTATCAAAGCCCGTCCATCCCAAAGACCTTCTCGCGGCGATACAGAAGCTCTGAATCCGGCCCAAATACCCACGACGCTTTCGAATGGTATCCCTGGACCGACAGAGAGCGGCATCCGGTCCGGCGCATCCGAGGAATTCAAGTTGAAGACCAACCCATTCCGATTGACAGCCCCTCAGAGTTTGAGTTGTCCAAGGCAGTCCTGACTCACGGTTTTTCGACGACCTTTTGCACTTGGCCGATTTTATTTTGGATATTCCCAGCTATTTTTTCGCCAGCACCTTCGCCTTCCAAGTTGGGATCGTTCGTCACATGACCCACCTTCTCCTTAATTGCGCCCTTCACTTCGTGGACCTTGCCTGCGACCTCGTTCTCAGTACTTGGCCTCATTTTGTTGCCTCCTTTGCTTTGATTTCAATTCCGGCGCTAGACGGCTGATCCGCGGAACAGCCACATAAGGCACCTAAGGCACCCAAGGCGCAATTTTAGAAAAGACGAATGCGGGTATCTGTCCCCTTTGAGACACTCTCAAGTCCAATTTGCTAGTTTTGGAGTTGCAAACAAGTTGAAGGACGAGCGGTAGGTGCGGCAAAAAATCCACATCCTCTTTACGCCGGTTGCCGACAAGTTCAACTTAAGGCAGAGATTTCGGCGTTTCTTGAGTTGATGGGGGCCACTGCTGGCTATTCTCTGAGGTACGGCCGAGCAAAGCGGCATAGGGTGTTTCCTCAGCTTTTGCTCTCGATTCCAGGCTCCTGTGCGAGCCCTTCCTTCAGGCCGGATCGGTCTGAATGCACAGGAACTCCGCTGATAAGACCCTGAAAGTCTGTGAGGCGTTTGCCGAGGATAACGACGCCCTTGGACGTGATCTCATACTCGCGAATATCCTTGGCATGATTGCCACCGCGCATTTTGATCACCACCATAATCTTGCGAAGCTGGCCATCGATGGATACGTACCGCAGCCGGATGATGTCATCGGTGAGGAAAGAAATTGAGTAGGTACTGAACGGGAATTCAGTAAAGGACTCATCCACCTCAACGGTGCTTAGAATCGTCACGCCGATTCCCGTCAGAGCGAAGATCATCCGATAGAGCGA
>DATDLS010000187.1:0-22542 GCA_036519195.1 Occallatibacter sp. | reverse complement strand
GGGTACGCTATTCTGCTCTCCATGCGCCTTACCCTCGCCCATATCGGAGCCCGCCCCGGCGCCAAGGACAGTTACAACGCCCTCACGGAGACCTATCTTGAGCGCTGCTCGGTCTTTGCCGACTGCCAGCCGGAGGCCTTTCGTAGCCAGGAAGCACTCTTGGAAGCTATCGCCAAGCGCCAGGGACGAACCCCCTCCCTGGTCGTGCTCCTGGATACCCGCGGCAAGCAAATGAGTTCCGAAGTCTTTGCCACCTGGATCGGCGGCCGCCGCGACGAGGGCGCCCAGCACATCCTCTTCGCCATCGGCCCTGCCAGCGGCTGGTCCGACTCGACCCGCCAGCGCGCAGATCTTCAGCTTTCCCTCGGGCCCATGACTCTGGCCCACGCCCTGGCCCGCCTGGTCCTCGCCGAGCAGATCTACCGCGCCTTCACTATCCTCGCCGGCCACCCCTATCACGGCGGACACTGAAGAGAGGGCAGAGAGGCGCCTGGGTCCGAGGGTACCTGCATTGGATCCCCATGCCCTTGGCGACTCTGCCTTCTCCAGCCTGTAGTCTGGAACCTGTCATGACCGAATCCCGTCGCGGACTTCTCCTGATCAATACCGGCCCCGGCAAAGGCAAGACCACCGCCGCTCTGGGCACTGCCCTGCGTGCGGTTGGCAACGGCATGCGCGTGCTGATGCTCCAGTTCCTGAAAGGCTCCTGGCACTACGGAGAGTTGGACGCCGTGGTCCCCTTTGGCTCGAACTTCGTTCTCAGACAGATGGGCCGCGGCTTCGTCAAAGTCGGCGGCGCCGAGACCGACCCGGAAGATATCCAGCTGGTCCAAGCTGCCTGGGAGCAGGCCCGCGAGGCCATTTTTTCCGGCGACTGGGACATGGTTGTTCTCGACGAGATCAACTACGCCATTGGCTACGGCATGCTCGACCCGGCAGCGGTCGCCGATGCCCTGCGCACCCGTCCGGAGATGGTGCATGTTATTCTCACCGGCCGCAATGCCCATCCCCTCCTGGTCGAGCTGGCCGACACCGTCACCGAGATGCGGGAAGTAAAACACGCCTACCAGAAGGGCATCCTCGCGCAGCGCGGCATAGAATACTAAGAGCAGTTGCGAGCTAGAAGCTGTTTTCCGGAGAGAGAGTTTCGATGTCCTGGTTCAAGCGTAATGACGGTGAGTACGGTCCGGGAGGCAACGGCGGTTCCGACGCGGGCAAAAGGCAAGTACGAACCGAAGGCCTGTGGACCAAATGCCTGGGCTGCGGGCAGACCATCTGGAAGGCTGATCTTGAAGCCAATCTGAACGTCTGCCCCAAGTGCCAGCATCACTTCAAAATCGGAGCGCGCCAGCGCATCGACCAGCTGCTCGAGCCGGGCTATGAGTACGTGGACGCGGGCCTGCGCTCCACTGACCCGTTGAAGTTCTCGGATATTAAGCCCTATAAGAAGCGCCTGCGCGCCGCCCAGGAAGCCACCGGCCTGGACGATGCCGTTCTCAGCGCCGTGGGCCAGCTTGATCACCACTCGGTCGTCATCAGCGCCATGGAGTATGGCTTCATCGGCGGCTCCATGGGTGCGGTCGTGGGCGAAACCATTGCCCGCGCCGCAGATCGCGCTCGTATCGCGCGCAAGCCCCTCATCGTCGTCACCGCATCAGGTGGCGCGCGCATGATGGAAGGCGTAGTGAGCCTGATGCAGATGGCCAAGATCTCCACTGCCCTGGGCGAACTGGACGAGGCCCGTGTGCCCTACATCTGCGTGCTCACCGATCCGACCACCGGCGGCGTTACCGCCAGCTTCGCCATGCTGGGCGATCTCAACATCGCCGAGCCAGGCGCGCTGATTGGCTTCGCCGGCCCGCGCGTCATCGAGCAGACCATCCGCCAGAAGCTTCCTGAAGGCTTTCAGCGTTCTGAATTTCTGGTGGAGAAGGGATTTCTGGACTCAGTGGTCCATCGCCGCGATCTCAAGGCCTACATCTCCCGTGCTCTGGATTTCCTTAAGGTTTAAACCTCCCGGGTTCGATTGCATCGCACGCGAAATAGGCCCGGAAGTCTCCTGGCTTCTTTCTTCGTGCCCGCTTCCGCTCAGGGGAAGCTCGCTCACCCTGTCTAACTTGCGAAGGTTCTCGAAGAAATGCTTACTGATTCCCGTCGAGCTTCGAATTCTCATCCCTCCGGTCGACGGTTTGGTTCCCTGTTCTCCCCAACCCCCAGCGGACTACGGACTACACTGTTACCCTTGAGCCGCTTCGACAAGGACACCGCGATGCACATCCCCTGCACCCCTTTCCGCATGGCCCTCGGCCTGCTTCTTGTCTTAACTCCCGCAATCCAGCCCCAATCCTTGACCTCGGTTCCAGCCTTCCCGTTCGACAACACCGGCCCCCGGATCTCGGCGCACGCCGAACTGCTCAAGCCGTTCACCGTGGCCGGCGAGCGCGGCGTCCTGCTCGGCCAGCAGGACGGAACCTTTGAAGCCTGGGTACTCCCGGTCAAGCTGCTCTCGCACCTCACCATTGAGGCCGACGTTGAAGGTTACCCGGTTCCGATCGACGTCAACCAGCAGGCTGCCGAAATCGAAGTCCGCCCCGACCGCACTGTCCTCACCTATTCCCACCCCGCCTTCACCATCCGCCAGATCATGTTTTCTCCCGACAATGCCGTTGCTGGCACCGGCCCCCTCGTTCTATTCCAATTCGACTGTCTTCATCCGACCGGCTTCACCTTCCGCTTTACCCCGGAGCTACGCTGGATGTGGCCGGAGCGCAACGAAGGCGTCCCCAGCCCCGAGTGGGTACCCGCCAAAGGAGCCAGCGGCGGCTTCTACGTCCTGCACACGGACTACCCTGACCTGGCCGGCGCCCTCACCATCCCCGGCGCAGAGCCCGGTATCCTCGCTCCCTATCAGGAGCGTCCCCAGGACCATCCCCTCGAGCTCAAGCTCGACATCGATCCGGCGCGCGATCATAACAGGCTCTTCCCTCTGCTCATGGCCGTGGGCTTGACGCCCGCGCACGCAGAGACACCGGCTCTGGCCGCATCGCTTGCTGAACTCAACGCCGGCATTGCCGCCGCCTACCAGGCTCATGCCGCCAGCTACAGGCAGTTGATGGCCGGCATGACCACTATCGAGACTCCGAACAAGGCCCTGAACGATGCTTTCCAATGGGCGACTGTCTCGATCGAGCAATTGAAAACCAAGGCGCAGGGCACCGGCGAAACCGCCCTGGTCGCCGGTTACTACGCTTCGGCTGATTCCGCACGCCCCGGTTTCGGCTGGTTCTTCGGCCGCGACGCGCTCTTTACGCTTTACGCCGTCCACAGCTACGGTGACTTTGCTCTCTCCAAAAGTGAGCTCGAATTCCTCATCCACCGCCAGCGCGCCGACGGCAAGATCATGCATGAGTATTCGCAGACCGCGGCCAGTGTTGACTGGCAGTCCTTCCCTTACATGTACGCCGCGGCCGACGCCACGCCTCTGTTTCTGCTCGCTGTCGAAGACTACGTCAAATCGAGCGGCGACGTCCGATTCCTCACGGCCAACCGCGAAGCCATCGAGAAAGCCTGGGCCTTTGAAACTGATCCCGCGCATGACACCGACCACGACGGTATCTACGACAACTCGCAAGGCACCGGTTGGGTAGAAAGCTGGCCCGGGGGCATGCCCCACCAGGAGATTTACTTGGCGCTTGTCGACGAACAGGCTTCGGCAGCCATGGCCGGGATGGAAAAGCTGCTTGGCGATCAGGAGAAGTCGGCCTCTGCTCACCAACGCGCCGAAGCCATTGCCTCCACGATTGAACGCGAGTATTACGATCCGGCAAAAGCGTGCTACGCCTTCAGCCACAATGCTGATGGGTCTCAAGACCGCACCGCCACTGTCTATCCCGCCATGGCCTGGTGGACCGATTCAGCAACGCTGGGCCACCCGGCCGGCCTGGCTCACTCGGAGGGCTGCCTCGAACAGCTCGCCGCGCACGCCCTCAACACCGACTGGGGCCTGCGCGACGTCTCGTCGGAGGAGAAAATCTATGATGGCATGAGCTATCATCAGGGCTCGGTCTGGCCGCTCTTTACTGGCTGGGCCGCGCTGGCCGAATACCGTGCCAACCAGCCCTTGGCCGGTTATCAAATGTTGATGGAGAATGCCAACCTCACCTGGTTTGAAGACTTGGGCGCCGACACCGAACTGCTCAGCGGCGACTTCTATGTCCCCTTCGGCCGCAGCACCAGCCACCAGCTCTGGTCCAGCGCCATGGTCATCACCCCCACCCTACGCGGCCTGTTCGGCATCACCAGCGATGCCCAAGAAAAGGAAATCACCGTCAACCCCCATCTGCCGCCGCAGTGGGAAGGAGCACGTGTGAAGGGAGTAGCTCTGCCGGACGGCAGGATCAACTTAGGATTCACGCGCACCGGGGACGTGCTGAGCGTGAGTTTCGATGACCGCGAGCACACCGGCTGGAAACTCCGCTCGGATCTGGCCGGCGCGTCAGTTCGCAAGGACCCTGCAAGCAGCAACGGATGGCTGCTCTCGATCCCCTTGCCCGATGTTGACATCGACGCTGATTTTTCCTCCCTGCCGCGGCCGGGTGCAAGAACCAGCCAATTTCGCGTCCTGAGCCAGGTATACGGAGTCCGCAGAATCGATCTGACCGTTGAGGGGTTGGCCGGCAGCGAGGGAAGCCTCGTCGTGCTGCGCCGCAAGTTGGTGCAACCGAGACTGAAGCTTCCCGAGGGCGTGGGTGAGGGCAATGATCTAAAGCATGCGAGCGTAAATCTCACGGGCCCAGATCGAGCTCACGAGGATGCGAAATCTGCCGGAAACCTGCAATTCCACTTTGCCCCCGGCGATGGCTGGCAAACCATCACCGTCACGATCACCTGGTAAGGGCTTCAGATCCCGCGAAGGGGCATTGCTCGCATCAGAAACAAAATTGATTCGCTTCGCCCTCATCGTCACCGACGATGGCCACCGCTCCATCTACCGCCTCTGGCGGCAGGTGCTGCGGAGTATTTCGACGCCTCGCTCAGTTCCGTTCGGTAGCGATCATTGAATGCCCTTACCAAAAGCGCAACCGAGCTCATGGCAGAACAAAGCCCTCATTTCTGAGGGCTTCTCCCAAAGACTCAAACTCAGTCGGTGGTATATTTTAGATCCGCATCGGCATCAGCACATACCGATACTTGTACTCTGCTTCTGGATCTTCGGGCCGCATCTGCCCGGCCGATTGCGAGTCTTTGAACTCCAGCCGAACTTCGCCCTCGTTGCTCAGCGCTTTCAGAAAGTCCAGGATATAGCCCGAATTGAATCCCACGATAATGGGGTCGCTCGAGTATGGCGTGTCGATCGTGTCTTCGCTCTCCCCGCTCTCGGTGGAGCTGGAGCTGATCTTCAGCTCGTTGCCTTCCAGGCGCAGCCGAACCGCACCGGACCGCTCATCGGCAAACTGCGCCACGCGCTGAATCGCCGCCGATAGCTCGCTCGACCGCACAACTGCGAACTTGGTGTTGTCCCGCGGCATCACCGCCTCAAAGTTGGGGAACTGCCCGGAGAGCTTGCGTGTGCTGAGCGTGCGATGGCCCACGCGGAAGAACAGCGTATGCTCGTCGTCGGCAAACTCCACCTTCTCGGCTTCCGTGTTGCTCAACAGCCCTTGCAGCTCCTGGAGCGCTTTGCGTGGGATTAAAACCCGTTTCTCGCCGCTAATGCCCTCCAGGTTCTCGTTCGGCTTCTCCACAAAAGACAGCCGATGCGCGTCGGTCGCCACCATCGCCAGCGACTCGGCCTTGATCACCAGCAGCGCTCCGTTCAGCGTGTAGCGCGATTCCTCATTCGAGATCGCAAAAATAGTGCGCGCAATCAGCGTCTTCAAGGCTAGCGTTGAAATGCTGGTCGCCGCCAGAGAAGGGAACTCCGGCACCTGGGGAAAATTGGCCCGCGCCATGCCCACCATCTTGGTGTTGGAGCGGCCGCTGCGGATCTGGACCCAGTGATTGTCCAGCAGCTTAATGGAGATGTCTCCCTCCGGCAGCAGCTTGACGTAATCGTAGAGCTTGCGCGCAGGAATCGTGCACGACCCTGGCTTCTTCACCGTCACTGCCGCGCTGGTGCGGATGGCCTGGTCAAGGTCGGTTGCCGTGATGTTCAGCCGGTCGCCCTCGGCCTCGATCAGAAAGTTGGACAGAATCGGAATGGTGGTCTTGCGCTCCACCACACTCTGCGTGGCGGTGAGCTCTTTCACCAGCTCCTGGCGGCTAATGGTAATCTCCATCGCTGACCCCTGTAAGGCCGGCTGCTCCACTTCCGTTTCCACTGTCGGCATAGCTTCACCCTCGGCGTGCGAAACAGAATCCGCCGCTGGCCACACAATACAACACATTTGGGCGCTGGGGAAGTCCGTGTCGCTTCTTCTGTTTGATTGTATTCAACTTCCGCTGGGCAGTGTGGGTGGAAAAACAGGATACTTTTCTGGATTCCCGCGCTTTTGCGGATCTGGAAGGGTCAACTCTCCCGTGCCTGTTTGCTCGTTCGGAATTTGCTCTCCGGCGCTGCTCCCGCCCATTGACGATCGGGTACGAGGAAAAGAAGAGTTAGTTAAAAGAAAAAGACAGTAATCCCCGTAGTTGGGGTAGCAAAAGTGGAAAACCATCCGATGCGATTGAGTCTACAACGTTTAACTCTTGGACGGGTTTTCCAAATCCGAGCTGTTGAATTCAGGAGTTTTGGAAATCCCGTTTGAGTTTGCCCCAAACCTGCCCATGTTTCCCACGCATCCCACAAGGGGGCCGAAAACCCCTGTGCAAACCTGAGCCCTTATGTGAAAACATCGCCCATCGTTGCGATTGGCAAGGGGTTCCCGCGCCCCTGTCCTCCACAGCAGCCTAGACTTCCACATCTTCCACGTGCCTGTTCTGAAATGAGGAAAACGCGTCCGGCTTCTTTTTGCTGGCGCCGATTCCCGTCTCGGGTCACGATTCCGGCTCCGTCTCATTCCGGCGCCCTAGAGAGTCCTCGTGTTGTCTGTTCTCTCCAAGCGGGCCTAACCCCGCTCCGCGGCTGGTATCCAGGGGGGAGTGGAATCCAAAGAGGAGCCAAATAGGCGACGACTGTGGAGAGCTGCCGGGAAAAGCGAGTCCTCGAAATGTCATTCCGGCCGAGAGTGCTCCGGGATGAGACTTCTCGGCAGCGATCTGGCCGGCAGCGGAGGCTTTAAGCAGCAGCAGGCGAATCTCCCCGGTATCGTGTAGGACGAGGTCTGGTCAGGCTGTCAGCAGGACGCCGCTGGCTTGCTGGCCGACTGGGGCTAGCTCGCCCTGGACATGGGGCAGGGATCGAATCGGCATACCCGCCAAGCGAGCGCCTCAGCTCTCACTCTACTGCGTGATTTAGGAAAGGCTTTCCCCTTGAGATGAGCATCGGGGGAGCAGTCTGTGGGGGATGCTGATTTCAATTTGAAATTGATAACTCGGTTTGGCCGTTGGTACGCGGCCCGGCTTTTATACTTAAGGTTCGATGTCCTATACGGCCGCAATCGAACAACTCAACGCCATGGTGCCGGAGCTCTTTGCGAGCTCCGGCCAGCCGCGCCGCAAATTCTCCCTTGAGGAGATTCGCGTGCTGCTTGCTGAGCTCGGCAACCCGCACCATCGCTTCCCCGCGGTGCTGATCGCCGGTACCAACGGCAAAGGCTCAACTGCTGCCACGCTGGCCTCCATCCTCACATCGAGCGGCCTGCGTACCGGCCTCTATACCTCGCCGCATCTGGCGAAAGTCAACGAGCGGATGCGCCTCGATCGCGTTGAAATCGCCGACGAAGCCTTTGCCGCTCTTTACTACCGCGTGCACGACACGGCGCAGCGTCTGGTTCTCGACGGCACATTCCCCCAGTTACCCAGCTTCTTTGAAATCCTCACCGCCCAGGCCTTTGTCTACTTCGCCGAGGCTCAGGTGGACATCGCCGTGCTCGAAGTCGGCATGGGCGGACGCCTCGACGCCACCAATATCGTGAATCCGCTGCTCTCTATCATCACCGACATCTCTCTGGACCACACCGAATGGCTCGGCTCGACCATCGCCGCCATTGCCCGCGAGAAAGCCGGCATCCTGCGCAGCAACGGAACCCTCATCACCCTTCCGCAGCATCCTGAGGCCAATGAGGCTCTGGGCGAAGTAGCCGTCGAGCTCAACGTGCGCGGCGTCAACGCCGTCCCCTACATGCCCGGCGATCCCGACCGAGCCCGCTATTCGATCCAGGCTCTTGGTGCTCGGATCGATGTTGACTCACCGCTCCTGGGCGCCCACCAGCATCGCAACCTGGCCCTGGCGATCGCCGCCGCCGTCGAACTGGCCACGCAGCACGGCTTTTCCATTACCCCGGCCGCGATTGCGGAGGGCATCCATCAGACCCGCTGGCCGGGCCGCCTTGAGAGCATCCAGAGCGGCGGGACCGATTGGATTCTCGACGTAGCCCACAACCCCGCCGGTGCCTGGGCTCTCCGTGCCGGACTCAACGCTGCGTTTCGAGGCGAGCATGCGCCCCGGGTCCTGGTCTTCAGCTGCCTGCGCGACAAACCCATCGTCGAGATGGCCGAGATTCTCTTTCCCCTTTTCGACCAGGTCGTCCTTGCGCCGATCCACGCCGCCCGTGCTGCCACTCGCGAAGACCTGCTGGCCGCCGCCCAGCACACCGGAACTGCGGCCGCGGCCACTGAATCGGTTCCAGAAGCCTTGCGGTTTGCCGCCCAGCAGGCGAAGGGCGCCCCGGTAGTCGTCTCCGGCTCCGTCTATCTGGTCGGTGAAGTGCGATCTGTCCTGCTTTCCCAATCTGAACCGGCGGAAAGCGGTCAAACGCCGTGAGGGTCCGCCCCAATCCGCTCTCCCGGTACGATCGCTGGCGCACCAACGTCTTGAACATTCCGTTGATGGCCGCGGCCACCATTGTTTGCGGATCGATCTCGCTGCTGCTGTCGCTTGCGGACAAGTCCGGCCGGGCCCAACACCAAGTGGCCCGCATCTGGGCGCGCAGTCTGGTCTTCTTTGCCGGGTCGTCGCTTCACGTGCTCGGCCAGGAAAACCTCGCCAAGTATCCGGTCGCCGTTTACGCCTCCAACCACACTTCCTACATGGATACCCCCGTCGTTTTCGCTGCGTTGCCCTTCCAGTTTCGCATTCTTGCCAAGAAGGAACTCTGGCCGATTGCATTCATCGGATGGTATTTGGATCGCTCCGGCCAGATTCCGATCGACACCCGGAATCCCCATGCCACCCTTTCCAGCCTGGGCGTCGGCGTCAAGGCTCTGCGCTCCGGGCTGCCGCTGTTTGTCTTTCCTGAAGGTGGTCGCACCCCCAACGGCGAGCTCCAGCCATTTCTGTCTGGCGCAGCCTACCTCGCCATCCGCGCGCAGGTTCCGCTGGTACCGATCGCCCTCCACGGCGTTTACAGCCTGCTGCCAATGCACACCCGCCATTTGTACCCCGGTCCGCTCACCCTGGCTGCTGGCGACCCGATCCCCACAGCTGGTCTGACCATCCGCCAGACCGATGAGTTGACCGAAAAACTCCGTGCCGCCATCCAGCAACTCTCCGGCCAAGTAGACCCCGCAGCCTCCCCCTCGGAAGCCTCGGTTGCCTGATAGGGATTGACCCGCGTAGAGTGTTTGTTAAACTGTTGATAATAAACAAGTTATATAGTTTATAAATTCAACAAAAGATAGCTCTTCCCCCCAGCCGCAACACAGGCATACACTGGTTGCTGCATGTCCGTCCATATCGCCATACCCGAGCCTACCAGCACCGATTCAGCTTACAACCAGCGCTCTCTTCCGCCCTATCTGGCCGCCCTCCATTCCGCCGGCATGACACCGGTTCTGGTTCCCCTTCATGAACGACAGGATCGCGTTGCCCGCGTTCTCCTCACCGTTCAAGGGATCCTGCTTCCGGGCAGTGGCTACGACGTTGACCCGGAAAGATACGGTGACACCCGTATCCCGGAATGCGGTCCCACTGACCCGGCCCGCACCGCCGTCGACGAGCTCCTGCTGCAGGACGCCTTTAACCTCCATAAGCCTATCCTCGCCATCTGCGCCGGTCTGCAGAGCCTCAATGTCTGGCGGAATGGCACGCTGATTCAGCACCTGACGACATCGGTCAATCACAACCCCGGCCGGGAAGTTCTCGATGCCCATTCCATCCATATCACCCCAGGATCTCGGCTCGCAGCAATGCTGCCTCCCTCCTTGCTTGTTCCCGGAGACCGCCTCGAAACAGTGGTCAATTCCAGTCATCATCAGGCCATCCGCGCCGTCGGCGATACTCTCATCGTCAGCGCCGTCTCCCCGGCCGACAATATGATTGAGGCCGTCGAGCTCGACAGCCCCTCGCATTTTGTCGTAGCCGTCCAGTGGCATCCGGAGCGCACCTATACTTACAGCGCCTTTTCCCGTGCCTTGTTCTCGGCATTTGCACAGGCTGCTAGCATCTGGGAGCCGCGGCGGATCGAAGAGTCGGTTGTCGCTTCCTGACCGCTGTCTGCGAAAATGGACGCGGCAATGACTGACGAATCGAATCCGACGGCGGCGCGGCTCAACGAATTGCTCGATACCCAAAGTCTTGCCCCGCTGGACGTATCGACGGCCAATCAGTTTGCAACCTATTGCGCCCTGCTGCTGCGTTGGAATGCCCGCACCAATCTCACCGCCATCCGCGACGAAGAGGGCATTCTGTCCCGCCATTTCGTCGAAAGCATTGCCTGCGCCCGAGCTCTGCCTGGCGGCATCGCCGCATTGCTCGACTTCGGTTCCGGCGCCGGATTCCCCGGTATTCCCATCGCCCTGTGTCGTCCGGAGATTGCGGTCACCCTTGCCGAGTCGCAGGGCAAAAAGGCGGCGTTTCTCCGTGAGGCCGCTCGGACTCTCAGTCTTCCCATCGAAGTACATTCTGCCCGTGCCGAGACGCTGAAGACCGGGTTTGATTGCGTCACACTGCGGGCCGTGGATCATATGGGCTTGGCAGTCGAGACCGCTACGCGTTTGGTTGTCCCAGGGGGCTGGCTGGCGCTGATGACAACGGTCGCGGAGCTGGACGGGCTCAAGGCATTCGTTGATCCTGGATTCCGGTTCAGTGCTGGCTTTCCGATGCCTGGCGGTGGACGCGCGGTGCTGGCTCTTGCACAGCGTCCAAGGGCCTAAACTCGATGTTCCACGTGGAACATCGAGCCGGATTTGATTTGGTCATCCATCGCGCCGCGAATACGACCACTTTAGCCGTCCAGGTTGCCCTCGCATCTGGTTTCCCTTGAACGTCGGGCTGGGGCTTAGGCCAAGCATCGCGAAGGTCGGTGTCATAGAAGGTGTGGGGCGTTCAGAGTTGCTTCGATCCTCGATTCGGCTTCGGGGTATTCTTTTTAGAGCCCAGGTGATTCAATGTTTGGCGGTGGAGCCGGAAGCTCGGACATGCGCGGCGTTCGACGGTTCTATTTCGCCGGTCTAAGTCCGATGTTCCACGTGGAACATCGGGCGGAGTTTAATTGTGCAACTCAGCGCGCCGTTGATCGAAGCGAGTTTTACCGGCCCTGTCGCTACGCATCTGGTTGCTCGAGGGGCCGGCTGGCGCTCGTGACAAAGATCCCGGCGCCGACCGGCTTCGAAGGATCGAACCCGGGTTTGATCCCGGAATCCGGCCCTGATTCCGGTACAGACTCCGACCCGGCGCGTGCTCTCTGATGCGATGCGGCCAACGGCCGGCCGTCGAGACGGGGGTGTGGGCTCCTGCACAGCCATACACTCCCAGGACGCGATTGTTCCACGTGGAACAATCGGCGATCGGTCATCAGCCAAGCCCACGTTCCACGTGGAACAGACTCGTTCAGCACGAATTGAGCGCTTTCAACCAGGAAATGCGCCTCAAAATTGCCCCGACAGGGCTCTCACAGCCTCGAGAGTTTTCCACCGCAGGCCGCTTTTCGCCTCGGTGGCGGCGAGAAACTTTGAAACGCGCCCAACTCCTTCAATAACAGGAACTTCCCGCATGCCGGCTGGGCGGCGTACCGAGCGCTTTCCACAGGCTCGCCGAGTTCTCCACAGGCCAAATTCGAGCGCATTTCGGCCTCGTCCGGTACTCTTGTCTTTCATGGGCAAGATTCTCGGCGTCGTCAATCAAAAGGGTGGAGTCGGCAAAACCACGACCGCAATTAACCTCGCCGCCTGCCTCGCCCTCGAAGGGCTCCGCATCCTGCTGGTCGATTGCGACCCGCAAGCCAACGCCACTTCCGGCCTCGGCTTCCAGCGCGACGACAATCGCCACTCTCTCTATGACGTGCTGGTGGGCGATTCGCCCGCCGAACAGGTGATTCTTGCCACCGAAATCGACCTCCTCTGGGTCCTTCCCGGTTCCAAGAACCTCACCGGCGCCAATATCGAGCTGGCAGCTGCTCCTGATCGCGCCAGCCGCCTGCGCCAAGCACTGACGCCCCTCCAGGCCAACTTTAACCTCATCATCCTTGACTGCCCTCCGGCCCTCGATCTGCTTACTCTCAACGTCTTAGGCTCGGCGGACACCTTGATCGTCCCCATGCAGGCCGAGTACTTCGCCCTGGAAGGCATTACCGAGCTCATTTCGACGCTCGAACGCGTTCGCGCATCCGTTAACCCGGACGTCACCATCGAAGGCGTTCTGCTCACCATGTACGATGACCGCACCAACCTTGCTCAGCAGGTCACAGATACCCTTCGCGAATACTTCCGCGAACGGCTCTTCAAGACTGTGATTCCTCGCAACGTCCGCTTGGCCGAGGCTCCCAGCCACGGCAAGCCCGTGGCGCTTTACGACCCGCGTTCCCGCGGAACCGAAGCCTACTTTGAGCTGGCCCAGGAATATCTGACTCGCAACGGCATTGAGAGCCCGCGCGCTGCGGAACGTAAAGCAGATGCCGCCAATCCGCCTAGCCCGCCGCGCACCGCGACGCGCGCCAAGGTGCGATTCTGGCCTTATTCCTGATTGCCCGCCTTCCCGGCCCTGCTCCACCCGCGCCCCCCAGATCTTCCCGGCACTCAAGCAATTCGACGATCCAGATTTGAAAGACCGGCCTCATTCGCCGGGCATTGAGGATTTAGAACCATGAACCCAACAACCCCCGATCCAAAACGCCGCGCCCTTGGCAAAGGCCTCGATTCGCTGCTCCCCCGGGTTCCCCAGCAAGCCCCCGCTGCGCCCCCCCCGGCAGCTTCTCCGGAAGCCGAAGGCGGCAAGCCCCGCGAGATTCGAGTCGACCTGATCGACCGCAATCCCTTTCAGACCCGCTCGCAGATCAACGAAGAGCAGCTGGCCGAGCTAGCCGCCTCGATCACCGCCAATGGCGTCGTCCAGCCCATCCTGGTCCGCCCGCTTGAGGCTGGCCGCTTCCAGCTCATTGCCGGCGAGCGCCGCTGGCGGGCCACGCAGTTGGCCGGCAAGACCACCATCCCCGCCATTCTCCGCCAGGTCTCCGACGAGCAGGCGATGGAAATCACTATCGTCGAAAATCTGCAGCGCGCTGACCTCAACCCGATGGAACAGGCCCGCGCCTTCGAGCGACTCTCCCGTGAATTCCACATGACCCAGGAGCAGATGGCCACCCGGACCGGCAAAGACCGCGCCACTGTCTCCAACTTCCTCCGCCTGTTGCGCCTGCCTTCGACGGTCCAATCGCGGGTTGAATCCGGCGATCTCAGTTTCGGACACGCCCGTACCCTGCTGGCCTTGGAACACGCAGAGGAAATGGAAAAGGCTGCCCAGCGCATCGTATCACTTTCGCTTTCTGTTCGCCAAACGGAATCCTATGTCCAGGGTCTGATTCATCCGGAAAAGGCTGCCAAGAAGGAGCCCAAGCCGCAGCCGCCGGCCGATCCGAACGTGCGCGAGGTCCAGGAACGCCTGCAGCGGTCACTCGGCTTGAAGGTCGAGATCGAAGACAAGAACGGCCGCGGCCGCGTCATCATCGAGTATGCGAAATTGGAAGATTTCGATACCCTGCTGGAGCAGCTCGCCGCCCACTGAGCGAAGGCGGTCCGGTCCAACCGAGCTCAAGGTGTCGGCCGCGTCGATCCGGCAAACAGAAAATCCCACGACGTATCCAGGTAGAGCCACCGCTGCGAGCCGAACCAGCTGGTCGGCAGGCTCGGCACGTGCAGCAGGGTGTGCCCGCCCATGCACATCATCTCCGTTCCATTCCAGTCGAGGAAGGTGCGCGAAGCCTGGCCCACCTGCGCGGGATGGGTCACCGTGCGCAGGCACACCGGGCACCGCTGCCGCTGGTCTTTGAGAATCCAGCGCATCGAGAACAGACACATCGCGAAGGTCGAAATCAGCTCCAGATACACCGCCCGTTCTCTGCCGATCGTGGTCGACCCATATGCCAGGTCGAGCGAAACAAAATAGATCGTCGGCAGCAGCAGGGCGGCCTTGGCGCCGAAAAAACTCCAGCGAAGGATCCGTCGCGCCCAGGAGGTTTTTTGCTGATTCACGCTCGACTCGCCGAGCGACACCGATGTAATCGCCGGCAGCGCCAGCAAGGCAACAATCACGGCAAACAGATACAGCGTTCCCGGCGTCGGCTTCCACTCTGCGAGAGAAATACCCAGCAAATTGTCCTCCGAACCCTCCGGCCCATTGGCCACAATATGCACGCACTCGGTCCACATCTGCGCCGCGCCCAGCCCGGTCAAATGTGCCACCACGTACCCGGCGCCCGAGGCCTGAGCCTCAGGGTCAGACTCCAGCATCCACGCATCCACACGCCCCGGCAGTCCCAGCGAGCCGTCCGGCGCCACGCCCAGGATGCGCACTTTTTGATTTCGGAAACGAACCACGCCGCCGGCCACGTGCGCGTCGGCGCCAAACTCACGCTTCCACGCCCGCTCGCTCAAAATCACTTCCGGCAGATCGCCGCGCGCCTTGGCGTCCGCATCAGAAAACTCGACCGGAAGCCCCAGCAGCGTAAGCAGGTTGGCGCTGGCGTGCGCGACATTCCACTGCAAGTGCCCTTGGTCCTCGGTCCCCTCCGTCGCCTGCTCCGGTCCGACGTCCTGCCGCGTGACGCGGTAAAACGCGAATCCATCAGAGTACTTCTGCTTCCACCCCTGCCATGAGCGAAACTGCGTCGGCAAAATCGTCGCCTGCGCATCGTCGTTCACGCCCTCCTGCTCAATCATTACCAGGTTCGGATTCATCCGGCGCGGCCACAGGCTGCGTTCCGCGCACACTCCGGGCAACAGCAGGGCAACAGCGTAGCTGGCCGCCAGCATCGCCCCCAGAATCAGCAGGCACTGCCGAGGCGTTCCTTCCATCCCGGCCAAGGGAGGTCTTTCCGCGCGCCCCGCGCGCCGTAGATACAGGGCATCCTGGAAAGCTCCCAGACAAAACGCCGTGACCTGATCCTGGCTGGTCCCCGCAGGGCCTCCTGCGGCCGTGCATGCCGTGCGCACATGCCACAACTCGCCGCGCCACTCGCGATGCCACTCCTCGCGCTCGGACCGTGGCACCAGAAGCGAAGCCGCCCACAACAGCGTCCAATCCATCGCTCTCCGGGCCCACGCGACCGAAAGCCTCATACCGACTTTGCCTCCGCGGAAGGAATCAGCCTTTCAAGAAGCGGATATCGCTTGCGCGAAGCCTCCAGCGTCACCTTGCCCGCGGCCGTCAGCTTGTAATATTTGCGTGGTGGCCGCTGTTCGGCGTCGGCAATCGATTGCTTCTCCCAGTGCGAGCGAATCAGCTCATCACGCTCCAGGCGCCGCATGGCCGGATACACCGTACCGCTGGGCAGCCCGGTCATCTCCATGATGCTGAATCCGTACACAAACCCCGCGTCCAGAGCCTGCAGGATCATGGCCGCCGTGTGGGACAGCCTGGGGTCCGGAATTTTTGCTTCCCGAGCCATGCCGCATTCTATCTATGTAGCAATCTACTTGACAAGACCATATGCTGATTGCTACATAGGGTAGGTCGGACTTTTCTCCGGCCGTACCCATGAGGAGCCGTGCCATGAAGAGAAAGACCAGAGAATGTTCAGCGCTTCTCGCAGCCTTGCTCATCACCGGCTGTCTGCTTTGCGCCCGGTCACCTGTGCACGCGAGCAGCGTGCAGGATAAGGACCGATCTCCGCACTCGGTCGACTTGGTTCCGGTTGATAAAGACCTCAAGCTTGAAGTTCTTGACAGGGGCGGCTTCGGCCGCCCGCTCATCCTGCTCGCAGGCCTGGAAAGTACGGCCCACGGATTCGACGATTTCGTTACCAAACTCACCGCTTCCTTCCATGTCTACGGAATCACGCGCTGCGGATCCGGGGCCTCGAGCACACCCATGCCCGATGGCAAGAACTATTCGGCGGCCCGCATGGGCGACGATGTACTAGCCGTCATGGACGAGCCCAAAATCAATCGCCCCGTGCTCCTCAGCCACTCGATCGCCGGGGAGCAGTTGAGCTCCATCGGAACCCGGTTGCCGGAAAGCGTCGCCGGGCTGGTTTATTTCAACGCCCGTTATGCCTACGCCTATTGCGACGTCAACGCCGTCGGCGGAAAGTGGATCTTCCGTCCCTCTCCCCACGAAAGGGAACTCGATGAGTATGGCTCTCCCGGCGCTCCCAAGAAGAACAAACTCCAGATCGACCATCGACTCAAAACCAGCTTGCCGAGGTCCGAGAAGGATCTCGAGCTCGATCAGAAGCAGTACGAGGAGATGCCCGAGAACGCTCCCGGGCCAGCGAACAATCCCCAGGGGAAGATCAACGCCGCGCTTCTGAGACAATTTCAGATTTACAAAGGCGTTTGCTGCCCGGCGCTGGCCATCTTTGCCGATCTGCATACGTTGCCGACCAATGCACGGGACGACCCGGAGAAGCGCAGAGGCATGATCGCTGAAGATCTGGCCACAACCTCGGCGCAGGCTGATGGATTCCAGGACGGCAATCGTTCCGCACGCGTTGTCCAATTGCCCCAGGCCAGTCACTGGGTTGTCGGATCAAACGAGGCCGATCCACAGCGTGAATGAATGCATTCATCACCACGCTGCACTGATCCTCCGCGCCGCTGCGCGCAACTAGTACCAGGAGACCCCACTCATGCTTGAGCTTCAACATCTCTACCGCAGTTACCGCGGCATCTCCGCGATTGAGGATGTCAGCTTCAAAGTCGCTCCCGGAGAGGTTATCGGTTTCCTTGGCCCCAACGGCGCGGGCAAATCGACGACCGTCAAAATCATCACCGGCATGCTGCGTCCCAATGATGGCCGGGTTCTCTTTGAGGGGCAGGATATCGCCAAAGACATGGTCACTTTCCGCGCTCGGTTCGGCTATGTCCCCGAAGAAGCGCATCTCTACACTTATCTTTCCGGCCTCGAATATCTCCAGCTCGTCGGCCGCCTGCGCGGCCTCAAGGAAGCTCTCATTGAAGCCAAAGCCACACGCCTGCTCAAGCTGCTCAATCTCGAGTCGTGGCAATATTCGCCCATCTCTACCTACTCCAAGGGCATGCGCCAGCGCGTGCTTATCGCCGCGTCCTTACTGCATGATCCCAAGCTGCTCATCTTCGATGAACCCCTCTCCGGCCTCGACGTCGTCTCCGGCCGGCTCTTCAAAGACCTGCTCGAGCTGCTCGCCGCCGAAGGCAAAGCCGTGCTTTATATCTCGCACGTGCTTGAAGTGGTAGAGCAGGTCTGCAGCCGCGTCATCGTGATCGCCAAAGGCCGCGTGCTGGCCGACGCACCACCCGCGGACCTGACCTGCCTCATGCACCTGCCCAATCTTGAAAGCGTCTTTGCGCAACTGGTGGAGCAGCAGGACACGCGTCGGATTGCCGAACAAATGGTGGAGGCGATGCATCATGGCCATGCGTGAAGAATTCCAGCGTCTGCTTATGATGTCTGAGCCAGAAGCGCTTTCCCTCAACGCCCAGGCCGCGCTCGGTGCAGTCCAGGCGCCCGCCCGCAGCCAGTTCTCGCTGCTGGTGCGTCATTTCCTTGAGCGCTTCTTCAATCATGAAACCGCCTCGCCCGACGGCGACGCCAAAGCTCGCATCCTGCTGATCGCTGTCGCCACCGGCATTCCCGGCTTCATGGTCGCACTCTATCTTTTCCCGGTCTACCATCCGTTTCCCGGCTGGCCGCCCGGCCGTCCGCACAATGCTGACCCGCCGCCTTACTGGCTCCAGGTCAATCATCATCTCTTCTTCGTGCTTTATTCCTTCGTAGCCATGGGCATCATCACGGTCTTCGAGTGGGACCTGTTCTTTCCTGACCTGCTCGATGTGCTGGTCCTCACCCCGCTGCCCATTCGCGCTCGCAAACTGTTTGAGGCACGCGTCGCGGCCATCGCCCTGTTCATCGCCGGCTTCCTCATGGACGCCAACATGCTTGCTCCGCTGGTCATTCCCGCATCCTTTGACCCGCCCAATCTCACCCGCCTGCTTACCGGCCACATCCTCGCTGTCCTAGGCAGCGGACTGTTCTCCGCCCTCTTCGTGCTCGCCTTCCAAGGGCTCATCCTTTCTGTATTCGGCGAAAGCCTATTCCGCCGCATCTCGCTTGCCGTTCAAGGTCTCTCCATCTCCGTCCTGCTCATGTTCCTGCTTCTGTTTCCGGTTCTGTCCGCGGCCGTTCCTGTTTTCCTCCAGTCCGGGAGCCGGCGCGTCTTCTACTGTCCTCCCTTCTGGTTTCTCGGCATCTATCAGCGCATTCTTGACGGCCCATCGACCCTGCCCATCTACACTCGTCTGGCGCAGACCGGATGCGCCGCACTCCTGATCACCATGGCGGCAGCGCTGATCACCTACCCGATAGCCTATCTTCGCCGTGTGCGCCGGCTGGTCCTCGGTCCCGGTACGCATCGCAGGCGCAGCCGCCTCGGGCGTCCGTTGGAAGCGCTTCTCGATGCCACCATTCTCCGCCGTCCAATCGATCGCGCCGTCTTTCACTTCATCAGCCAGACGCTGCTGCGCGTCCAGCGCTATCGCATCTATCTGGTTCTCTACGGAGGGGTCGGCCTGTCCGTCGTCGTGGCCACGGTGCTGCGTCTCACCGTCACCCGCGGCGAGGTCCAGATCGCCATCTCCGCGGACGGCATCCGCGCCGCCATCGCCATCATCGCCTTCTGGACCATCGCCGGCCTGCGCATGGCCTTCGTCTCACCGGGCAACCGGCAAGGGAGCTGGGCATTCCGCGTCGTCCACGGCCGTCCCCCCTGCCTGGACGCCCTCACCCAAGAGCTCCACGCCGCGAAAATGTGGGCATTCCTCTCGTCCCTTCTGGTCACTCTTGCGGGCGGTGCGATCTTCCATCTCATCGCTCCCCCGGAGCTCCGCACCGCTCCGGCCACCCGAAGCCTTCTCCTGCTCGCCGCCGCCCTGTGCCTCCTTCTCACGGACGCCTTTTTCCTCACTGTGAAGACCGTAGCTTTCACTGGCGAGCCAGCCAGGGAGCAGTCCAACCTGGCTCTCACCGTTCTCAAATACTTCACCTTCTTCCCGCTGGTCATCTGGGTCCCCGTTGCCTTTGAACCCTGGATCGAAACCAGCGTTCCGCATTGTCTGCTGGCCGTGGCGGCCGTCTTTGCCGCCCATTGGTCATTGCGCCGAATCCAACGCCCGATCCTCGAGGAACACTGCAACATGCCCGCTCTCGAAGACGACGAAGACGACTTCCCGATGAAACTCGGATTGCGTTCCTGACCCGCGCTGCTCTCCTTGCGCTGCTCTCTTGCGGGATTGAACTCGCCGAGCTGCCCCGAGCCCCTCGGGGACGCTTGAACCCGCTATACTCTCCCTTCAGGCGCAAACGCACAGGCAGTGCCCATGCGCCCTCGGAGACACCTCGCTTGCCCTTCACCCGCCGCGGCTTCCTCGAATCGCTCTCCCGCACCGCCCTGGTTCTGTCGCTTGAAGATGTGCTTCGCCTCGCCCGCCCCGCCGTTGGGCAACAGCCTGCGGCGATCCAAAAGCCCACGGGCAACTCCCGACCCTCCTATGAGGTGGCTCCACGCCAGGCGCCCAAGGGAACACCCTCCCCGGTGACCGGAACACCTCTCGGTGTCGAGTTCACGGACGTCGCCAAGCAGGCCGGCCTCAATGTGAAAACCGTATTCGGCGGCGAGCACCGCAACCGATATCTGCTCGAAACCACGGGCTCGGGCGCTGCCTTCTTTGACTACGATCAGGACGACTGGGTCGATATCTTCCTCGTCAACGGCTGGCGGTTCGAAGGCTTTTTGAAAGGACAGGAGCCAACCTGCCACCTTTTCAAGAACAACCGCGACGGCACCTTCACCGACGTCACCGTCAAGGCCGGCCTCGCCCGCTCCGGCTGGGGACAGGCCTGCTGCGTAGGCGACTATAACAACGATGGATGGAACGACCTCTTCGTCACCTATTACGGCCAGAACGCCTTGTTCCGCAACAACGGCAACGGCAGGTTTACCGAAGTCACCCGACAAGCCGGCCTCGAGCAGGACCGGCTGCGCTGGAACTCCGGCTGCACCTTCCTGGACTATGACAAGGACGGGCACCTCGACTTGTTTGTGGGCAACTACATCGACTTCGACATCAAAACCGCCCCGCTGCCGGAAGACGCCCACTGCACCTATAAAGGCATCCAGGTCGCCTGCGGCCCTCCCGGCCTTGAAGGCGGCAAAAACCTGCTCTACCACAACAACGGCGACGGCACCTTCACCGACGTCAGCCAGAAGGCCGGCATGCTCGGCACCCTGGGCACGTATGCGCTGAGCGCCGTCGCCGCCGATCTGGACCGAACCGGCTGGCCCAACATCTACGTCGCCAACGATTCGACCTCCGCGACCTATTACGTCAATCAGAAAGACGGCACCTTTAAAGATCAGGCCATCGAGGCCGGCGTCGCCTACTCGCCCGACGGCAAGCCCCAGGCCGGCATGGGCGTCTCGGTGGGCGACTACAACCGCGACGGACTGCTGGACATTGTCAAGACCAACTTCGCCGGCGACACCGACTCACTCTATATGAACCTGGGCGACGGATCCTTCGACGACCGTACTTATCAGGCCGGTCTCGGCGTCAACACGCGGTTGCTCGGCTGGGGCGTCAGCTTTCTCGACATCGACAACGACGGCTGGCTCGACATTCTGGTCGCCAATGGGCATGTGTACCCCGAGGTTGACGGCACCCAGGTCGACGCCGCCTACGCCGAGCGCAAATATCTTTACCGCAACCTGCGCAACGGCCAGTTTGAGGACGTTAGTCTCATCGGCGGCCCCGGCATGACGGCCAATGTCCCGGCCCGCGGCTTCGCCATCGGCGACTACGACAATGATGGCAACCTGGACGCCATCGTCAACTGCGTGAATGCCCCACCGCAACTGCTCCGCTCGTCCTCAACCCTCCATCGCAACTGGATCAAGATTCGCACCGTCGGCACCAAATCCAACCGCACCGGCATTGGCGCCCGCCTCAAAGTTGTTGCCCAAACCGGCACGCCGTTGCTCAACGCCAGACCTGGCTCGCCCCTGATCCAGATCGACGAAATCCGTTCCTCGAACAGCTACTATTCGGCCAACGATCTCCGCATTCACTTCGGTCTGGCCGACGCCCAAAAGGCTGACCTGGTCGAGATTCAGTGGCCCTCCGGCATCGTCGACACCTGGAGAGACCTCAAAGCCAACCGCCTGTATGTTCTCGAAGAAGGTGGCCGCATCCTCAAGACCGACGACTTCACGCGGACAACGGAAAAAGCCTCAAGCGCCTGAGGCTGAATTCGATCGCCCGAGGCTGAATTCTTCCTTGGAGCTCGGGAGCCGCCCCGCTCACTTGCTCGGCATCTCCGCTCCGCCTCGATCCCTGCTCTCTCGAAAACCGAACGGAACCAGCGACGACACTCCCCCCACGAAACATCAAGTCCCTGCAAAATCGCAACCTGGACGCGGGGCGCCAATCCGGGACCTGGAACAAATGTCATGCCGAAAACTCCCCGCCCCCACCTCTGAAGCCAGCGCCGAACCGGCCTCCCCTCTGTCCGGCAGCTCTCCGTCTTCAGCCTCCCGAACCTCCACCAACCCTCCATCCTTGCCTGGCCCGCAGCTTCACCCAATTGCTTGCCACCCCATCAAAATCAACCATTTGGTTGATGGAGACCCCCATCCAAAGTCAGCTCCCGGGCACCATGACAAACTCCCACCGAACCCCCGCGGACCCGTCAGGGAGCGCAAATCGCCCCACCCAAAATGTCATATCATTCTTGAGCCTTTTGAGGCGCATACCCGCCCGATAATACGGTAACAATCGCTTGGAAACCACCGTGGACCGCTTCTTAAGTCCGGGAAACAGATCGAAATCACCTCTGGTAAATCGCTTTATATATGAAGCTTAGCCCATTTCCCCCAAGCGATGAGCGTCACGCCGGTCTTCGCAGCCCAAAATGTAAATGTTTTCAAGTATTGACATGTCGTATTTACGCTCCAACGGCCACTTTTTTCCATTTTGATCGTTGACAGGCTCACATTCCCTTGCTATCGTTTCGACTACTCCGGAGAGTACCTTTTT
>DATDLS010000186.1:0-14902 GCA_036519195.1 Occallatibacter sp. | reverse complement strand
ATCTACCTCAGTCGACACCGCAAAGGCGGCCGCGCGTGGTCAGCTGAGAACCGGCCCACGGGATTGGCTTTCCAACTCTCTGAACGAATTTTGTCGCGACGCGGCAACAATGTGATGACCTCCTCAGCCTCATCGGAGTCGATGGCCCAGACAGGTGGATCGCCGGGATGGAAGACATTTTGAATCGCCGTCTCGTTGGCTGACCGTCCGAACGCACGGCGGGGAGAGCAACTTCGCTTTAATGGTGTGGTTGAGATAGCAAGGCAAAGTGCACAAGCTTTGCTCAGATATCTCGGTGGCCGTGATTTAGAGCGTTTCCACAGGGCTGCGGATATGAACCCAAATAGTTCATGCGTAGGGGTTTACACGCGGCATCACGCACGAAACAGCATTTTGCGCTTCAGAGCATTGCGAGCCCCCGCAACCACTTAGCCGACGGGCAGACGCGATTTGCGGGTCAAGTAACGTTCGCAGACAATCGTCCAACAAATGGCAAAAGCAATATCGCTCGCGAGATTATGACGAAGTGAGAGTCGTACTCGACACGGCCGTAATTGTGGCAGCGACACGGAGTGATGCCGGAGCTTCCCGTCAGCTTGTATTGGCGGCTTTAGATAGGCGTTTTGAACTGCTCCTCTCGGTGCCGTTGGTATTCGAATGTGAGGCAGTCTTAAAGAGGCAAGTGCAGCTCGCGGTGTCGCACGGGACATTGCAGGAGATTGACAAGCTATTGGATGCCCTCATTTCAGTGTCCAGACCCGTGCACCGGTCACTTTTCTGGTGGCCGCTGCTGCGAGATGCGAATGACGATATGGTATTGGAGGCGGCGCTGAGCGGGCACCTAGACATGCTGGTGACGTTCAATCAGGGAGATTTCGAGCCGGAAACGTCGGCGCTGGGGATTGATGTGGTGGTTCCCCGAGAAGCTTTGAAATGGATTAAGGAGGAGAGATGAGAACGGCAATTTTGCCCTCAGACTTCAACCCTCGCTGCTCGCCGAAGCACGCAGAACGGCAGAGGAGAAGGGTGTCGCTCTGAATCAAATTATCAATGTAGCGGTGGCGGAGAAGCTCTCTGCGATCAGGACGGAATCCTTTTTCCGCGAGCGTGCACGCCGTGGGAATGTTCCCGACGCAATCGAGATTTTGGGACAAATAGGAAAAGGCAATCCCCCGATGAAAGGGGATGAGATCCCGGAGTCTGAGAAACTTTACGCCTCTGGAGCCAGCCGCAGGGAACGAGCGAAACGAGTCAGAACAGGAAAACCCCGCACGAGTTCCAAAAGACCGTAGTATCGGAGCGGAAAGATTCTTGAGTTCTGCCGCGCATATTGTTTTCGCGTTTTCTGCGCACCTGCGGGTGGCGGCGTGGGCATCGGATCAATAGACGGATTCGAGGGCTGCGCCAAGAAATGAGGGGAAGTCGGACAGGAGCGCGCACTCTCGAACTTGATGCCGGCAATGCACCGCAATGCAAAAGCAGCCGCAGCGACGGTGGGCAACCAGACGCGGACTACATGACGAGCAAGCTCGTAGAGAAGGTCTCAGATGGCCGCCGACGTGGATCAATGCCTGTAAACTGGCCGGAATTCCATTCACCACGGTTATAGGTATTCTTGTGCGGAGCCCCCAGAAGTCTTCGATCGACCGCAGTGACGCACTGCTCAAGCTCTCTGCCCTTGCCAAATATGGGCGTTATAGAACGGCGCGTGTATCGAGCGAATGCCCACTCATGCGATGAGACTGCATGAATGGGGCACTCAGAACGTCGGTTGAATTAGTGTATTGGCCGCCCGCCATTCCGATCTGTTCTGAGCGTCAATTCGTGAAATCATGCCAGGAGAATTGGCCGTGATTAGGTGGACAACGGACCTGGGCGCGCACTAAAACCACAACTACTTAGCACGCGCCCGCACCCGCCGATATGGCGTTGTTCGGGTTCGAACCGGGTCGTTCCCGCCATTCATTGCAATAAATTGCTATCCTCGGCAGCGTCTTGATTCGGCACATTCCAAGCCCGGAATCAAACGGAGAGAGGATGGCACCGGCTGCGATCTGGATGAGCTGAAGCTATTTGGGGGAAAAAGGGAGGGGGGGGAGGGGAGGGGAGGGGGGAGCGAGGAAGGGAATCCCGGCGGCAAACCACGACCCGTTTGAAGTGACCCGGATGAGGAGTACCGGGCTAGTGCAGGTATCCGGCGGCGCAGGCGAAAGCGAGTCCTGAATGCGAAAATCGCCATTTACCTGAAGCGGGACGCCTGCAGCATTTGTGCTGTGCTGGGCATCCCCGTCATTTGCGCAGAACAGCGTCGCAAATACGCTCGCGTTGGCGTTGCTTCCGATGGCATTGCCTGCGCCCAGAAGGAGACCTCGGCCGTCGACCTGGATGGCCCCGCCCACCTTCACTTGGGCTTGAAGGTCCCGGATCACCCAGATCTGGCCAGCGGCTGGGACGTCAAACACGGATGTATCTGCTGAGCCAGTGGTAATATCACCAATCCCACCACTGAACGCGACCAAGTTCTGGGCGGGGGCCGATTGAGCCATGGCTCCGAGGACCGAAGCTACGGCGATGAACATGCTGATTTTTTTCACGATGATGCTCCTTTTCTGATAGCAGGGTTGTAGTTGCAGCTGATCAGTTCTGCGTCGTGATACGGAAATGCTCGCGAGCCGACGAACGACTGTTCTGAGCTTATTTTCCGGACCTCGCTTATCCGCATCCGCTGATCACCCAATACCCAAGGACAGAACAGAGAAAACCGCAACTTTGAAACCGCGAAAGACGAAGTGCTAGGGCTCTTGCGCTGCGGAGAGCGGCATAGAACCGATCACAGCTGTCACTGCGAAGACGTGTCTAGGAATCCATCTAACACATCGCGAACTCATTCTTACCCAGTTGGAGGCAAATGACTGCAATCGCGATGTCGTTTGTTTGTCATATTATTGTCATATTATTGTCATCGGTAAACGCATTGGAGGGTTGTTTCCTCGACTTCCCATTTGACGGAAACTCAGGCGCCATTTTTCTAAACTGCAAATTCTAGAAAATGACTGGTGGGTTCGATACGGAGATGTTTCGAACTGCAGTGAGTCGGATGATGGACTGCGATCCTGCGAAGGTCGACGAGGCTTTCAAAGGATGCGCGGCTTTCGTTGCGGTGGAGCGCGTTGGTCAAGGGGTCAGCCTGGGATTGAGCAACTGGACACCACACCCGGTAAAGTCGTCCGTGTTGCGGGTCACAACCGTATAACCATGCTCTCTTGCCGTGGCTGCGATCATTGCATCCCGGCTCGAGCGCCGGTCCGGGACGTGCATCGCCGCTGAGAGAATGGCCGTCGATCCGTAGCCCTCCGAGAAACCCCATCATTGACCGGGCTGGCCAGCCGGGGATAGGTTACTTGGCCAGCCTTTTGGCGTAGGCGGTGGGGATTTCAGTCACATCGAACAATGAATCCGCCATAAGCGGCCAATGTCCGCCCATTTTGAGGTGTTTGAGATATTGCACGTTGCGAGGCCGATTAGGCTATATTTTTATGAGCCCGATACTCCGCGATAGGACGAGAATGCCAGTTCTCATTTGCGCCTCTGCGACGCCCGCGATGGATTCCAGGTATCAGAGGCCGCCTCGAGGCTAGCTCGTGCCGCTATGCGGCACTCAAGTCTCAGCAGCCGCCGATCCACACTCAAACAAGAAGGAGAATCACTCTGTTTGAAGGTAAGAAAATCTAGCTGAAAAGGAATACAACATCTGTCCCACCTGCGCTACATCAAATGATTTCAAATTTGTGCGACTCACAAATATTGGCCGTTATGGCCTGAATTCGTCAATCGAGAATAGGTCGGGCCAGATCGCTCAACACAAGCCTTCCCGAGAGGGAACCGGTCTTCGCGGACGGCAGAGAGGACGTCGGCCACAGACATTCCCATTCAGTCAGAGAAGCTTGGCGAGATTCTGGAACATAAGCCCACCGGGCCGACCGGCAACGGCATGAAGGGGCACGCCGCCCTGATCGAGCCTTCCAAGTGCGACCGGAGCCAGTCCAAGTTCGGTTATCAACGCGGCGATCGTATCACTTGCTTCGAGATCATTGCTCGATACGAATATGGCCTGTCGTTGACCCGTCGAGTCCGGATTTGTCCCGAGCTGTGCTGCAGGCAGGTGGTTGAAGGCTTTGACGAGGCGCGCGCCAACGAAAGCCTCCCCGACGATCTCCGAAGAGAGGCGACCTCCGAGAGCTTGTGGCGCAACACGGAGCGCATTCGTGACATCAACGAGAATCTTGCCGTCCCACAGCTCAAACTTCTCCGCGATCTCCTTGTGCGAAGTGAATGGTACTGCGAGGAAGATAATCTCAGCCCGATGAGCCTCTTCAATCGAAACCGGGCGCACGGAGGAACCCGCTTCCTTCGCCAGAGACTCGAGTGTCTCAGGTCCACGAGAGTTTGCAATTCCGACTTCGACATTCTTGCGGGCGAAGATGCGTGCAAGCGCGGTTCCGATCTGGCCTGAACCAACAATGACGTACTTCATTGCGATGCTCCAGTCTCTCAGCGCAAGCTGAGTGTTGATTCTTGTCGATTCACTAGCCTCGGACTGCGGAAACAGCGAAACACCTGGTCAGGAATGCCCCGCTGATTTCGAGTGCTTCGGTGGATGCGGCAAAACGCCCAACTCCTCCAAGGAAGCCGTGGACCATGCCTTCCCAAACGTCCAGTTCGATATCGACTCCCGCCGCTACCGCGCGTTCAACGAAACGCCTGGAGTCATCGAGAAGCACCTCGTCTGCACCCACATGCACGCGAACCGGCGGAAGCCCTGCAAGGTCAGCTCGGAGCGGCGAAGCAAAGGGGTCGCCGGCATCGTGTCCGTTCAAGTAGGAGCGCACCAGTGCGGCCGCCTGAGGATGAGTGAAGTAAGGATCGGCCGAGGCGCGTGTTTCCCAGCTTGCTCCAGTCAGGGACAGATCAGTCACGGGCGAGAGCAGGACTGCTCCTACGGGCACCACTGTGCCTGAGGGGCTCTTGGACGAGAGAGAAACAAGAAGGCTAAGGGCGAGATTGCCCCCGGCCGAGTCGCCCACGACGGCAATCTTCGAATAGCCGAGTTCGATCAGACCAAAGTATGTTGCGCGGACATCTTCTGAAGCTGCCGGATAGGGATGCTCCGGGGCGAGCCGATAGTCCGGCACGAATGCTGCCACACCGGTGCGAGCAGCCATATGGCCAACCAGATGCCGGAAGGCCTGCGCCGAACCCCAGTTGAACCAACCGCCATGGATGTGCAGGATGGCTTCGCCGGACTTAGGATCTTCCGGTCGGCACCACCAGCCAGAGACGCCTCCCACGGTTCCAGCCTCGTAGGTGACGTCAGCCGGCGCGGCTACCCGCTCCATGATGGCGTCGAAGGGGACGCGAGCGGCCGTTCCTTGCAGGCACCCTTTGTTGGGTTCAACGATAACCCGAAGGGCGGACATCGCAGTTTTATCTTCCGCACTGATCCGATGGGTAGTTGACCAGGTGCGGTTCTCTTGAATTGTCGTGTTCATGGGCATTTCTCCTGCGCGGTCTGCTTTCCACGAATCGCTCTTTATATTTACTAGACGTAAAGGAAATAATTAAGATGCAAATTTATTTGTCTTTCCGTTCAGGTAAGATAAAGGCGTGCCCGGATCAGCCCATAAATCCGTGCGTGTCGGCAGGCCACGCGGCGAGGCGGCCGTGTCCCACGCAGCGATCATGGATGCCGTCTATGAGTTGCTGCAGGAGAAGCCTGCACGCGAGCTCACGATGGAAGCGGTCGCGAGGCGGGCAAATGTGGGTAAGCCGACCCTATATAAATGGTGGCCATCCAAAGCCGCGCTCATTATGGCCATGTTCCATGAGAGGCTTGACCAACCTTTAGAGATCCCGGTCACGGTAACGGCAGAAGGGGCTATTCGCGCAAGGATGCGAAGGCTTATTAAGGTGGTTAACGGCCTCTTTGGAAAAGTGGTGGGCGAGCTTATCGCAGAAGGTCAAAGCGATCCCGATATCCTGCGGGAGTTCTACGAGCGGCACGTCAGTCTGCGGAGAGCGTCCGCTGTTGCGGAAATTGAGCGAGGCAAGGCAACAGGTGAGTTTTCCACTGATACGGATGCCGAGCTACTGGTCGATGCAATTTTCGCGCCCGTGTATTACCGGCTCCTGCTTCGATTCGCGCCGTTGACGGAGAAGTATGGCGATGACCTGATTGATCAGGTCCTGCTCGGAGTGCGGATGAAACAAAAGCTCTCTTCTCCCCAAGGTCGTCCTGGGTAGCGTGGGAAATCTCAATGAACAGGGGCTTCCTGTCGGCCCACACCCATTCGGGTGAAAATCGACCATTAAATAATGGGAAACGGGATTCAATACTAGGATCTCCTGCCAGTCGTCAATAAACGCATAATCGGAGAACTCACTCGGCGATGGGTTTTGGTCGGATTCCCGTCATTCGGGCAATACGCGGCTTTCAAATGTCAGTCCGATCGGAGGGTGATCAATTCTTCTCATGCTTCATCGGCTCAACCTGCCGAAGGCAAACTTGTGCGCCCAAAGTCGTTTGCTGCGTACAGGCCAAACCGCGCTTCCAGATCGGATTTCCCCGGGAACGAGCATCCATTTCATCTAGTATGGGAGTGAGACGATCTGGGCGATTGTTGCTGGATTGCTCTACTTCCAACCGCGCTTTCAGAGGAATAACAGTGGTCGCGATTCAATTCGAATACCAGGGAGACTTGCACTGCAAAGCAGTCCACGGCCCCTCCGGAACCGAACTTAACACCGACGCTCCTAAGGACAATCAGGGGCGCGGCGAGAGCTTCTCCCCCACAGACCTGGTCGCAACCGCGCTTGGGACCTGCATGCTCTCAGTCATGGGCATCATGGCCCGTACGCTGAACATCAACATCGTCGGCACTACGGCAACCGTAGAAAAAGAGATGACCACCGCACCGCCGAGAAGAATCCAGAGCCTGACAGTCAAGATTCATGTTCCCCACGATGTCAGCCTCGAGAACAAGGAAAAACTGGAGCGAGCCGTCCACACCTGCCCCGTGCACAAGAGCTTGCACCCCGACGTCCGAACTCCCATCGAGTTCACTTGGGGATGAGTTCAGAACAAAACCTCCATGGGGCGCGAGATTACAGGAGCGTTTCATTTCACCCCATTGCGATCAGGTTGTTCGGGTGGCAACTGCCTTCGCTTGCAGAATCTAACTGACCGTCGACCCTTCCAGTCCCCCAGATGGTGATAAGGGCGCATTTTGCTCGCAAATTAGCTGTGAGTGGTAAGGGTGGATTATTTCAAGCTGGATGTGTAATCGGTCAGCGACCTGTTAGCGCGGTAGTGTCCTAATTTGAAATCCACAGGCTTATGCTCCTACCGTGGCAAGCAATCTGCTGCGAATTGAATTCCGATCTGGTTTGCTTGGCAGCTTTTGCCTTCGCCTCAATCGCTCGCAGTTCCTCTGCGGTCACGCGGATGCGCAGTATTTCAGCCTTTGTGCTTCCCTTGGGGAGCGGAGGCCGTCCAGCTTTACGAGGCTTCGGCTTGATCTTCAAGAGGGCATAGGTAGGCTTGCCGCGGTTTGTCACAAACACCGGGCCTCTGGTCGTCGCTCGCTTGGCATGAGCGAGATCACGGGCGAATTCACGCGCTGAAACAGTAGTGATTGGCATACGACATCCCTCCCTAATCGGCCAGTGTGTGTATGTTATGACCGTTTCGATTTAACAAACTCCGCCAGGAATTCCCCTGCCTTCAGGCCGGGGATATTCTTTCTTCTAGCCGGTCTTCATCCATAATAGGGCGGGTGGCGCGTCCCCGGCGATCTTTTAGACCGAAATGGGGTGCCCCTGCAGGCGCTCGGAATCTTGGTCGGAAAGATATTGCTCCCACAAACGCGCTTCTCTTCGGTGAGCCGCTTGCATCCTCAGTTGGCGCCAAACTCCGCTAAGTCACGTTTCCACGCTGATTCGTTCTGAAAACGTGCTTTGGCCTGTTTAGCGGCCAACGTAGACTGGCTTCAACTCTGTGGGCAGTCCCATCGCCGAACGCTGGCGGGCTTCACAATACCAATTGGATTCATAGGTGTGTTGGCAAGTCATGCATGTTGCAATTCAGCGTCTATTGCAATAGGGGAAATGAGCGCTTCGCAGTGCTCCCGCTAAAGTGCCATCTCAAAGGTCAGTATCTCTACTCGCTGCGCGGTGCAATGCCAATCCACGCAAAGCGCGAGCTCGCGTGCGTACCCCGCCCTCAAGAGCTTTGGCCAAGGCACGCACGCCACTTTGGATTTCGCGTTCCGTGAAGCCGGCGAAGCCCAGTAACAACCCTTCGACAGTGTTTTTGCCGAAAAAGAATCGATGAAGCCCGAGCACTTCGATTCCGTTAGCAGCTGCAAGGCTTTCGGCCTCGCGGGAAGTCAAGCGGTTACGCAGAGTTCCCGCGGTACTAAGGCCGGCTCGGATGGATGAGATTTCGAGGATTCCAACCAGATACTGATGCGCAGCCTCCTGCAGAGCCGCAAGGCGGGCGGAGTAGAGATTGCGCATGCGCCGAATGTGGCGGCCGAGATGCCCTTCTGCGATGAAGTCGCAGAGAATGGCCTGATCAGGACCCGGAGGGCCAAAGTCGGAACCGAGACGAAGTGCGAGAAGGGGATCGAGTAGAGTCGGCGGGACGACGGCGTAGCCCAGGCGCAATGAAGGGAAGAGTACCTTGTTGAAGCTGCCAAGAAAAATGACGGATTCGTTGGTGTCGAGTCCTTGGAGGGCCGATATAGGGTGTCCTTCAAAGCGGTACTCGCTGTCGTAATCATCTTCAATGATGAAGGCGCTGGCTTCGTGCGCCCATGCGAGAAGGGCCAAGCGTCGATCAAGAGACAGGGAGGCACCGAGCGGAAACTGATGTGCGGGAGTGACGTATGCCGCCCGAGCGCAACGCCCGAGACACAGCCCGGCAGCAACATCGAGACCGTGTTCGTCGACGGGTACCGGGATGATGTTGGCTCCCTGGTTTCTGAATGCCGTGGTCGCTCCGAAGTAGCCTGGATTCTCGAGCCAGACTGCTTGACCAGGCTTTAGAAGAAGACGCGAGAACAGATCCAGTCCCTGCTGAACGCCCGAGAGGATCACCACGCAATCCGGGGAGCAATTCACGCCGCGAGAGGAGCCGAGATACGCGGCGATTTCCTGGCGCAGCGGCTCATATCCAGCGGGGTGTCCCACCCTGAGCAGCGCGGCGGACGCGCGGCGCAAGCGTCGACTCGCCACACGAGCCCAGACATCAGTCGGGAATTCCGTCAGTTCGGGCTCATATGCTCTGAAGGGGCGAGGAGGACGCGACCTGGAGAGTCCCCGAATGGCAGCGGGCAGACTCTGGATGCGCCGCGTCCGATTCACTTGTACCGGAGTGCTTTCCGGCAATGATGCGCACACATGAGTTCCCGCCCCCATGCGTGCCTTTAGGTAACCTTCCGCCTGCAGTTGATCGAAGGCGGTGACGACTACTCCGCGCGAAACGCGAAACTGGGCCGCAAGATCCCGCGTGGGCGGAAGCCGGGTTCCCGGTGGCAACCTCCGTTCAAGGATGGCACGGCGCAGTTCCTCGTAAAGCCAACGCGTGAGGGGTAGCTTGCTGAGCCGAGGCCCGAGCGCGAGATCGAGTGTGCGGGCGGGTTTGGCCAAGGGCTGTTTTCCTCCGAATTGGTCCGAAGAATTCCCCGAAACTGGCTCTATACAGGATACCTAATCGGAACTAGCCTGAATCTCAGGAGTACCTGAGGCAAAGAGCCCCACCAACTACTGCATTTTTCGATAGGGAGCGAACACTTGAATGATGAACGAACGGATTTTTCGAATTGCGCGAGTGGTTCTCCGTGTGGCACTCGCCAGTGCGTTCCTGGCTGCCGTGGCCGATCGTCTAGGCTTTTTGGGGCCTTATGGCAGCAGGAACGTGTCATGGGGGGACTGGAAGCACTTTGAGGACTATGTGGCGATCCTAAACTGGTTTGTTCCCAAAGCGCTGATCCCCGCCCTTTCCACCTTGGAGACTGTGATCGAGGCAGGTTTGGGGCTCGGACTTCTAGCGGGAATCTACCCCCGGATCGTTGCGTGGAGCAGCGCCGTCCTGCTCAGCAGTTTCGCGTTGACAATGACCATCGCGCTCGGCCTTCTGGCGCCGCTGGGCTACGGCGTCTTCACGGCTATTGGCGCCGCACTGCTGCTGGGCGCAATCGCGGCTCCGCACTGGGTGGGTTTAGCGGAAGCTGCGACGGACATTAAGACGCGAAGCCGTCTTTCCATGCTAACTGACGTGTTGAAAAATATGAATTAGCACCCTCTTGTCAATGAATTTGCACTAATTGTAAAGTTTCCGATCGCTCGGAATCCCCGTGTTCCTAGCGCTCATGTCGTATCTGGGGATTTGAGCGTCCAGGTTCAATCGATTTGCGCAAGATGAAGATGCCTTAGAATTCAAAATCAGTTTCATCTGGCATCTGTTCCGTTGTGGGTGTGATCGCACATGCCATATGCGACCGTGAGAAAGTAGCTGCCATCGTTCTGGGCGGCACGGAACTGTCATTACTCTTCATTGAGTCGACGTGCAGATTTTCTGCACGTCGATGGCGCACGGGTTCATACCGAAGCAATAATAGCGTAGCTATCCCTGTAGCCCCCGCCGTGTTTCGCCGCAACCAAAACCGCCTATTATAGAAGAGTAGCGAGACGGGCTTTGCTGATTTTCAACACCATGCCTGCGTTTCTGTCAGCAACTTCACTAACGTGGTATTCAGCGGCAGTTCCGAGCACCTGCGCAATCTCCGAGGGCGTAAGCTCCCGTTGGCCTGTTATCGTGGCGGGAATGGCTCTGGAACTAATGACTCCGCTGCTGCGCGAGGTGACCGCCATGGCGCTCCCTGGCGGCCAGCGCGGGTTGGCTCGTCTTCGCCCCAGCGGAACAAACCGATGTGGAGAAACTAGACTCTCTGGCTGTGAGCACTGTCGACATGGCTCGGCGACCGTCAACTGACACTTGACAGGCTCGGCCCTTATATCCCGTCGGCCCGAGCTGATCCCGCAAGATCCGCTGGTTCATTTCCCGGCGTTGCGGACTGGATCCAGTACCTGAAGGGCGTTTATGAGGGCTTTCCAAGCTTCTTGCGCAGCTCAATGAGTCAGCTAGACGGGATCGCATCAAGACGGAGAAACTAGGGAAGCTTATGTCGTCGATTGTTGAAGAACTGCGACGGGGAGCTTTGAATCGCAACACGTTCGTCAGTGATCTTCTTCGGATGGCGAAGGTCATATCGGTGAAACTTGACCTACCTGACTTAGCGAAATTGGTCGACCGTGAGCTCAACGGATACGGCGTGACGGAGGTTCCTGCTTACCGCATGATCCATGGTCAACTGAAAGGTAAAAACCCCTTTCACGGTTGGCAGCCTGTGTTCTTTGATGACGAGGAGATTGAAGAGCTTTTCACAAACCAGCCCATCGGCCAACCATTAGGTGAGATCGAACACATGCTCCTCCAAGCTGCGAGCGGTTCGGGAGAACTGATGATTCCACTTTCTGGACAGGCGGCAACACACCTGATGAAGTCGACTGGGATGACCTTACCTTTTGCAGTCATCATTGGCTCAGGTACGGCGTGGGGAATTCCTGACGCAGTGAGAATTGCTTTACTCGATTGGAGTCTCAAGCTCGAACGGGCTGGAATCAAGGGAGAAGGTCTGTCGTTCTCGAAAGAAGAGCGCGAGAAAGCACATGAAGGCCAGTCGACGTATCAGATCGGGAGCATCGGTACTTTCACTGGAAATCTGGGCGCTAATTTGGGTACGGTAACGGCGACCTCTCATCTAACCTCCTCAGAGGATGTCCTTAAGTTCATTGAAAAGGTAAGGGCGAATGATGTGGCCCTGGATGTGTCTGATACGGAGATCATTCGGCTGAACGCTGCTCTGGACGATCTCACATACGAGATGAAGCAACCGGCGCAGAATCATAGCAAAGTGCGGCAAGCTGTTTCGTCGATCCGGAACGTTGCTGAGGGTGCCGCCGGAAGCTTAGTGGCGGCGGGCATTCTCTTTGAATTGGGCAAGCTATTTCCTTGAGCACCCATCGATGGTCGATCAGCCCTCATAAGTCGGCTTATCGTCGCTCAAACTGTCGAATTTCGCATTTCCTTTCGTGAACTTCGGTTTCCGATCGAGAGATCCCGCTCGCCTCACACGTTCAGGGACTTCAGGTAAGGCACACTCAGCGGCATCAGAGATGGATCCTCTTCAAGTTCAACGAAGTAGTTCTTTACGCCACCTGTTTTTGCGGCTCTAAATACTGCCTTCCAATCCACGACGCCCTTGCCCAACGGAACCTGGCGGAAGCCGGACTTGGTGGAGGGGTCCTTCACCCAGTCCTGACAATGCATGGAGAGAAAGCGGCCGGGGTACTTCTCGAAGTAGGTCACTGGATCGTAGCCCTGCTGCAAGGTAGAGACCTGAAACTGCAACTTGGTGGTGGCGGGATTGAGGTCGGCGATCATCATGTCGTAGACTGGCTTGCCCCCGATGTGTTCGGAGACGAAGCCTTCATTGTGCAGCAATGCGACGATGCCTGCATCGTGAGCCTTTTCGGCGAAGGCGTTGAAAGGCTCGACGTAGCGCTTCACATCGTCGACTGTCTCCGTCGTCCTCGGGCTCCAAGGCCCGAGCGCGGCAATCGCCATCTGCGTCATACCGAACTGCTTCGCATAGGCGATGCTCTGATCCGACCTTTGAAAGAGCTCATCTGCCGACCAGTGCGCGGAGATACAGCCGAGTCCCCAGTCTTCCAGCATGCGCCGCAATTCCTGTGGCTTGTATTTCTGGAGGCTGGAAAACTCATCGTAACCGTATGGCGAGCACAGCTCAATCTGAGTGAACCCGGCTGCACGTAATCCCTTCATGGTACCCGCGAAGTCCGTACGGATCGACTTGCGCACAGGATAGGTCTGACAGCCGATCGGCAGTCCAAGCGGATCGGCGAATAGATATCGTGTGCCGGAGAGAAGAGCCGAAGCAGCAGCCCCTCCCATGAGAAACATCCTCCGATTCATCGTGTGCATTACCCCATCGTGGAACGATGGAAGAAACTATAGCACGTTCGGAGAGAATGCCTGCGTCCGTCGCGCGCTGCAGCTTCGGGGCACAAAGAGAACGTCTTCTTCATGGGCTGCCGGTACCGCAAAGTCGGCAAATGAGGCGAATTCGACTATCTTTCGATGTATCCACCGTCAACCAACAGGAACATATGAAATTCGAAGACAGGCTTTGTGTAGTCGATGCCTACTTCCTTCAGCTCCTGAATGTCTGTAGCTGGATGGGGAGCATTCCGGAACGCGCCCAGCAAAGTTTTGGGGTACTCCGCGTCTGGTTTCATTCCAGTATTATCATTCGAAGCGTAGCGACAACGCCTTCAAAGGCAAGCCCATCGAGGAGGTTGATCCTTCAAAGGAGGATAAGCCGGGCACCGGAGCAATGCCGTAAATGATTCAATTTGTATTGCTTACGCAACTAGAGTTCTCTCACCTTCCTAACTTGGATTTCTTAGTCTCGATAAGTCGGGTAGTGACCGGTGTTTCACCGGGCCTTCCCGATGCCCGATTTTCGACCGGATCCATGTTTTCTTGAGGCCGCTCGCACAAGGAAGATCGAATGAACGAAGGTGCCCATCGCATGGCGCGGCCGCGACCTCTCAAACTCGATCATCTCTGGGTAGGCTTCATTGAAACCCGTCGAGCGCTTGCAAGCCTGTTCCGGCGGCGCTTTTACCGGTAAGAAGCCAGTGGACTCCAAAGTGGCCACTGTTGAAAGGAACTTTGGCCGCCACGTCTCCGGCGAACGGACCACGGTCCCTGCCGACCTCAGGTAATCGCCTAAGATAGGCCTATGAACGCGAACCGTTTTGCGCCCTATGACCAACTTGCCCGCCAGCTTCTGCCGATGAATCAAGCCGATGGAGATGGAGCCCACGACATCTCTCACCTGGAGCGTGTGTGGCGGAACGCCAAGGCGATTCAGACAGAAGAAGGCGGTGAGCTGGAACTGTTAGCGGCTTCGGTCCTGCTTCACGACTGTGTGCAGGTTCCGAAGAATTCCCCCATCCGGGAAAGCGCATCGAGACTGGCTGCAGAGAAGGCGCGGGCTGTACTCGAAACGCTGCAATGGGAAAGACCGTGCATCGAGGTGGTCGCAGGCGCGATCGAAAGTCACAGCTACTCTGCCGGGATTGTCCCGACATCGCTCGAAGGCCGCATCCTTCAAGATGCGGATCGGCTGGATGCGATCGGCCTGACGGGGATTGCACGCTGCTTCTATACGGGGGGGCGTATGGGGTCTGCTCTCTACGACTCGTCGGACCCTCGGGGGGAAGAACGGCCGCTGGACGACCGAAGATTCGCACTGGATCACTTCCCGAAGAAGCTGCTGAAGTTGGTAGACGGCTTTCAAACACCGGCCGGGCAGCGGTTGGCACGTGACCGGCAGCGGAATTTGCAGGACTTCTATGATGGCATGCTCGCGGAGATTGGCTCGTAGCCTGACCCTACAGGTCAGTGTGTCTGAATCTCATGACTGGGTCGGGACCGGAAAATCGGACACTGCGGCCTTTTTCAGGAGTAATGCCGACAATCGCGCATCATCGGCTGTCAATGAGCCGGTTATGGCCTGAAGTCGTGAGTTGAGACGGGCCGGACGCCTTGGCCGTGGCCTCAGTGCCAGTTCTTTTCCTTTGGCCATAGCGCCTGGAGATTTTCATGCAGACCCCTGCAGATGAAAACCGGCCCACGCTCATATGGCTCCACATACGGATTTGCATCCTGCGTAAATTCCTCTACCGAGTC
>DATDLS010000185.1:0-20566 GCA_036519195.1 Occallatibacter sp. | reverse complement strand
TCTCACGGGGTTTCCTTCCTGGCTACCTATACGTGGTCGCACGCTCTCGACGACGCCAGCGATGCAGCAGGCAACTTCTCCGGGGTCGGCGATCGCAACCAGGCGCTGATTCCGTTTATCGCCGAGTTTACGAACTCGGTCTTCGATATCCGCAATCGGTTCACCATTAACAGTAATTACGAGTTGCCCCTCGGCAAAGGCAGGGCGTTCCTCAACAGTTCTCGTTGGGAAGATGAGGTGATTGGCGGATGGTCAACGAGCCTGACCTATGCGGCTCAAACTGGCACACCGTTTTCAGTCACGCCGAACAATAGCACGGCGGCCGGTGGCGGGACAACGGAGGCATTCCTTGTGAGCAACCCTTACAAAGCCGGCGGTTCGCCTAATTCGACTAACCCAGATATAACTTGTGCCGCGACGACCAGGACGAAAGCTAACTGGTATAATCCCTGTGCTTTTGCAAACCCGTTGGATGGAAACCTGATTGCTCCTGGAACCGTAGTGACTGGCGAGCAGGAGGCAATCGCGTTCCTTGGCGGACGGGAAAACACCATCTATGGACCGGGCTATTACCAGGTGAATATGTCTCTGTTCAAGAACTTCGCAACCTGGCGCGAACAGAACCTGCAGTTCCGTGCGGATGCCTTCAACGTACTCAATCATCCAACGCTTGGTACCCCTAGTACTAATAATGACAACTCAAACGGAGGTAACATCACGGGTCCCAAAACCTTCCAGAACAATACCCCGGACTCTCGCTTCTTCCAACTCGCTCTGAAATACGTTTTCTAGGGATAGAGAGATTGTTCGAACAATCCCGGCGATCTCGACCAAGGTCGCTGGGATTTGACTTTGTCCCTGCTGTTCCTACCCACATGGCGATCGCTTTATAGAAATTTGTTCACTCGTAAACCAAATGCCGTAGAGGAAATTATGCCGCAATGGAAACAGCTGTCTTCATGTGCCACTCTTTCGTTGATCCTGCTCGGTTCGCTCGCTGGCCACGCGCAGTCCAGCACAGTTGAGATTAGCTCTCCCGATCATCGGATTATATTGCACTTCGCTGTGAAGCCCGACAAGGGACTGACCGCCGGTGATGGCCAGCTTGTTTACTCGATCGATTTTCGCGGCAAGCCGATGTTTGAAGACTCGGCGCTGCGTCTGGAACTGGCCAACCAGTCTCCGCTCGGTGCCGAGGTTCATATGACCGGCAGCAGGCCTGGCTCTGGAGTCGACCAATACAAGCTGCTCGCCGGAAAAGCTTCCGACGTGCGCGATGCCTATAGCGATCTGACTGTGGATGTAGCTGAGGGTACGGCTTCGGGGCGTAAGTTTTCGATTGAGGCTCGCGTTTATAACGATGCAGTGGCCTTTCGCTATCGGGTTCCCGAACAGCTGGGGCTCTCGCGCTATCAGCTTACGCAGGAAGACACCGAATTTCGTCCAACGACCGACGCTATGGCCTGGACGCTGCGGCTGCCGAACTATCAGAGCGGCTATGAGAGTGAATATACGCAGCAGGCTTTGAGTGCACTCAGCAATCAGGGCGGTGTTTCCAGTTACATCCTCAATGGCTCGCCCGCTCTGCTCCATCTGCCAGGAGTGGCATGGGCAGCGGTCGGCGAGGCCGACCTTGAAGGCAATGCGGCAATGTATCTTCAGAATCCTACGGGTAACTGGGGCGGCCACTACCTGGTAAGTAAGATATCTCCTCCGGTCGAAGGGCAGGGCCCCGCGGTCGATGCTTCTCTTCCGCACGACAGTGCTTGGCGCGTGGTGATGATTGGCGATAAGCCGGGCGACCTGATCGAATCCACCGTCATGACGGACCTTAATCCTCCCAACCGCGTCGCCGATACGAGTTGGATCCATGACGGCAAGGCCTCTTGGAACTGGTGGAATGGAGATATCGGTCCGGATGGCAATTCGGCGTTCACAACCGGGACGATGAAGTACTATGTCGATTTCGCGGCGCAATCCGGCTTTCCTTACATGATGCTTGACGCCGGGTGGTCTTCGCGAGACATCACCAAACTGCGCGGCAATGTGGATGTGCCGGAACTGGTCCGTTACGCGGCGACGAAGAATGTGAAGATATGGATCTGGCTATATTCGAAATCGGTGGCCGCGCAGATGCAGGAAGCTTTCCCTCTCTATGAAAAGTGGGGCGTGGCCGGGGTCAAGATCGATTTCATCCTGCGCAATGACCAGGAAGGGATCAAGTGGTATTACGATGTTGCCAAGCTCGCGGCGGAGCATCATCTGATGGTCGATTTTCACGGCGCGACGCAGCCGTGGGGGTTGGAGCGGACTTATCCGAATGTTCTAAATTATGAGGCTGTGCTGGGTCTTGAGAATAACAAAGCCGGACGGCGCGATGGCCCTATCGACCGCACGGTCATCCCGTTCACCCGTATGCTTGCCGGACCGATGGACTATACTCCGGGTGGCTTCAACAATGTGACGGAAGAAGACTTTATCGCGCGCGACCGGAACCCGATGGTCGTGGGTACCCGGGCGCAGCAGCTTGCATTGTATGTTGTCTATCAGGCTGCTCTGGAGATGGTCTCCGATGTGCCCAGCATCTACGTCAACGACGCCAGCTTCCAGTTCCTGCGCGATGCCCCCACTACCTGGGATGGAACGAAGGTGCTGGCCGGCGAGCCCGGGGAATTCATTACGATTGCTCGCCGACATAGACGCGAGTGGTATCTTGGCAGCATTACGAATTGGACTGCTCGGGATCTGCATCTTTCTTTGAGCTTTCTCGGGAGCGGGGCGTATCGCGCAGAAATCTATACGGATGCGGTGGACTCCGGCGAGAACCCGAAGCACATCTCCATCAGGAAACAGACTGTGCACGGGAGCGATACGTTGAGTCTTCAACTGGCGAGAGGTGGAGGCTGTGCCATTCGTTTTGTGCCTGTGGGATAAAACAAGATGTTCTATCCAGTCAAGCCCCGGTCATGACCGGGGCTTGGTCTTTCAACGCATGTCGAGCTTATCCTGGCTTGTGGACTGGCACGTCGTCGAGTCGCCCGAGAAACAGCGATAAATTACTGCGGAAGATGATGTGTGGAGCGAGCCGGTGCGTCCTGGCCGGCTTTCCTTTATCGAGGAGATAGTCAAGGAGGGTTTCGAAGGCGAGCTTCCCTTGCGCAAAAGGGCGCTGATAAAGTGTCGCCAGCACCTTGCCTGAGTCTAACAGCGGCACCAGCTCGTGAAATAGATCGGTGGTGATGACCTGCACGCGGCCCAGCAGCTTGTGTTCGTCCAGCGCCTGCAGTACAGGCAAGCTGTTTGCTGTGCTGATGTATATGCCGTCAGGGCGCGTTTTGGAGCTCTTCAGCAAGGCAGCCGTTTGGCGGTAGGCGTCCTGCGGACTTTCGTGCGATTCGATGACCGGCAGCAGGGTGAGTTGCGGCGCCAACATGGCCAGGTTCGCAGCGAAGCCGCGCAGTTTTTCGGCATGGTCGAAGGTTGCCAGCTCGCCGGTAATGGTGGCTACACGCGAGGGCATGTGCAGCTTGTGCGAGAGCAGTTCGGCGGCCAGCGCCCCGCTGGTATAGGCATCGACGGAAACCGATCCGATGCGCTCGCTCTGCGGAGCATCGCTGGCCACACACATCATGGCTATGCCCTTGCCGGCGATCTGGCGGATAAGTGGGGCAAGCTCTCTTGGGTGCCCTGGAGTAAACAGGATGCCGTCGTAGCGCTTCGCCGACACGCTTTCCAGCAGTCCAAGATCGCCTGCGCCCAGACGCGGATATTCATAAAAGTCGAGCGTAAGCTGGGGTCCCATCGTGCTCTCCGCTGCGGCGCGGATGCCGGCGCGGAGCGGATCGAAGAAAGAAGCAATTTCTTTGGGAAGCACCGCTGCAACGCGAAGCCTGCGGTTGAGCTTGAGAGACCGGGCCGCGATGTTGGGTTTGTAGCCAAGTTCCTCCGCTACGCGCAGCACCTGGGCCTTGGTCTTGGGGCTCACACCACTGCGGCCATGCAGTGCGCGGTCCACTGTGCCGATGGAGGTGCCGAGCGCATTCGCGATGTCGTGAATTCCTACTGCCTTTTCGTCTTTATTCATCATGTTGTATTTGCATACGCCGCCTTGCACCGACCGAGGAGAAGCGTCCCAAAAGACGGCGAGGATTTACAGAACAATTCTTACAGAGAATTTCGGCCTTGAATAGCCCTGTATTCCGTTAACGTACCCATACAAAGTGACCGTTCGCTTCGAGGCTTCTTGTTGATGACATTGTGTTTCCGTCGAGCAAGACACGAAAACATGAAATTCTTCGATAAACATTGACGTTCTGCGTCACAAATAAGTCGTGTTCTTTCACTTGACAGTCGTAAAAGCATGAATCTATATTCGGTGTGCTTGTCGAAATGGTCAGGATGAAAGCGTTTACGTTGACGCTCTTCGGACTGGCTTTGTCCCAACCAAATGCAGTTCTCTCTACGGAGGTCTCCCCCTATGACAATCCCACTTCGCGGCTCTGATTTTCGACAGATCCGCGGGTACGCATCTTTGCTTCTTCTTACCGCTGTTGGCCTGTTGGCTTCCTGTTTCCCGGCACAGGCGCAGGTCAATAACGTTGGTCAAACACCTTCTCTCGGCTGGGGCACTTTCAGCGAGCAAACCATCAACAGCAGCTTCCTGACTCAGGCCAACGTGATGACGCAGTCCGACACTCTGGCCGCTTCCGGCTTGCAGAAACATGGCTGGCAGTACATCAATATCGATTCCGGCTGGATGTCGACCTTTGATGCGAATGGCCGTCCGATTCCGGCTGCTCCCAACTTTCCAGACATCACGGCTCTGATCGCGCACATCCATCAGAATGGACAGAAGGTCAGCATCTATTGGATACCGGGCATCGAGCAACCGGCCGTCAATGGCAATTTCCCTATCCTCGGAACCCAAAACACCACCCAGCAGATTGTGGCGATACCGCTGGCCCAGGGCAATGCATTTGCGGGCCCCCTGCCGAATCCCTTCCACGACAAGATTGACTTCTCCAAGCCTGGCGCTCAGGAGTATATCAATTCTATCGTTGCACTCTTTGCTTCCTGGGGGGTGGATGCGATCAAGCTCGACGGGGTAGTACCGGGATCGGATGTTGACAGCCTTTCGATCGACGACCGCCCCGATGTCGCCGCCTGGTCGAAGGCGATTGCCCTCAGCGGGCGGCCAATCGTTCTCACCATCTCCTGGGCGCTCGACCAGGATTTTCTTTCCGTGTGGCAGCAGTTGGCGAATGCTCGCCGTATCGAGGACGACATTGAGTGTGAGGGCAACTGCGCCACGCTTACCGACTGGCCTCGTATTTATGAGCGCTTCCGCGACCTGGTTGGATGGGAGAACGATGCCAGCCCACAGGTTGGATGGAACGACATGGACTCGCTCGATGTCACCAATGGTTTATCCGTCGATGGGCTGAGCAACGAAGAGACCCGGAGCGAGGTTTCTCTTTGGGCAATGGCCAATGCGCCGATGATTCTTGGCGGCGACCTTACCAAACTCACCAGCTTTGCTAAAGAGATTCTCAGCAACGACGACGTGGTTGCCGTCGACCAGTCCACTCATCCCGCCAGGCAGGTGATGGGAGGCAATCTGCCTATCTGGGTCTCCAATCTCGGCAAGAACAACTACTACGTTGCAGTCTTCAACCTGAACGCAACACCTGCCGTTGCCCAGATTCCCTGGAGCCTTCTGGGGGCAACGGGCGCGCTACAGATGCGCGACCTTTGGAAGCAGGTGGACCTCGGGACTTCGCTTTCCAGCTATTCCACGCTGCTGCCGGGCCATGGAGTTCGCTTACTCAAGGTAACGACTGTCGGTCACGCGGCTCCGACTCCTTCCACGAGCTATGAGGCGGAAGATGCTACGCTCAGTGGCACTGCGGCGATCGCGGCTTGCCCTCTGTGCTCAGGTGGGGAGAAGGTCGGCGACCTGGGACTGGGGGCAAATAACTCCGTTACCTTTACGAATGTCAACGTACGCAAAGCTGGAGTTTACCTGATGCAGGTTGACTCGATGACGCAAGGTTTACGCTCATACATCTACACCGTTAACGGCGGCCTTCCCCAGACCCTGAATTCCGGTGGCGGCAGCTTCTTGATCCCCGCGAGCACCACGGTTCCCGTTGTTCTCGAAAAGGGCTTGAACACAATCCAGTTTGGCAGCCCGGTCAGCTTTCCTCCCGACCTTGATCGTATTGTGATCAGTGGGGGTGGAGATGCTCCTGAGCCCGCTGCGACTGTTTATGAGGCTGAGCTCGCCACGCTAAGCGGCACAGTAACGGCCAGCTTCAATAACTACTCCTCGGGCCTGGCAAATACCGGTAACATTGGCGGAGGAGCGGGCAACAATGTCACCTTCAGCAACGTCACGGTTCCCTCCGACGGCGTCTATCTGCTGGAGGTCGATGGCGATACCAGCGGACCACGCTCGTTCTTCCTCACCATCAACGATGGCACGCCCCAGGAACTCGACTTCAACGGGACGACCTTCAGTGAACCAGGGGCTATCTATGTGTATCGTGTCCAACTTCATGCCGGAACAAATACGCTCAGCTTCGGTAACCCTACCGGCTTCTCGCCGAACCTAGACCGCATCGTCGTTGCTCCTACGCTGGCCGACGATCCGTTTGAGAACCAGTTGCCGAAACTCTTCTAGCATTTCGCGCAACAATCCCCTTTAGGGCCTTCCCAGGAAGGCCCTTTCTTATGGGCCTTGCCTGGAGTCATACCAACTTGCCATCACACGTAGAGCAATCATGCTGCTGGTTCGAGTATCGAGGGAAAGTCGATCGTGGATCGCAGCATCTGCGCCATTCCATCCTGCGGTCCTCTTTTGGGAACGGTGAATCCTCGATGAGCGAGGAGAATTACGGTCCTCACTCGGCGCCTGAACCACTTGTTGACCCTCAGACCGGAGGCTTGCGGCTGTCAACGGTTCTTCTGCCCGTTGTTCGAATTAAGTTCTAATCCCTATTCCATCCTCAGTGCACGCACTGGATTGCAGGAAGCTGCGCGGCAAGCGGGGACAAGCGCAGCCATAACTGCTGCGGCCAACAGCAGTACCACGCTGCCGCCGATAGCAAGCGGGTCAACGACAGGAGTCTGATAGAGCAGGCTGCGCACCCAGCGTAAAGCGCCGAACGCCATGGACAGGCCGATGCCGGCACCAAGAAGAACTGGATAGGAAGCCTGGAGCAACACCATTTTCACCAACGCGCCCCTGCCGGAACCCAATGCGATTCGAATGCCGAATTCCTGCTTGCGCAGTGAGACCGAGTACGCTAGCACGCCATAAATGCCTAGCAAAGCGAGAAGCAGCGCTGAGCTGCCAAAGCTCGTCAACACAACGGCCTGAAAGCGGTCCGTGGCCACGGAGTCTCTGACCTGGTCGTCCATCGATTCGAGCGTGGGGATGGCCAGTTGCGGGTCGATCTGCCAGATCGCGCGCCGCATCTCGGGAATGAGCACATCGCTCGGCTGCGAGCTGCGCACCAGGAAGGACAGAGTCAAGGGCGTGTAAGCCCAGTAGGGCAGATAGACCATGGAGGCATCGTCCTTGAGGCCGTTGATGTGCGCATCCGCGACGACTCCGATGACCGTGACGGGAAGCTTGTCGTCCGGAACGAGGTCGACGATCGTGTGGCCGACGGGGTTCTCGCCGGGAAAGCCCTCGCGGGCGGTTCTCGCCGAGATCAGCGCGACATGAGGATTGGCGCGATCGGCGGCTGTGATATTGCGGCCGGCAACGAGCGGACTGTCCATGGTGGGCAGATAGTCGGGATTGATCCAGCGCACATTGATCCTGGGCTCCTTACCGGCAGGTAGGGGATGATCCGGACGGAAGAGATTATCCACCCAGGTTTCCCCCGTGAGCGGGGTAACGCTGGTGACGGCGACCGATTGCACGCCGGGCAACTGACCCAGAGCCGTGAGGGTGCGGTCCGCAAGGGCCAACCGGATCGCGCTCCCCTTCGCCCCTTCCACGTCGTATTGCGGGGTGAACAGGTCGACCTGGGCAACAGTGATGTGGCTTGAATCGAAGCCGCGGTTCTGGCGCATCAGATTTGAAAAACTGCGCAGCACAAGAGAAGTGACGATGAGCAGGACCACTGTGCAGGCTACCTGCGTTGCCACCATCGCATTTCGAGTGCGGCGTCCTTCCTGCGCGTTGGCGGTGCGGGTGGAGTTGGCCTGCAGCGCGGCTTGAGGGTGAACACGAAGGGACTTAAGGGCCGGCATGATACCGAACGCGATTGCCGCGACTACGGATATTCCCGCGGCAAACAGCAGCACAGGCGTATTGACGCGGACCTCGTCCAGGCGCGGAACGGCAGCCGGAACCAGCGCGAGCAACAGCCGCACACCGGCAAAGGCAAGCCCCGTTCCGGCTGCGCCACCAACCAACGCCAGCAGCACACTTTCGGTCAGACGTGACCAGACCAATTGGGTTTTGCTTGCGCCCAGAGCGGCGCGGACGGCAGTCTCGCGTTCGGCATTGACCGCCCGCGCCATTTGCAAATTGGCAAGGTTGACGCAGGCGATCAACAGAACTGCCCCAACGGCGGCGAACAATAACCAGAGCGCGCCGCTGACACCGGATGCGACATCTCTCGTCAGCGGCGTCAGCGCAATGCCAAAAGGAAAGGGTAGATGTGCGGAGATGGTGTACGAGTTCTGCAAGGCATCGAGTTCGCCAATTGCTTGCGCCAGAGTTACACCAGGCTTGAGCCGGGCGATCGCCTTGTAATTGAAGCCCCCCATATCGGCTTTCAGATCGCGTTCGCTCGGAACCAGCGGCTCAAACAGCATCGCGTTGCGCGCAGTCTCCTGGAATGCGATCTTTTGTGCTAGGGCAATCTGCGGAAACCGCATCTCAGGCGGCATCACGCCAATGATGGTGACCGGGTGGCCACCAATCCGCAGCCTCTGCCCGACGGCTTTAGGATCAGCTCCAAACAACGTCTGCCAGCCCGCATAGCTCAGCAGAACTACTTCTACCGCGCCTTTGTCGGCGTCGGCTTTGACGAAGCTTCGCCCCAGCATCGGCTGCACGCCAAGCAGGTGAAACAGATTCGGCGAAGCCACGACCGCGCCTACAAGCTGTGGATGGTCGCCGTTCGGAGAAACGCTCACGCCAAGCTGGGCGAAGATGGCCGCGTCTTCAATTGTTGTTGCAGTGCTCTTCAAACGAAGGAAATGACGGTAATTGACCGGAATCGCCGTTCGCCCGCCGCGTTCCTCGTCCACCGCCTCGCGCATCACGACAAGCCGATCCGGATCGCGGAAGACAAACGGCTTGAGCAGAACCGTGTTGACCACACTAAAGACCGAGGTAACCGCACCGATGCCCAGGGCCAACGTGAGTACAGCTGTGAGCGCGAAACCGGGACTCTTGCGCAACTGGCGAACAGCGAACCGAATGTCGCGCGCGAGTCTTTCGAGCCAAAGAATCGACCGCTCATCGCGGTGCAACTGCTTTGCCTGTTCGACGCCACCATAGGCCCGTCTTGCGGCGAGACGCGCCTCGTCTGTGCTCATTCCTCTGTCTAGAAAATCTTCCTCCATCAGTGCGAGGTGAGCGTTGATCTCGCGACCCAGTTCCGCTTCCACATGATCTTTGCGAAGTTGGCTGATCCATTTCGAAAGAAAACGTCGCAGATACTTCATGATTGAAAATCCTCAATGAGCAGTCGTTCTACAAGTCCTGCCATCGTGCGCCAGCGCAGAATTTCCTTGTTGAGCGCCTTTTCGCCAGCTTTGGTAATGGAATAGAATTTTGCCTCCCGATTGCTCTCCGTCCGGCCCCAGCTTCCTTTAATCCACCCGTATTGTTCCAGCCGAACCAGAGCGGGGTAGAGCGTTCCCTGATTCAGATTCAGGAGACGCTCTGAGACCTGTTGGAGGCGGGTCGCTATTTGATAGGCATGCTGCGCTCCCATGCTTGCCAAAGTCCGCAGAACAATCAAATCCAGTGTTCCTTGCAGGAGTTGGATGGATCCCTTTTCTTCACTAGACATACAAGTAATATCTCCTGAGAAACAGAATGACGCGCGCCCACTGGAATGTCAAGTGGGGAACAGATCGCAGCCAACAATGCCAAGGCCTGATTCGTCCTTGCGAACAAACCTATTGATTGCGAAAACAGCCAGCTGCATGATTTCAGGTGCGATCGGGCCATATCTCGACGATGGCAGAGCAGGCAAAGGAGGTACTCTACGCACAGTCGTGCGCCGCTAAAAGCGGAGTTTCGGCGAAGACCATTCTGCTCAAGTTGAGCGCGACGGGCTTCTCACTTGGCGTGCACAGTGGGTCCCGAAATGGAAATCGCCCGTCGATTCAGGAAAGGGCTGTTGGTACCGAACAACCTTTCGTGACGATCTGATTGACTTAGAGGCATTGTCATAAAGGTTTAGCTTTGTCCGCCTTCCGCAGGCATGGATCTGATGTGCTGGCGATCGCAAGAATGGAGCTGCTTGCCGGGTTGAATGGGGCTGCTGCTCATCGACACACCAGCGAAAACGATCCGCGAATCAGGCCTGTCGCTCCTTATCGGACTGCTATTGATTCACATTTGCATTGAATCGATAGCCTATGTATGCGTCCGTCAAAAGATACTGCGGATTGCTCGGATCATCTTCGATTTTTTTGCGTAACTGCCGGATAAATGTCCGAAGGTACTCAAGCTCGGCTCCGTATTCCGGTCCCCATACCGACTTCAGTAACCGGGCATGCGGTATCGGTTCACCGGCGTGCATCATCAAGTAGTGCAGAACCTCGAATTCCTTGGGCGTCAGATGAATTGAAAGACCGCACTTCTTGACGCGATACTTCACAGGATCCAGCTCGAGCTGGCCGTGCTGGAGCGGCGCATCGCTACCGGTATCCTCAGCATTCCTTCGTCGGACTGCGGAGCGCAATCGAGCCGTCAACTCACGCAGCTGAAACGGCTTTGTAATGTAATCGTCGGCGCCGGCATCGAGCGCGAGCACCTTGTCGTCTTCGCTATCCATCACCGTCAGGATGAGAATGGGCAAACGCGCCACGGCTTGGCGAAGACTTCGACAAGCTTCCACCCCGCCCATTCCCGGCATATCCACATCCAGCAGAACGGCATCGAACCAGGTCGCACGAACCAGGGAAAGCGCCTCCTCGCCGCGCGCCGCTTCTATAACCGTAAAACCCATTGCAGAGAGTGACATGCCCAATGCCCGTCGGGTGGAACTGTCGTCATCTACCACGAGGATGGTACCCTGTGCGGCGTTCTGTGCGGCGTTCATCGACTGCGATTTCATTGCATCCTCCATACGCCCACCGGAAGCGAAACAAAAAATGTGGTTCCTTGCTGATCATCGCTAACCACCCAGACGTGCCCATGATGAGCTTCCGCTGCCTTCCTTACCACGGAAAGTCCTATCCCCGTTCCTGCAACGGAATCTTTCTGGACGGGCGATCGATAGAAGCGCTCGAAGATGCGTTCCCGGTCCTCGATGGGGATTTTCGGCCCCCAATTGCGCACAGAAATCAGCACTTCGGAATGACTTCTTCGAGCCGTGATGTCAATCGACGTAGCCGGGGTCGAGTACTTTCGCGCATTTTCGATGTATTGAGCCAGCATCATTGCCAGCAGTCCCCGGTCAGCACTAACGGTCAGGGTGGGATCGGGGACGGCAACGGACACCTTGTTCCTGTCCGCTGCCATAGCTTTATCGGACAGCACATCAGCGATCAACTCGCGCACGTTCACCTGGGTTATCTGAAGGCCCACTTGATGCGTTTCGAGTTTTGCGGTTTGCAGCAGTCGTGAGCACAGTTGATTCAGTCGTGTCGCTTCGCCATCGATAAGTGTGATCAGGCCGCGTTGTGTCTCGGTCAGCCCGCCCAACTCGAGCAACCCCGAACTGGCGGTCTGGACCGCTGTAAGAGGCGTCTTAATCTCGTGCGCCAAAGCATCCATCACCGCCGCACGCAGCTGCTCGGACTTGCTCACCGTCTCAGCGCGCTCTTCATGCTCGAACGACCGGTGCCGCTCGATCGCAATGGCAGCAAGGGAGGAAAGCGCGTCGGCCACCAGAGAACTCAGATCCGCGCGAACCGCCAGTGCTCCAACGGATTCAGAACCAATCCTGAGGAGACGTTGATAGGTTCGCGTCCCTGGATGATCTCTCGCAACGCCTACCAGGTAGCACTCCTTGGCCAGATTCTCCTCGCCTGGGTTCCAATCTCCAGCGTTATGCTGGCTTCCGAGGTTCCTATCGAACAGAGCAACGGCATCCGCGGCAAACACCCCTTGAATCAGAACAACAAGCTGGGGCCCGGGAGGCTTGCGAAGATCCAGCAGGAGTGAATTGCGGCTTAACTCATATAAACGCTCCATCCCCGCGCGAAACACAGTGGCTTCTCTGGCAGCTCGCAACTCCCTGGCGGTGAGCCTGCTGATCAGAACCGCGGCAATTTCAAACGATCCAAGGGCTATCCAGTCCTGCGGATCAGTGATGTCAAACCGGAAGACCGGCGGCGTAAAGAAATAGTCGAGGCAACCGACTGCCAAGACCGAGACAAAGGATGCCTCCCAGAATCCGCAGAAAAGGGCCATTGCCAACACTAGAAACAAATAGGTAAAACTGATGGCCGTCAGATTTGCATGCAAGACATAACCTGCATAGGTCAGCACGGCTAAAAACGAGCACCCGGCCAAGCACCGCCATATTGGCCGGCTTCGGCGAAACAACAACGCCCATCTCGGCGGAATGGAAGCTACGGTACGGCCTGCGGGGCGTACGTAAAGTTGATCCGGCACGTTGGCATTTAGTGTAGACAGCGGCGCATCAGGAAACCATAAAGGCTTCGTGTAGACCAAATCAGGGAACGGAACACTCCCCGGGGCACGAGCTTCCGTTCCCGATTACATCGTTGGAATTTGAAAAGCAGGTGATTTGGCACCTCTTCGGCGAGGCCCTGCTATTGCTTGTTTGCGGGCGATTCCCGCTCCGCGAGTTGATTGTATTTGACTTCCTGAGCGCCCATTTCTGGCGCATAAAACGCAAAACACTTAGTACGACAACGCGTGGAAGCCGCCGGCCCGGGACTCTGTTCTGAAACAGAACTGACGGGGTGGCTTTTTCGAATTCATCGCGGCATCTGCTCTTGCGCTTGCATCAGAAACTGTTGCTGCTGGTTTTGGTTTAACTGCTTCTGGGCATGGCGTTTGGCGTGGTGCTTACGCGCTCCGAGGTGCTTTCCTGGTTCCGCATCCAGGAGATTTCGAGCGCTGCCGGGCCAGGCGGTCGGAACAGATATTGGGCGAGGTGCGCCTGTGGCCGTTCCTTCATCTGCGATGGGATTGGGCGGGTTTGGCCCGAATGTTGCTGGACCAAGCCTCGCGCCGATTGTGCTACTGCCGCCTGTCCCTGTCTCTGCTCCATCGCTGGCCTGAGCAACAGGCTTTGCACCGGAGCTCGGTGTGCCGGTTCCGGGCATGCCTTCTTTGCCGGTTGCCGATAAGCTGCCCAGCGAATCGGACCTGGTCCGGTGGGCTGGCAAGGCTGGTTCGCCCACATCTTCCGGCGCGATTGCTCCGCCCTCCTCAACTGTGCCTGGAATTGCGGGTGGGCAGGTGCTTTCGACGAGCCCGCTCAGCGCAACCGGAGCGCCAGCGTCGGTGGCTGGGCCTGGTTTTGGAATCGCGCCCTTACTTGCTTCGGCCGACATGCCTCAGAGCGCGAATCATGACTTGAGTAGCGAACTTGCTGCCCGCGCCATGGATACCTACGAAGACGCCCGTCAGACGGTCGCGCCAATATCGTTCCCTGGCAGCAACTCGCCCATGAAAATGGCGCTGTCTTGCGGCGTGATTTCTGTCGACGACGATCGACAGGTCCTGCTCGACGAATACGAAAAACTGCTTAACCCGCGCACCCGGCTCGTCAGCGCTGCGCAGGTCTCAAATGCTCTCGGCACCGTTCTGCCCACGCAGGCAATTGTGGCGGCCGCTCATCGCTATGGGGCGCGCGTGCTGGTCAATGGGGCGCAGTCGGTCTCGCACCTTCGGACAGATGTCCAGGCGCTCGATTGCGACTTCTTTGTGTTCATCGGACACAAGGTTTTCGGGCCGACAGGCATCGGCGCGGTCTACGGCAAGCCCGATGCATTGGCAGAGGCTCCGCCCTGGCAAGGCGGCGGGAACATGATCGTCGATGTCACTTTCGAGGAGACGATCTACCATGGGCCTCCCGCCAGGTTTGAGGCAGGTACGGGTAACATTGCCGATGCGGTTGGATTGGCCGCAACCCTCGATTATGTTGAAGCGATTGGGCGGGAAAATATCACCCGGCACGAGCGCGATTTGCTGATCTATGCAACGCACGGGCTGAAGAGCATCCCCGGATTGCGCCTCATCGGCACCGCCAAGGAGAAGGCCTCGGTCCTCTCGTTCGTGCTGGGCGGATTTAAGACCGAGGAAGTAGGTGCGGCCCTCAATCGGGAAGGCATTGCGGTGCGCAGCGGCCACCATTGCGCGCAGCCCTCCTTGCGCAGGTTCGGCGTGGAGATGACGGTGCGGCCATCGCTGGCGCTGTACAACAACGCGGAAGATGTGGATGCGCTGCTGGCCGCGCTACGGCGGTTGAAGAGTCCGGGTGCGTAGAGAGCCCGCACTCGATTCAACTCATGGCGGAGCCTTGCGGCTTCCCAACCAGTGTTTTTGGAGTGCCGGATCGACACACTGCGTGAGGAATGCGGCGGTCCGGTGGCCGTCGACGACTGCGGCCCGCACTTCCGGGAACGTTTTTAACGTCTAGTGAGAATGGACAGCGTGTTTGAGCCGGGCGCCGGAGTTTGTCAGGACCAGCTTGCCCAGTGCCACACCGCGCAGGGCCAGCATTCCTTCGGCAACGGCTTGAAGGTCCTTGCCGCGGCCTTTCATGATGATGACTTCCAGGCAGTAATGATGGTCGAGATGGATGTGCGTGGCTGCAAGGATCATGGCTCCGGCTTGGTGCTGCACTTCGGTCAACTTCTGCGCGAGATTGGGGACGTGATGGTCGTAGACGATGGTCAAGGTGCCGACCACCGGCTTGTTCGATTCCACAATATCCGATAGAAGCTTCTCGCGAATCAGATCGCGGAAGGCCTCCGAACGGGTTTGGTAGCCGCGCTTGGCAATCAGCCGATCGAATTCGGCAAGCAAGTCTTCTTCCAGCGAAACGCCGATCCGGCTTAGCTGCGGCATGGCAACTCTCCCTCCCGATTGTACTTCGAGTGCGAAGCCTGTTTTGAGGCGCGAAAGGCTCTGCTCCGGAGCGAAGGAGGGGCGAATGTCCTGACTGAAAATGGTGTCAGACAATACACTATGTATGGAGCCCATGGAAAATACTGTTAAGGTTTTGATAGTCGAAGATGAGCCACATGCCTTGATGGGGCTTGCCGAACTGATTTCCGGTTGGGGATACCGGACAGAGACTGCGCGCGACGGTGTCGAGGGATGGGAAAAGGCCCTGGTCTGGGACCCAGCCATTGTGGTGACCGACCTGAAGATGCCACGGATGGATGGTATCGGGCTACTGACCAAACTTGCCGAAGAGGGTTCTGGGTTCAACTCCAACCTGGCGGTAGTGGTGCTGACGGCCATGGGATCGATTGAACAGGCTGTGGATGCCATGAAGCTGGGTGCCTACGACTTTCTGCAAAAGCCCGTGGACGCAACCCGGCTGCGCACGATTCTGGGCAACGCCACGCGGCAGCGAGAGATGCGAATCGAGCTGGAGGTTGCGCGGCGGCGGCTGCGTGAGACCGGGGTGCTGGGCGGGCTGGTGGGCAACTCCAAAAGCATGCGCGCGATTTTTTCGCTGGTTGAGCAGATTGCCTCGTCGAACGTATCGGTGCTTATTACCGGCGAAAGCGGAACGGGCAAGGAACTGGTGGCGCGCACGCTGCATACGCTCAGCCCTCGCAAACCGCGGCCCTTTGTCGCCGTCAACTGTGCGGCGATTCCAGAGACGCTGATTGAAAGCGAAATCTTCGGGCATGAGAAGGGCGCCTTTACCGGGGCTGTCGAGCGGCGCGCCGGCTGCTTTGAACTCGCTAACGGGGGGACGCTGCTGCTGGACGAGCTGGCAGAGATGCCGGCCGGCACGCAGGCCAAGCTGCTGCGCGTGTTGGAGGAACGTAAGCTGCGCCGGCTGGGGGCGCGGACCGAGCAGGATGTAGACGTGCGGGTGCTGGCGGCGACCAATCGTGATCCGGAAAAGGCGGTTGTTGATGGGCATCTGCGCGCGGATCTTTTCTACCGGCTGAACGTGTTTCATATCACCATGCCACCGCTGCGGGAGCACATGGAAGACCTGCCGGCGATGGCTGAAGCGATGATCCAAGAGATGAATCAGAAGCACACCCGCCGCGTTTCCGGCGTGGCCTCATCCATGCTGGACCGCATGATGAGCTACGACTGGCCCGGCAATGCGCGCGAGTTGCGCAACAGCATTGAGCGGGCTGTGGTTCTTTGCCCGGACGGCGCGCCGCTGGACGTGGGTCACTTGCCGCCAGGTTTTGGCAAGGCGCAGCAGGCTGCGGCGCAGAGAGTGGATGCCAGCATTGTGCAGGTGCGCGTGGGCACGACGGTGGACGAGGCGGAGCGCGCTCTGATTCTGCGCACGCTTGAAGCTACCGGGCAGAACAAGACGCGCGCCGCTGAGATTCTTGGCGTGAGCCTGAAGACGCTGCATAACAAGCTCAAGGAATACAATCGAATTCCCGGCGACCAGCAGGCCTGACCCAGAGACTGAACAGCCCCCATGCGCCTCAAGACAAAACTCGTACTGGCCATTACCACCCTGGTGTTTCTCATCTCCGGGGTGCTTTCGCTGGTGTATGTTTTTCAGCTGCTGCATTTGGCAGTTCAACAGTCGTATGAGACCAACCGCATGATTGCCGACCAGGTGCAGCTGGCGGTGCGTAATGCTCTGGAAACCGGGCTGAGCGATCAAAAAGTGGATCCCAACAACCCCGGGCAGCTGCGTATTCTGGCTGCGCAGGCGGTGCGCAACAATGCCGCACTGCAGGCGGTTGTTGAGTCGGTCAATCGCTACTCGCTTACGGTCTATGACATCAACATCGGTGACAGCAAATCGATGACGGTGCTCAGCACCAATCCGGAAAACGAAGAGAAGCCTTTGCCGCTGCGGCCGGACTACAAGCAGCTGCTAGACGCCAATCCGATTAATGTAATGAGGCAGGTTTTTGGGCCGCCCAAAGTGTTTGAAGTGGTGGTGACTCTGGACCGCTACGGCGAGCCGTTCGTTACGGTGCACGTCGGCGTTCGCACTACACTCCTGCGCGCCTTTTATGCGCCGCGCCTGATTGAATCGCTCACCCTGATGGGCTTTGTGCTGGGGACATCGCTGCTGGTGGCCTTTTTGCTCAGCAACCTGGCGCTTCGCCCGTTGGAGCAGATCAGCCAGCAACTTGATCTTCTGAACGGACCGAGCGAACTGGCCCTGGAAGAAGAGAAGGCCGCCCAGCGCGATATTGCCATGGGCGTCTCGACGAAAATTGAGCGTTTTGGCCAGCGCATGCGCAACGTGCAGGAAGTGTTCTCCGCGCTGAAGGAGAATCTTGACCAGATTCTAGGTAACTTGCAGGATGGCATTTTGCTGTTTACCGGTGATGGCCGTGCCGTTCTGGTTTCAGAATCTGCCGGCAGGTTCCTGAACATGGAGCGAGACAACATTCTGGGGCTGCATGCACGGGAGATCTTCGATCGGTCGACCGTTCTGGGGCGCGCTCTGGGCGAGGCCTTCGACGGTGGAATCAGCCTGATTCAGGAGGAGATCTTGACGGAAACCGGGCGGAGGGTCCAGGCTTCGGTCGACTTCATTTTCGACGACACGACCAGCCGGGGGTTGGGCGCGCTGCTGACCTTGCATGACTTGGAATCGGCCGAAGCCATCGAATCTGAACTGGAGTTGTCGCGGCGCATGTCGGCCATTGGGCGGCTGACGTCCGGTGTGGGGCATGAAGTCAAAAATCCGATCAACGCCATCGTGGTTCACGTGGAACTGCTGAAGAGCAAGCTGACAGGGGCCAGCGAACCGGCCACGCGGCACCTGGAGGTGATTGAGGCCGAGATTCACCGCCTGGACCGGGTCGTGCAACTGCTGGTGGACTTCAGCCGGCCGGTCGAGCTGCGACTGCGCGAGCAGGATCTGAAGGAAGTGATTGATGATGTACTGACCCTTTCCACCGCGGAGCTGTCGACCCACAACGTGATTCTGGAGAGTCACTTACCGAGCAAGCCCCTGTTCGTAAATATCGATTCCGACCTGATCAAGCAGGCGGCACTGAATGTGATTCAAAACGGTGCGCAGGCCATGCCGGAGGGGGGAACGTTGCGCGTTGTTCTTGAGGAGCAGCGGAAATTCGCCGTTCTGCGCATTGCCGACCAGGGGCCGGGAATTCCCGAGGAGATTCGCGAAAGAATCTTCGACCTCTACTTCACCACCAAAACCGGCGGCAGCGGTATTGGCTTGGCGATGACCTACCGCATTCTTCAATTGCACTATGGAAGCATAGAATTAGAATCAAGTCCAGCGCGGGGTACAGAGTTCCAGCTGCGAATTCCACTCGCTGCGACGGAATGGGGACGTCGGTATCTACAACCGGCGGGCAGTCAAGACGAGAAAGGAATTTCAGGATGAGAATACATGCCAGGAATGTCGCGTGGCTTCTGCCATTGTTCCTGACTGCGTGTTTTCATTTGCATAAACCGCAACAGCAACAAAGTCAGGTACTTGCGCCCCCGAACGAGAATCTTCCCAAGCCTGCGGTGACCCACCCTGAGCTGTCCGCGTCTACGGTCACGATCCCTGACGAACCGCTTGCCACCGACTCTAATGTAAAGCAGGAACCGATTCCGCCGGCAAAGCGCAAGAAACCGGCCAAGAATACCCAACCGGCTGCCTCCGCGAATACCCAACAGGCTGCCTCCGCCCCGCCGGCGGCTGCGGAGAGTCCAGGCGTCAGCGCCATTGGCGAGCTTTCTTCCGGAGATCCGTCTGATCAGCGTCGCGAAACGGATGAATCAATCGCGAGCACCGAGCGCGGGTTGAACGGGCTTGGCCGCACGCTGGACGGTCAGGAACAGAAGACGGCCGCTCAAATTCGTGAATATATCAAGCAGGCCAGAGAAGCACTGCTTTCCGGCGATATGGATGGGGCGAAGACCCTGGCCGCCAAGGCCAAGGCTCTTCTGACTGAATTGAGCCAATAGAAAGCGATTGGCCGGAAGTTTCGACCCTCAAGAATACCGTTCTTTCTGGGGCTCAAAGCGCGCTGCGCCCGTTCGACTTTACAAGGTAGAAAGTACACGCGGCGAGAAAAACTACACGACGCAGGCGGGTTCAACGGCCGCGAGACCTCGATAATACCAAGATCGGCATCCAAATAAGATAAATAAAATGAATGATATAGATGGTTTCAAGCTCCGGGTACCGCTTTGGCACGACTTTTGCTAATCAATCTGCGAGCGGACAGTACATGCTCACCTCGCAGGGCTCGCACAGACTGCGAAAAAACAAAAGGCGAGGTAAACCATTCCATGAACAATAAAAAAGTAGTTGCCAATCCGTTCCCCAGCCAAATCGCAGTACTTTTGCTGGCATCTGCACTTGGAATCCCCGCTGTGGCCCAAGATCAATCCAGCGGAACGCCTCAGAGCACCCCCCCGACGGCGCAGTCACAGACTCCTTCTGCTTCACCTTCGATGACTCCTGGGAAGGAAGGTTTCTGGGGACGCGTCAATCCGTTTGCCCGGAAGAAGTGGGTGAAGAAACAGACGGACCCGATCAATGATCGACTCACCGAGTTGGACTCAGTAAACGCCAAGAACGCGAAAGATATTCAGGACGTGGACAGCCGGGCACAGGCCGGCATCCGTCAGGCTCAATCTGCCGCCGATGCGGCCAACCAGACTGCAACTGCAGCCGGGACGCAGGCCCAGCAAGCCTCGACCACGGCCCAAGGCGCAGCAGGCCATGTTGATCAGATTAACGGCACCGTAAACGGTCTCGATCAGTACAAGCAGGTCACCGAGGCGGAAGTGAAGTTCCGTGGCGGTCAGCCGATTCTGTCGGAGGAAGCCAAGAAGCAACTCGATGACTTCGCCAACAGCGTCAACGGCCAGCACGGCTACATTCTTGAGGTAGAAGGGCACTCACCGCTGGCAGGCAGCGCGGGCATTCAAAGCTCCCAGCGCCTTGCTGAGTCAGTGAAGCGCTACCTCGTAACCGAACACCAGATTCCCGTCTACCGCATGCATGCAGTGGCACTCGGAAACGCTCAACCTGCTGACGCCAGTGATCCGGGCGCCAAGCCGGAGCGGGTTCGTTTCAGCACAGTGCACGTGCGCTTGATGGAAAACAGTTTGGCGGCCCAGGGAGCCGCACCACCCCAGGGTGCTGTTCCTTCGACCGGCGCGGAGCGGCCATAAGACCGCAGCAGCCCTCCCCCAAGGCTTTCCGCCCGACGGCCCCAGGCCGATCGGCCGCCA
>DATDLS010000184.1:0-6134 GCA_036519195.1 Occallatibacter sp. | reverse complement strand
CCCGTTCGCGGCTGCTTTCGTTTTCTTCGGGGTGCCGGCTGTACGCGCCGACACCTCCACTTTACCGTCTACTCAACAGAGCCTGTTCCTAATCTGACGCTTGGAGCCCATGCAATGACGCAAAATCTCTGCGCCCAGCTGGGCTAAGGTCGTCAAGCAATTGATGATCGAGCCCTTACCAAAACGGCCCCACCCCGCGCCGCATCCTTTTTTGACACCACACCCGCGAGTTGGTAGCCTTCAGAAGGGCGCACCCGGCCAAGCTAGGCCGCTCTTTTGCCCTTCCAGCGTCCCCGTCGTCTAGCCCGGCCTAGGACACCGCCCTTTCACGGCGATAACACGGGTTCAAATCCCGTCGGGGACGCCAATTATTTCAGCAACTTACGCGCTTCAATAATTTTCTCGTACGTCCGTTTTGTTCCAATAGCAGCGGTGCCCTCGTTTTGAGGGTTTTCGTCGAGCAACATGCTCACAAGGCGGCTCTGAGCTTTACGCTTCACATCCGTGATGGCCTGCGCGTAAAGATTCATCGTCACCAAGCTGTTTGCGTGCCGCAATAATTCCTGCACAGTTTTGACATCTTCCCCATTCGCTTTCAGGAGAGTGGCGTACGTGCGCCGGAAAGTATGCCAGCCAATCCGGCCCTCAATGCCTGCCGCCTTGACTGCCGGTTGCAGATGCCAGCGGTTGAGCGTTCCCGGCCAGTACGGTTGCACTCCGTTTGTATGAGGGCTGGCAAAGACCCAGTCCTCAGGGCGCGGATATGCGCAAAGGTTCCGCCAGCGCCATAACGCTTCCGCCAGGCGAGAATCCAGCGGTACGGGCTTGCGCGACGCTTCCGTTTTGCATTCGCCAACGTGCTGAAGCGAGATCGAGCGCGTGACACTGATTTCAAACTTCTCGAAATCGATGTCCTGCCACTTCAGCGCCAGCAGTTCTCCCACCCTCAATCCGGTCATCACGTCCACAAGCACAGCGGTATGCGTCGGCTCTTCGAGATAGAGAAGTAATTCCTCCACCTGAAGAAGCGTCAACACAGTCGGAATATTCTTACGCTTGGCGCTCTGGCGCACATGCGTAATAGGATTCCTGTCGTGCCATTCCCAGCGAACCGCGTGATTGAAGACAGCGTGCATGATGTTCCGAATTTTTGCTTTGCTGCCGTTGGCAAGATTGAGCGAATGCAGCCACTCCTCCACCGCAACCGCTTTGACATCCTTCAACCGGTAGTTTCCCCAGCGGGGCAGAATCCACTTTCTGAAGTAGCCTTGGTACGTTTCACACGTTGCGAAGGTTTTGTTCGAGTCCTTGCCCAATTCCTTTTCTCGGTAGTGTTCGACGAGCGTTTGCACACTGACCGTTTCGAGGTTGAAGCGCGGGCTTTCGGCGTTGATGTTGACCAAAAGCGACGCAACGGCCCGTTTTGCCGATGCCTCGTTCGGATACTGCTCCAGGCTTCCGACCACAAGACTGCGCCGCTTACGACTTCCATCGGCTTGGGGTTCGTACCAGCGGTACTCCCAAGCGTTTGGGCCGCGCTTGCGCTCCGCAAGCTGGAGGTTGCCTTGTTGATAGCGTGTCCGTCTCATTTTTCTCCTTTTCAAGAGCGGTGAGGCGGCACGGATAGCTGCTCTGAGCTTACGTTTTCCGGCATGCAGCGGTCGAGATCGGAAGCACGAAAGCGCCAAAGCTTGCCTAGGCGCAGACCAGCGACAAGGCCGTTGCGGGCGTACCGTTGCAGGGTCTTGGGATGAATTTTCACGAGGGCCGCAGCCTGTTCGCTATTCAATAAAGGTTCGAATGCATGAGGGGAATCGAACATAGTTCGCACGCTCCTTGAAACTACATTGAAACGGATTGCGAATAATGTCTACCCTCATAAAATGAGGCACTTGCGTCCCGTCAAATTCTGAACTTGGAGTACAGAGTACAGAGCGGAGTCGAGAGGAATGGAGAGCAATGGAGAGTATTTTAACCTACATTCCGCGCTTCTCCGACACGATTTCCCAGCATTTTTCTACGAGCCTCGCTCAGGTGGCGGCCGACTCCTCGGCGGCGGAGAGATATTGCTGGGGCGAGATGTTGAAGAGGCGCAGCACGGTGAGTTGCGGGTCGTTGAGTTTGTCGTAGAAGCGTTGATGTACACGCCCGGTGTCGTCGACGAGCCGGTGTCGGCGTAAGTCGGCAAACAGCTCGAAGAGCCGCTCGGTGGTTGGGGCGGCGCAGGGTCGCTCTTCCGGATACAAGGGAAGCTTGTTGATGTCGAGCTTGCGCATCCGATCGCGGAAGTCACGCTCGATGAGAGCCTCGGTCATGAGGGCCAGGAAGTAGAGGAACAGGAAAGCCTCGATGCGCAGGTGGCTCTTGAGCAGGACGGGCCGCACCCCGAGGACGGACTTGAGCTGCTGGTGGCGTTTCTCGAGCGAGGGCTGATGTTTGTAGGCCTGGAGAACGTCCTTCAGGGTGAGCGTTTCATCGTTGGTGATGAGGGGGAAGACCCCATCGGTGCGCGCCTCCTCGAGCAGTGCCTGGGCGTCGGAGTGCCAGTGCAGCACGGGACGCTGGTGGCTGTGGCGGATGTAGGCGGTGCGGGGACCGGGACGTCCCCGGCTGGCCTGGGTGAAGCTCTGCTCCTCGAGGAGTGTCACTTCGGCATGGAGGAAGCGCTCGACCTGCTTGTCAGCGAGGATCTTCTGTGCCGCGGCGCTGACTTGCTCGAGACTGTTCAGGCGTGAGCGTGGCGCGCCGACTCGCGCGGCGAGGATCTGGAGCGCCTTGTCGGCGGCGGCGATGCGGTGCTCGCGTGAGGCGCGGTCGAGGGTCTCCTTCTGGGAGCTGAAATACCAGAGGACCCGAAAGCCTTGGGCGGTGCGTAGCGGATGCTCGTAGCCGCGATAGATATTAGGTGGGCCGTCCTTGCGTCGGGGGTCAGGCCGACGCAACACCTCGACCCAGGGTGCTGCGTGACTGCGCAGCCAAGTGTGAAACTGGGTGTGCTCGCGCCAGGTGGCCGGGATCACGGTCACGAAGCGACCGCCATGGGCGGCGATATGGGCCAGGTTTTGGTTGGTGCAAAGCTTGCAATCGGCCACATAGAGGAAGTCGGAGCTACCGGTGAGCTTGCGCAGGCTCTCCCAAGTGCGGATGTGGGTCGTATCGTCGGAGGTGTTCCCGTGGTCCACGTGGGAGAAGATCGGTACGGCCCCATCGGCGGTGGTCGTCAGGATGAACAGCAGCTGCTTGAGGTCAGGTCGGAAATCCTTGTTGATCCCGTGAGTGATCCGGTGAGTCGGGTGCCCCCGCTCGGGTTTGCCGTCGGCCTCGGCGTACTGACCGGTGAAGGTGACCGTCGTGGAGTCATTATGTAGCTCCCTCAGCTCCAGCCCGAACTCCTCGACCGCGTGCACTACGATCTCGGTCATGAGGGTGGCACGGTCTGAACGAAACAGTGCATCCAGGCACCGCCCGACCCGATCGTCGTTGAAGTACTGAGGTGCCTCGGCTGTCAGGCCGAGCAGAGCCGGCTCGAAGCGGTTGGCCCACTCGGCCAGCCCATAGAGCGGCTGGCGCGCGATGAGGATGTTGCGCAGCAGCACCCCGAGGCCTACTGCCGGGGCGAGCCTCTGACGTCGGTCCCCCGCGGGGACCAGCTCGGCGAAGAAGCGTTCGATCTTCAGCCGCTCGAGAAAGCGGTTCAGCAACGGCAGCGGGCCAATCGCTTTGGAAACCAGCTGAAGACTCTCAGGATGCGGTGGTGAGGCACTGGCCATGCTTTAACCTCCCGAGGAATCGTAAACGCTCGAGCACTCGGACCCGCCCGTGCAAGGGCTGGACCACTGAGCGCGCGAACGACGGCAGGCAGATCGTGCCACGCAATCGAGCGGCTGGCGGACCAAGGGGGACGAGGTCGTCGTGACAATTGCATCTTACTTGCGCTAATATTAGCGCAAGATTTATCATTGTCAAGTCTGAACTATGCCAAAGCCCAGTCCGGAACAAATTGCCGAACGCTCACGCAAGCGCATCACGGAGATACGCGCCGAGCTTGCAGGGCTGGAGCACGTTTGCTCCGGAACGCTCCTTAAACGGATGAAGACCTGCGGGCACCCGGCGTGTCGATGCGCTCAGGATCCGGGCGCACGGCACGGGCCCTACTATGAATGGGGACACATGAAGGGTGGCAAGCTCGTCCACCGGCTCGTCTCCGCCGAGCAGGCGAATCTGCTGCGGCAGGCGATCGCCAATTATCGCCGGCTCAGGAAACTCTTGCGCTCCTGGGAGAATGAAACCGAGCGCCTGATCGACGCACAGGCTGACCGCCGGCGATGACTCGGCTCAGGTTGGCCGCGGGAAATTGCCGGGAAATGCCCTCAGAGATGCGCGGAAAGTAGGTTACAGAAGATGAATCCATGGCAATTACACTCTTTACCAGAGTATGTGATGTGGGCAGCGCACGCGGATGTTACGTTTCGGGGATTTATTACCGCACAGGAAATTATGTCCAGAAGGATTTGCCAAAGGCAAAGCAGTTCCTCAGTAAAGGATGCTCGTTGGGCAGTCAGCTCGCTTGCGACGCCGCGAAAAAGATGCGATAGCACTATAGACCGCCAATTCTGAAAAGCGGATCAAGGTGGCTGAAGAGGAGTTCGGCTGGTGGTTGAAGATGGAATTCTCGACATTAAGCTCCTCCCAAAATGGGATTCACCAAGCATCCGGTCTGCGCTTGAGGCATCCCTCTCTAGATCGACCCTGCTTCAGGCAGCGGTAGCCTTTTGGACGGTGTCTGACAATCTTCTGCACAACAGGATTTCGCCTCCTCTTGGGAGCAACAGCGGGTTTCTGTGTGTTGACTTGCACCTGCCAACTGACATCGACGCCCTTGCTGATCTCGTGAGATCGGGAGCGCACGTTTTAATATTCTGCGAAGAGATTGCAACCTACACCGACAATAAGCGCAAAGAACCACCCTCACTGCTACACCCAAAGATGTTGTTGTTTTGGTCTACAGATGGGGCAGCAGAACTGTGGGTCGGAAGCCATAATTGGACAAACCGCGCCATTCTGGGCCTGAATGTTGAGGCGTCCATAGTAATTAAGATGAAGGCGACTTCGCCTCTCTTCTACGAGGCCGCCGGATACTTGCAGAAGATAAAAGGCATCTGCGAGGAATTCGACCTTTCAAAGATCGAACTTTACAAGAAACTTCAAAAGAATATCAATCAGCGTGCTGTGCCCGTAATAGAAGTAAGAGCAGTACAGGCCGATCAATTAGCAGGCATGGGGATCACGATTTTCGGAGACGATCTAAGTGATCTGGATGAGCTCGGCAGATTCGGGAGAGAAGTATTTTTGTCCGCTGCTGAAACGCTGAGCAGTGTGTCCGAACACGTCTACCCAGCCGAAATACGGCAGTCTGGAGCACTGAACTCCGGGAACCCGTCAGCTGGAGATCTTTTCTTCACGCCACGCCGTCATGCATTTCGGATTGGCCGACGACTTCCCGAATTGCTGCCATACGGAGAAATCCATCCTGCTTCCCAAATGAATGCGCGGTATTTTGTGACGTTACAACTTCAACAGCGCATTCCTAATATCGAATTTGCAACTCCAGCGGCGAAGACAGTTTCCTGGGAAGTGACCGATATGGATTCCAGCCCGCTTATCAGGCGACTCAGTGAAGGTGACCGCGCGCTTCTCTTTAGAGGTCGCGCGCCCAGACTAAGACGGCCAGGCGTGGTTGAACCACAGGCGGGCGGACTGACCCTTTACGAACAGCGGGCCTCAACTGAGAGGAGCTTCTTCAGTAAGCGGGTTATCAAAGAACAGGAATGATCATTTGGTCGTAACCTACCGAATCGTGATTTCAGCCCGATGATTGAAGACTATCGGAGCCTTTCGGCAGGATCGGCAGCGAGTTGCTGAAGTTCGGGAGAGAAGCCACCTAGAGCAAAGAGAATGTAACGGAGCTGCTTGTGCCACCGCGCTTCTGGAAGGCTTGCGACCTTCGCTTGCACTGCGTTTAGGTTGCACACGCTACACAGAGGCGTCAATTCCAGGAGGAAAGAGTCCGCCAATTTGCCGGGAATTGCATTGCCCGCAGATTGACCGTCGGATGCGCGTTGAAAAGGGCTTTG
>DATDLS010000183.1:0-5913 GCA_036519195.1 Occallatibacter sp. | reverse complement strand
ATCGAGAGCCCGGCCTGTTTGCTCACTGGGCCTGGGTATCCACGTTCTGAAGACTAAATGAGAAGAGCCGTGTAACGGGAGACTGTTAAGCACGGTTCTGTGAGAGCCGGGGGGTGAGACTCCCCCCGGCTACTCGACCCTCGGGACCACGCCAGCGCCTCAAAAACCACATGGGCCAGAAACACTACCCACACCCTCCCTGCCGATCCCACTGGCCAGGACGGCGCTTTTGCGATATGGAGCCGCATAAATCTGTCACAGGCGTCTTCTATTTCTCTGTCGCAGGCGGCCTCGCACGACATTGCTTTTCGAGGAATCCAGCGTTGCGTTATGCGATGCGGGGAATTTGCGCCATGTAGTACTGGGTGCGAATTTGGCAGTCATCACTTCATCAACGGCTGTTACTTGGTCTTGCAGGAATACTAGTATTTCTGGGTCGCCAGGCCAGCCGTTAGCAAGTGCGCCTATAGCTGCACTGCGGACATTAGCATCGACATCGTATTCTGCGTGCTTGCGGATGAGTGGGGGCGTGCCTGGATCATCGTGCCAGCCATTGGCGAGCGCGCGGATAGCTGCATCCCGTACTACCGGTTCTCTGTCTTCAGACTTCGCATGGAGCAGTTCAAGTGTGCCTGGGTGGTCGTGCCAGCCGTTGGCGATCGCGCGGATAGCTGCACCGCGGACAATGCCCTCCCGGTCGTATTCTGCGTGCTTGCGGATGAGTGGGTGTGTGCCTGGATCATCGTGCCAGCCATTGGCGAGCGCGCGGATAGCTGCTTCCCGCACTGGCCAGCTACCGTCTTCTGCCGCACGGTCGTGGATGAGGGCAAGCGTGTCCGGATCGTCGTGCCAGCCGGCGGCTACTGCTCGAGTAGCAGCTCTTCGAACTGCCCAGTTGCTATCGCCGGTGGACAGCGATCTCAACAGCGGCAACGTCTCCTCGTGCTCTGCCCACTCGGCGGCAAGTGCTTCAACTGCTAGCCGCCGATTGTCCCAGTGCTCATCAATTACCGCACGCTCCTGTAGCAGTACGAAGACATCTGGATCCTCTCGCCGGGATGCGGCAAATGCCTTCAGTGCTGCGCCTCGAATTTCATCGCTGGCCTCGGTCGCTGCGGTGTTTTGGAGTAGTAGGAAGGTCTGCGGGTCATCGCTCCAGCCTTCCGCGAGTGCTTTCAACGCCGCGCAGCGTACTAGTGAGGCAGCGTCTTCAGTTGCGCAGTAGCGAAGAGTTTGCGCGCTGACCGTGTGGTGACGCCAAGTAGCGGCCAGTGCATTGACCGCGCTCTCTCGTACTGCAGCGTTTTCGTCTGTTTGGCAGAATTTCCGGATCAGACGGAAGGTCTGCTCGTCACGCCATCCGTCGGCAAGCGCTCGCAGGGCTGTTGCCCTCACGTCTGGATCTTCATCAGAACTGGCGCACTCAAGGAGGAGAGGATACGTGTCCTTATGCTCGCGCCACCCGGCAGCCACTGCCTCAATCGCTGCCGTGCGGATGGTGAGATCATCGGCGGACGCAGCCCTCTGATGAAGCCATTGGCGTGTTTCATTGCGGTTGGGCCATTCAACAGCCAGGACGCGCACGGCTGCGCGTCGAACATTCCATTCGGGGTCAGAAACGGCACGTTCACGCAGGAATGGCAAGGTCTCAGGATCATTCTGCCAACCTGCTCCAAGAGCTCGGACAGCAGCCTGCCTCACGAGGGAATTAGAATCGGCGCTTGCTCTCTGGCGGAGCATCGGCATGACATCTGCCTGCCCCCGCCATCGTCTCGCGAGGGAGTGAATGGCGGTCTGTCTGACAAGCGCATATTCGTCAGTGCTTATCCTTTCTCTGAGCAGCGGCAATAGCTGGTCGCGGCTCCAGCGGACGGAGAGTACGCGTATGGCGGACGCTCGGATGTATCCGTCGCTTGCGCTCAGCGCGTTCCCCGCAATCCAGTCGAGGGTGCCGGTGTCGTCGGCCCACCCGTCTACGAGAGCGTTTGCGGCGCCACGGCGGACCTTCTGGTCGCTGTCAGAAAGGATTCTCTGGCGAAGAAGGAGCCCTGCCTCTTGGTCCCCGTTCCACGATTGCGCGAGAGCCAGTACCGCACCGCGGCGTACGTAACTATCCTCATCGCTGATTGCTCGTCCTCGAATCCATGCCTTGATCTCCGGATCGGCTGACCAGCCATGCGCGATGGCCTGTACCGCGCTCTGCCGAACGTAGCCGTGACTGTCCCCTGTGGCACACTCTCGAAGGAGGGTCAGGGTGTCCGGTTCGGCGGGCCATCCTTGGGCGAGAGCCCTCACGGCAGCCTGGCGGAGCGCGGGGTTTTCCGCATTCAGCGCCTGCATGCGCAGATGAGCGAGGACCTGACGGGAGTCTTTGAACAACGCGGCAAGAAGAAGCGCGGCGAGGGAGGCTACCGGCGTTCTCACTAGCTGGTTGCCGCCAGACAGGAACCAGTCACGGTACCGTTCTCGTCCTGGCAGCCGGGGCCCGATTGCTACCGCGATAGGTAGAATATCCTGCTCTATCGCGTCTGTAATCACCCAGTCGGCTGCGGAATTCGAGTACTCCAGAGCCTCGATTATACGGTCGATAATAGCGTGGCCTTGGGTGGTCATCTCGCCCAGCCGCCGTACTTCACCAAGGCAGCGAAGTGCCAGCGTCAGGTTACGTAGCGCGGGGGACGTTGCCGAAGCACGCCAGTGCGGGTTGGCGACCTCAAGAAGATGACTTATGGACAGGGCGGCAAAGCGCTCATCGATCATGCCGGCCACAAGGAGCAATACCTCGTGCCATGACTCATCGGCCCAATGCTTGCCGAAGATGTCTGATGCTAGCTGTGCCGGGCTTAGCTCCCGGGTCCTTCCGAATCGCTGCACGATTTCATCTGCGCAGAAGTACTCGAGGAATGCCCGGTGAATGAATCCATATACTGTGCCGCCGTAGCGGCTCAGGATGAAATTCCGCGCGTGGAATTGCTTAAGCATGACTCTAGCGACCATGGCGGACGTAGCGGGATCAAGCTGGTAACGGCCCCGGAGGTACGCGTCGAACTCTTCTATCAGCTCTGCGCCGCTTATGTGATTTCCCGCAAGCCCTGACCTTCCAGCTTGCATTCCGGACGCCACGCGTCGAAGTAGTTCCCTGCGATCCTCGCTGTCTATATAATCAGCCTGCACAGAAGAATCACGCAAGTGACGGTTGACGTCCCATTGCTCAACTAGTACCGCCGCAGCATGCGCGTACACAGCGCGGCGTTCCCTTGGTAGCTCCTGCCGCCTGCCGATGATCGCCAGGATCGTCAGAAGCAAAGGATTGCCCGCCAACTCACGGATTGATGGCGAGTCTGCGACGGCGCGCAGCATACGCTCCTTCCGCTGATAGGCCTCCTTTGGTTGTCCGCTTAGCGCAATCGCGTACCATCGATCGACGAACTCGGAAATCTGGCCGTCATCCAGGTCCTGCAGCGTGAAGTGCTCGAAGTCGGCATCTTGTAGAATTGAACGACGGTAGCCGATTATCCGCGAAGTTACAATCACCCGGACCTTTGGGTACTTCACGGCAAACCCTGCGATCTGCCGAGATACTGCTTCCCGTTCTTTAAGGTCGAAAAGCTCATCGACGCCATCGAAGATAACAAGAGCTCTTCCATCGGCCCGGAGATAGTGCTCAAGCAAATCTGCTGGCAGGCCCAGTCCCTCCATCGTATGCAGCCTATCTACATACTCTATAAATGAATGACATTCGGAACGCAAGTCTGCGAAGGACCGCAACTCTATCAGAATTGGAAGGCAGCCGACAAGCGGAGTCAGGTCCGGCACCACGCGGTTACCGGCTAGGGACAAGGCTAGAAAACGCGCGAGAGTGGACTTTCCGGACCCGGGATCGCCAAGAAGTACCAGGAGGCGGTTGCTTTCTGCGGTTATCACGCTGAGAACCGGTAGAACCGGCCTCATGCCGTATTCTGCGCGCGCATGCCCCAGCATCTCCAGATCGAGGCCCTCGGGTAGCTCTTCTTCCCCTATCTCACCAGCCTCGATCAGCCGTCGCCACAACTCCTTTGAGAGTTCTACCGGAGGCGGGTCAGCGCGCACGCTGTTGGGCACAAATACCGATTGCAGAAGAACAGGCAAGTGATCATCATGTTCAGCCGGGGTTAGCACATCAAGATCTAGGCGACGGTAATTCTGTGTCAATCGGCGGAAGTAGGATAGCCGCGCATCCTCGAACTCCCTACCTCGCGTACCCTGATTAAGAGGAGTAGGCCCCTTAGACCCTTCACCGCGAAGTTGGAACTCTGCTAGTGACTGGAAGATTGCCGCCTCCAGGTCTTCGGGAGTTGCGAAGGTCTTGATGACAAGTCCGGAACCTTGGAGCCGATCACGGAACTCATCAATTCGACCGGAGTCTCTATCGATTAGCTTCCGTGGGAGAGCTGCATCCTCGTTCAGAAGAAAGATCAGGCACGGTCTATTGCATGCCCTCGCCTCCTGAAATTCCAGCTCCGTGTACGAGATTTCGGAGTCTGGCACAAGTGAGCCATAGCGCAGTCCTATAAGCCCGATATAAATGTCAGCTTCGCGTACGCGCCGCCTGCAGTAAGAGGCGGGCGGCTCGGGATGTGCGGCGAAGTAACTCATGTCGGCGGGAACGTGCCGAGCCCGGACTGCTGAATCGACCGCAGCCTGAACGAAGGACCTGCCGACCGGGAAGCTCGCAAGATCAGACGTGTGACTGATAAAGACTTCCGCCATAACGATAAGTTATACGACATGCCGTACGCGAACTCCATGCTGGCCAGTGCAGCAAGATGATTAGTGAGACCTGTAGTCTGTATGTGTCTGATGAGACTTGTGATTCCCCTTAGCCCTGGCTTTTCACGGGGCCTAACGGTCGAGTGGCGCGGCTGAACTGAAAAATGCCCCTGAGCTGGGATGATGAGGATTGTCGAGGTCCTTATCAGTCCAGCTTGAGAAGCACTTTCTACGTGAACGCTACAGCATGGTCGCGCGGTCTTGAAGTCACGGGCGGCGGCACCGGGGTCGTGTCGCATGCCGGCCTGGTGCTCCTGCGGCAGCTCGCGGACCGGACGGGCCTGACGGGCGGGCTGTCGGCGGCGCTGCCGTCGCCGGACGGCGGCCTGGACCGGGGCCGGGTCTTCGCCGGCCTGGCGTGCGCGATCGCCGGCGGCGCCCGGGTGATCAGCGATTTCCGGGTGATGGGCGACCAGCAGGACGTGTGTCGCCCGCAGCCGAAGCGATCGGTAGATTGCGCGGTGGCTCGCCCTGTACCGGCGCTCGCATTGCTACCGCGACGAGGTCGCCGAGGTCCTGCTCGGGGTCTTCGCGGACGGAAAACCGCTGATGAGCGGTGCACGCAACGTAGGTGGCCCGGTTGCCGTCCTGCCCGTGCTCTACCACCTGATCTGGAAGCACGAGCTGGTCGCCGGGCTCCGGGAAGGGCTTCTCGGAGCCCGGCAGCACGGTCCAGGCAGGGGTTGTTCCACGTTAGCCTGGGTGCTCGTGACACCTACCGTGAGTCGGGCCGTTCGCGTGGGCCTGCAACTGCAACCACAGCACGCCGATTACAAGGCGATCCGCAGCGCCGCCTCCGAAGCGGAGGAGCTTGGCGCCGACGTCGTCTTCAACTGGGACCACTTTTATCCTCTGTACGGCGAGCCCGAGGGCAAGCACTTCGAGTGCTGGACAATGCTCGGCGCCTGGGCGGAGTCGACCTCGCGCGTCGAGATCGGCGCGCTCGTCTCGTGCAACAGCTACCGCAACCCGGAACTGCTCGCCGACATGGCGCGAACCGTCGACCACATCAGCGACGGCCGGCTCATCCTTGGCATCGGGTCGGGCTGGTTCGAGAAGGACTACGACGAGTATGGCTACGAGTTCGGGACTGCCGGCGGGCGG
>DATDLS010000182.1:0-7128 GCA_036519195.1 Occallatibacter sp. | reverse complement strand
TGCGCCAAACGGCGGAACGGAATTCGATTGTTCGGAAGTTACAGGTCATAAAACTGCGTGGACAGGATTCCGTGCCGGGGTTGCACACGTTCCGCATAACCGATGCCGGAGTGCAAGCCTTCTCGCGCACGTTTGGATTGACCGCCCGGAAGAGGAATCCGCCTTGTAATCGGCGCCTTTCTTTCGGAATTCCGGAGTTGGACAACATGCTGGATGGTGGCGTGCGCGAGGGCGATAGCGTCCTCGTGGCAGGATCCTCAGGAACGGGGAAATCAGTCCTCGCAACCCAATTCATTGCAGAAGGCATACGCCAGGGTGAACCGGGAATCGTAGCGGTTTTTGAAGAACGCCCGGAAGCGTATGCGGAGCGAGCCACCAGTTTGGGCCTGGATCTGGAAACGCCCCAGAAAGACGGGACGCTCGCAATCCTCTATCTCCGCCCTCTCGACTTATCGGTGGATGAAACCATGCAGTCGATTCTCGACGCTGTAGAGAAGATAGGCGCCAAGCGGCTCGTGATCGACTCCCTGGCCGGCTTTGAGATGGCCTTGTCGCCCGGCTTCCGCGCCGACTTTCGCGAGTCGCTCTACCGGATGATCTTCGCCCTGACGGGCATCGGGGTGACGATTCTAAGCACGGTGGAGGTGGATGAATCTTTCACCGAATTTCCGTTCAGTACCTACTCAATCTCCTTCCTTTGCGATGACATCCTTCGCCTGCGCTACGTATCCATCGATGGCCAGCTTCGCAAGATCATGGTGGTGATCAAGATGCGGGGCGGGAATCATGCCAAGGATATTCGCGAATACGAAATCACGTCCCAGGGGGTGGTCATCCTCGGCAAACGGCTTACAGACTATCAGGCCCTTATCAGCGGAATCCCGGTGCGTTCAGGGCAATCCAACAGGAAGGGGTCACAGGGCCCCGGGGATGGGGAATAAGTGCTGAGGAAACATCCCATGCAGCTTCTATCGACTGTGTCTCTGGGGATCGCCGGGAGTGGTGAACGAGCGGCTCAGGAAGGACTGAGATCTGCGCCTGAAGCTGAAGTCCTCGGGAGTCTATCCGGCTTTCGCTATACTGCTATTTGTCTCAAACTCGTTGACACGTCCCGCGCCCGCGAGAGCGTATGCAACCCGCCGGCGGAAACGCACAGAAGCCCGTGCTCTTCCAGTTCGTACCGGGCCCGTTCCATATCGACTTTCTCGCGCACCCGCACGTCCTCAACATCCAATGCATTGCCAGGTGCCCCCGGGCTTGGCAAGTTCCTCGGGCGCAACGGCTGAATTTAATGCGACACACACCCATCTCGAGCCAGGTAGGTCTAATCGTTAAGCAGACTGATCCGGCAAGGAAGGCTTTTCGATGAACGATGTTGCGATGTTAATAGAATCAGTTGCGGTTGATCCTTTAATAGGTCATCCCGCAGATTTCCACGTCTTTGACCAATTTCTGAGAAGATGCAGGGATCTCCCGCCGATCACCACTTCCGTTTGTTGGCCCCTCTCCGATGTTGCGTTCAGCGGTGCTATCGAGGCAGCCATTGCTGGAATCATCAGGCCGACACTAGTTGGCCCGGCAAATCAATTGCGAGAGTTGGCAAAGAAGTTAGGCGCGGACATTTCTTGCTATCCGATCGTGGATGCGGCAACGGAAGAAAAAGCTGCGCAAATCAGCGTGTCCATGTGTCGTGAGGATCATGCCCAGGCGATGATGAAAGGCAGTCTGCACACAGATGAGTTCATGCGCGCAGCCATGGCCCGGGAGACCGGCTTAAGAACGTCGCGAAGAATTTCACATGTATTTGTGATGGATACCCCAGCCTACGCGCGGACACTGATGATCACCGATGCGGCGATCAACATCGAGCCCGATTTGGAAGATAAAATTCATATCGTTCAAAATGCGATTGATCTGGCCCATGCGCTGGGAATTCCCGAACCAAAAGTCGCGTTGCTGTCCGCCGTAGAAACGGTCAATCCCAAAATTAAGTCAACCCTAGACGCGGCTGCCTTATGCAAGATGGCCGATCGCGGACAGATTACCGGCGGCGTGCTCGATGGACCATTGGCCTTCGATACTGCGGTCAGCGCGAAGGCCGCGCAGATCAAGGGGCTGATTTCACCAGTGGCCGGGCAAGCGGACATACTGGTGGTGCCAGATCTTGAGTCCGGCAATATGCTGGCCAAGCAACTGGAGTATCTGGGGGGTGCGCAGTTGGCTGGAATCGTGCTGGGAGCCAAGGTGCCTGTAATTCTCACCAGCCGAGCAGATTCGGCAGCGACGAGATTGACTTCGTGTGCAGTGGCAGTACTGCTTCATTACAGGAACAATCCAACCTAGGATCAGCAAGGCGATTGGATATAACCCCGAAATGGACAAGACGAGCCATGTGTTTTTTTATGTCGCATAACGAGATTCATACCTCGTAGCAGCCGGGGCGCTGGAAAGCCGGACGCACTTGCGGCATCTCCCCGCGCAGCGGACCCGACGATTGCTTTTGTACTTTTTCACAGCGGCTTCATCCGTTGTCCTCTCTTTTACCCACAAGTTCTGCCACAGAGCCGTTTCTTCAACTGCTTGCCTGCTTCCCTGCTCGTAGCGCACAGCCGGGTCCTCTCAGCGCGACGAATCTTGTCCACCGCCTCGTTCATGTGCTTCGAGATACAGAGTCTATCGAGCACAAAGGTTGAGCTCACACTTTCTTGTCGACTGCTGCCATGTCGCAGGACATAATTCATCGGAGAATGTTAATCCAAATCTTGCGACGATAACAACAGAGGGGAAAAGGATACATCTGGAACTCAATCCTTTGTGAGGTCCGTGATGCCCATTTTAAAGATTTTAGGCTCAGCTTCTCAAGACTGCAGCGCTCTTGGTGGATTTGACTGCGGAGGCTGGGAACTGCTCAAACGGGGCAGGTCACTTTTCTATGCCCACGAAACTGAGCTGCGACGCCTCGATGCGCATACGGTGCCAAGCATCTTCAGGTATGCTAAGAAAAGCCTGCACCACATCGGGGTCGAACTGACTTCCGGAGCAACGGACGATTTCTTCCCGTGCGTCTTGGAATGAAAGAGCCTTGCGATATGGGCGTTCCGAGGTCATAGCATCGAGGGTATCAGTAACCGCGAAAATCCTGGCGCCCATCGGAATCTGGTCGCCAGCCAATCCTTGAGGATAGCCCGAGCCGTCGTAAGATTCTTGATGGGTCAATAAGATTTGAGCAGCGCCAGACAGGAAAGAGATTCCGCTCACCATCTCGTAGCCGATCCGGACGTGTTGTCGCATAAGCTCAGCTTCCTCGGGGGTGAGCTTGCCTGGCTTGAGCAGGACGACATCGGAGATGCCAATTTTGCCAAAATCGTGGAGGAACGCCCCAAGTGCGATGTTCCTGAGCTCTTCCCCGCCACAGCCCATAACCTTGGCGATCTCCACGGAATAACGAGTCACACGCTGGGAATGGCCTGCTGTTTCGTTGTCCCGCAAATCCAATGCACCGCCCAACGCCTGCAATGTCTCGTTATAGGTTGATTCAATCTGTTTCAGGGCGACCTCGAGTTGCTCAGTTCTCTGGCTGACTAGTTCTTCCAACTGTTCATTTTGGCGCTTCAACGCTCGCCGAAGCGCGTGCAGGTTCAGGTGGGTTTCAACGCGGACGCGCACCTCTTCGAATTGAAACGGCTTGCAAATGTAGTCTACTCCGCCGGCGCGGAAGCCCCTGACCTTGTCTTCAAGCTCGTTTAATGCGCTGAGGAAAATGACGGGGACGCTTGAGAGCTCTTCGCTCGCCTTTAAGTGTTCGCATACTTCATAGCCATTCATTTCGGGCATATTAATATCGAGGAGAATCAGATCCGGTGGATTTCGCTTAGCGGCCGCCAACGCGAGCCTGCCCGCTGGGAACGAACGCACTTCATAGCCTTGCTGCCCGAGCATCCCCTCCAGGAGTTTTAGGTTGGCGGGATTGTCGTCCACGACCATGATGTCGCGTTGAGTCAGCGAATGTTCCACGTTTGTCTACCTTCCGGCTGCAACTGTATCAAAGTATCGCATTCCATCGACGGCAAGTTATTGGAAACGCGCATTGCACTGGAAATCTCCCTCGCGTTCATCATTGGAGTATCCTCGCTCTCAACGTCAGCAGGATTGTACAGACACTGCAGTCATTGTTAGTCATTCGTACGCTTGTCGATAAAGGCTAATCCGGGAATGCGGACGTACGCCAGTTCCTGGATGCCAGGCGTCTTCGCAAACTTTCTCAGCCGCTCGATCCACGTATCCGTCAGGACAGTTCCCTTCTTGAAGAGTAAGAACTTTCCAGCCGTGCTCGAAACGTCTTCTTCGAGAATCATGGCAGCGCGAAGCTCTCCAATTGGTAACCGTCGAACTACATAGTCGGCTTGTGGTGAAGAATAGCTGTCAAGTGCAGCCAGCATGCGGGAATCGAATCGGCCCGACAGCCTGATCTGTTCGAGCGCAGAAACAAAAGCTGTTCCTTTGTAGACCCTTCGATCAAGCTGCAATGCCAGATGGAGCATCTGAGACCCTTTTCGTGCTTCCTCCGGGACGCAAGGCTCCTCCTCAGGTCTTTGTTGCCTCCGAATCATCTCGGCCACGGCTTCCAACCGTGGGATGTTGGAAAGCAAGCGAGCGGCGCTCTCCGGGTGAGCGCGTAACATCTGATCTTCCTCAGGCCTTAGTTGTTGGCCGCCGTAGCCCTTTTCGAATACCTCCTCAGGCAGCGATAGACAACCCAGCAGGCACAGTCTGGAAGCCAATTCGTACTGCCAGACATCCTTGATCACCGTTCGTCTTGTGATCCAGTGCACGATATCCTGAAGTGCGCGAGAGCGTGAGGCCACCACTGGCGACGTAAATTGGACCAACTCCCAAAGAGTGCCAACGGCCCCAGTGAGGGTCCTTTCCAGCAACTCATGCTCAGACAGCTGCGCGCGCCGCAATTTGAGTTGGGTCTCCACGCGAGCATGAACTTCCTCGAATTGGAAGGGTTTCGAGATATAATCGACCCCTCCTGATTGAAACCCCTTTATCTTGTCCTCGGTTGCATTCAGAGCGCTGACAAAAATCACCGGCACGCCAGAAAGGGCCGCGTTGGATTTCAGCAGTTCACATAACTCGTAGCCATTCATCTCCGGCATAGTGACATCCAGCAGAATTAAGTCCGGCGGCTCGAGTTCGGCCGCCGCGAGAGCCAGCCGACCGCGTGGGCACGATCGTACTTCGTAAGCCCGCTGCCGGAGCATCTCGTCCAGGAGCTTCAGGTTCGCGGGATTATCATCCACGAACATGATGTTCCCCCGATGAGCTGAATGTACAGACTGCTCGGTCATGGGTGACATGCCTCCTCCAGAGTTCCGTCAGAGCCTCGTCTTCGTTCTTGACTGAGTGTGTTATGTTCTGCAAATTGCAGAACATAGTATGCCACTGATACCAAGAGTGCTAACCTCGTCACGCCCTATTGCCCGGCTGTCAATGGCTTCTTTGTTTCGGGCCGTGATCGAAGACCGGTCCCGCCCAGTTACCGGCAACATGCCGCGTCCAATAATCTCGTCAGGGCATCGTATTCATAGTTGTTGGCAAGTCCTTGAAGAACCTGCGCAATCCGAACATCTACGGTCTCACTGATCTCACGGATCAAGTGATCCAGAACTTTTTTATCACCGCCCAAGGTAGCATTGCGGAGTTTACTGAGCAACTCCAGGGGCAAGAGCCCAAGCCTCTCCGCACTTAAAGCCTCGCCGTCCACTTGAAGTCCCTCTTCCTCGGCTCTGCTCTTTTCTTCGTATTCATATTCAATGTTCAAATGATCGCCGATCTTCTTGAGTAGTTCCTCTTCGCGACAGGGCTTGGACAAGAAATCGCTGGCTCCACTCTGCGAGGCGGCTTCACGGTCATCATCCATGGCGCTGGCGGTCAGTGCGACGATAACCGTTTCACTTCCTCGTGGATTCGCCTTGATTCTCCGAGTTGCTTCTAACCCATCCATTACCGGCATATGCACATCCATCAAGATAAGCTGTGGCTCCCATTCCTCCCAATTCCGGATCGCTGCCTCGCCATTATCCGCACTTCGTACTGAAAAACCAATTAAAGTCAGCAGCTTCACCAACCAGTCTCGGTTCTCGATCTGATCGTCGACGATGAGGATTTTGGTCCCGTGCATTCGACTGGCCATTCCAACCACACGGCGAGACGGGCTTCGCTTGGCGGCCACGCCGGCGTCGCCGCGCTCGACGGGAATTTCGAGCAGAAATACGGAACCCCTCCCGAGACTGCTTGAAACCGCAACATCGCCCCCCATCAGTCGCGCATATCTTCGGGTGATTGCCAGTCCCAGCCCAGTTCCTTCCTTGGTATTCAATGCGTCTTTGGCTTGGGTGAACGGCTCGAAGAGCCTTGCTTGATCATCATCGGAGATCCCCGGTCCCGTGTCCTCAACGCGCGCTGACAGCCAAAGCCGATCCGCACCCCTTAGTTCCAAACTAATGTGCAAAGCGATTTGGCCGCGATCTGTAAACTTAATTGCATTTCCGAGGAGGTTGATTAATGTCTGGCGTATCTTACTTTCATCCGCCACAAGGTACGGCACGCCTTCGCCGTGCGCCAGCGCTTCGAACCGAAGCCCCTTCACCTCAGCCCGCAAGCGGAACATCGAAGTGAGATCGCCCACCAATCTGGGAAGGTTAAACGTTGCCGGATTGATTTGTGTGCGGCCCGCCTCAATCTTGGACATGTCTAGAACATCATTGATGAGGGAAAGAAGATGCTCGCCGCTTCGGCTCATGATCCTGAGATTCGCCTTCGGTTCTGTCCCAAGATTTGGATCCCGCAGCATCAACTGCGTGTAACCGAGGATCGCATTCATCGGAGTGCGAATTTCATGCGACATCGTAGACAGAAACGTACTCTTCGCCCGATTGGCTGCATCCGCATCCACCTTGGCTCGCTGTAACTGCGCATTGCTGTCGTGAAGTTGCCGGTTGGCGGCCTCCAACTTCGATGAATTGTGCAGAACCTCGGCCTCCATCTGCTCCATACGAGTGAGCCGTACGACGGGTTCGCTCCCGATATTCGATTGTTGCCGCACGAACTCGGTTACATCGA
>DATDLS010000181.1:0-6070 GCA_036519195.1 Occallatibacter sp. | reverse complement strand
AACCCAACTGTCGCGGGGAACGGCCACCGCGGCGATGGGGCGGCCGATCGCCGCTCCGAGGGCGGCAGCAGCGTCCTTGCTGGAGTAAGAGATGGGGCCGGAAATCTCGATCACGCGGTTACCTTGCCAGTCCTGCAGCAGAGTTTGCGCGCCGATCCTCCCAACGTCCTTCGTGGCAACCATCGCGTAAGGACGGTCCAGCGGGTGGTAGAGAGAGAAGTAGTTGCCCGTGGAGCGAGCGGCAGAAAGGCTATACACAAGGTTCTCCATAAACCAAGCCGGTCGAAGAAAAGCGCTGGGAACCCCGGTGTCGCCAAGCTCCTGTTCAAGGATGCGGTTGGGAGCGATCAGACCGAGACCGGAAGTCTTTTCACTACCCCAGGAAGAAAGAAAGACAGCGCGGGGAGGTTTGATCGCGAGGATGGCCTTCTTGATGGCGGCTATGCGCACAACGCTATCCGGAAAGCCTGGCTCCGGGACCATGTTGGGTGGGATCATGACGAAGACACCCTCGACACCGCTCAAGGCTGCGGTCAGATGATCGTCGTAGTCCGATGTGACGATTTCGACGCCCTTATCTTGCCAGGCCTGTGCTTTCGCCGCATCGCGGACGATGCCTCGGACCTGTTTTCCGTACTGGAGAAGAGTATCCGCGATTGTTCCGCCTACATTTCCGGTGATTCCCATGACTGCGAACATAAGGTGCCTCCTTAGGCTGGTTTATTGATTCGTGCAAACGTCAGAAGCGGACATCAATGAGGACGGTAAGATCATTCAGAACTCCATCCCATGCCGTCGCCGGCGTCGGACCGGAGAGGATTGCAGTGGTTTGCTTCGTGCGTGTCGCGATTCAGACAGCGGTCGACGACGGAAGCAGATCAGTGAGCGTAAATACCGTTTGAATTTGGGTCTTGCCAGCCCTTGCCTTGGTACTCCAGCGTGTATGCAGTCCTCTCGGCCGCTTTGCGTCCGAAGTAGCGCTCAATTACCCGAATCGCAAGGTCGATCCCCGAGGAAAGGCCGCCTGCGGTGGCCAGATTGCCATCTTCGACGAACCTGGCTCCGCGCTTCAGATGGATATCGGGATAGCGCTCTTCGAACCTCGCATATGCATCATGAAAGGTTGTGGCGGACTTGCCGGAGAGCAACCCTGTTTCCGCGAGAAGAAAGGCCCCCGTACAAACGGACATAGTGACATCTGTCGCTTTGGTGACCGATCGCACCCAGCTCAGCATGGCTTGTGTCGGTGGATCCTGAGCTGGAATCACAACAACCTTTGGTGCTGGAGCGGTTTGAAACGTGTAGTTGGGAATGATCTTCATGCCCCCGCTCGCTGTGATCGGCTCGAGCGTCTCAGCCACGGTATAGGTCTGGAAGGCGCCTCCGTGACGGCCTGGTATGTCTGCTGAATGGAATATCTCCCAAGGCCCGCAGAAGTCGATGATCACTGCGCCGTGGGCGATGGGAAAGGCTACCGGAATACTGCCCCGCTTGGGAGGGGTCAGCGAATTGCGTTCGTCTCGGAGTCGATCTATGACTACACTGCTCCTTGAGCCAGTTGCACTCGTCGAGGCAAGCAGCGCATCGATTGCCGGGGATAGAAGCATGGGGGCAAGATCGAACGCCGCAGAGTTTGCTATCAACTTTCGCTTATCCATAGGGTCCTTTGTCTCCTCTTCAGTCATCGGCTTGCGCGACTTGAAATCGTCATTGCGCCTGTGGTGAGGCAACCCTTGTCACCCGGGTTCTCTTGCATCTCTTCAACTAGCAAAAGTATCGGCGCTTGATATGATGGCGTAAAGGACATTTATCCCTCTAATCACGCCATGCCAAAAAACATCGGATTTCTGCTCTACCCCGGTTACCTCCTGCTCGACTTAGCTGGCCCCATGTCTGCGTTTGCATTGGCAAATCGTTTTGGTGACGAACGGCTCTATAGCGTGCAGGTGGTGTCTGTGGGGGGAGGCTTGATCAGCAATAGCTTTGGCATGGCTGTGAAGACAAGCGCGCTGAAGGGGCGATCATTCGACACGCTCATAGTGGTCGGTGGCGCGCGCTGGCAAATGAGGCTACCAGACATCAATTCGATCCAACGCGCATCGTCGAACGTAAGGCGCCTCGCGAGCGTGTGCACCGGAGCCTTTGTACTTGCACAGTGCGGTTTGCTGGACGGGCGTAGGGTGACGACCCACTGGCGAAGAGCGGCCGAGTTGCAACGCGAATACGCAGCAGTGCGTGTTGAAAGCGACCTAATTTTCATCGAAGATGGCGGCGTCTGGACGTCTGCAGGCATTACAGCCGGGATCGACTTGGCGCTCGCTATGATTGAGGAGGACTATGGTGCGTCAATCGCCCTGCAAGTCTCTCAGGAGTTGGTGGTTTATTACCGGAGACCGGGAGGCCAATCCCAGTTCTCCGCGATGTCTGAGATTGCCCCTCAATCGGACCGCATACGAATGGCCCTTAGCTATGCACGGGAACACCTAACAGAATCATTGTCGTTGGAACGATTAGCAGAAGTCGCCTGCTTGAGCGCCCGCCAGTTTGGCAGAGTCTTTAAAGCAGAGACGGGCGAAACGCCGGCCAAGGCCGTGGAACGACTCAGAGCAGAGGTAGCACGAGAGCGGATCGAGCGCGATACGGAGCCAGTCGAAAGTATCGCAGCCGCTGTGGGCTTTTCAGATCCAGAACGAATGAGGCGTGCCTTCTTACGCCTCTACGGAGAGCCTCCGCAATCCTTGCGACGGAAAGCGCGTCAATGATCCACCTCGGTCGTTTGCCGCACTTCCCACGGTTCTCCCCTCAATCGACGCGAAGGGGGTTGTTGCGGGGATACCAGGTGGTAACTCTGCGGGAACGCTTGCGGAAACGGCCAGCAAGTGCGAAAAACGGAGGGTTTAAAGGTTCACGCAGGCGCCCCCCCCGTACGTGTCCTGAAAAACCCGACGCCCGGCGCTACTCGGCATGATGCCGCGCGGCGTTTTGTCGAAAAGGTTGATCCCCAGCCCGCTGCTTAATGCTTTCAGGCTTCTTGAGATCGTGGAGTGGGTTGTATGGAGACGGTCGGCAGCTCGAACGATGTCGCCCTCTTCGAGAATGGTTTCGAGGAAGAGAAGCTGCTGCAATGACGGACTCTACCACATTGCATAGGCCATCCGGCTGAAGAGTGCTCATGCTCCATGAAGGTACGCCTGAAGGTGAATGTGAGCTTGGGAAAGATTTCCGGGGAATTCCCCAAAACTCCGCGGAATGCAGGGAAGGCTGAAGGATCATTGAGCCCGCCTTGACAACTGATGGTCGAATGACTACTCTCGCTTTCAAAGTGAGGGTCGAGCGTCTTCTATGGCTAAACAGACACAGCAGCGGACAAGTGTTCTCCAGGGCACGCTGGACATGCTCATCTTAAGGACACTTCTTTTTGGACCCGCTCATTGGCGTCAGATCGGAAAGCATATTCAGAGAACCACGAACGACTTCCTGCCGATGCAGCACGGTTCACTCTATCCCGCGTCTCATCGTCTGGAGGAAAGAGGATGGGTGAGTGCCCAATGGGAAACAGCTCCCGATCGAAACCGGGAATTCAAATACCACCGATTGACGGAAAAGGGCAGGAAACAACTTGTCGTCGAAGAATCGCAGTGGAAGCAGATGGCCGAGACCGTCGCACTCAGAGAAAAACCAGTGAATGCAGGAACTCGGTACTAAAGAGAAACAGCTTCAGCTGGAAGCGGAAGATTATGAGAATGACACTCAAACCGAATCTCAGCAGGTTCTTCAGCAAGTCGCTCAGAAGGTTTTCTCGTTTCTGCAGGAGTTCTCACAGCAGCATGGGTACTATGCCGTGCTTGAACGAGGTACTGATGTGGCGCCGGTAGTGTAGTATGCCCCCAGTAACGTAGATATTACCGATCAGATCATCAAGAGCTACGACGCAAAATCTGGAACCGGAGCATCCAGCCTGCCAGACAAGCCCGTAGCAACGCGACCATCTTCCGGGCGCCCTCCGAAGAAGCCCTGAACGGGGTATTGGCCGAATCCTACCAAACCCTCCGTTAATAGCCTGAGGCGCAAGTTCCAGGTGGATCCTGGCTCCTGTTCGCACCCTTTGCCTCAAGACGCACGAAAGCCGCCCCGAAGGGCGGCTTTCCCTGGCAGGGTTGTGGCTGCGTGCTAGTTGGCGTTGTTGAAGATGGCTCCAATCGATTCGCTGGAGGGAATCGGAGAGAAAGGGTTAGTTCCGAGGGAAATCGTGCATGTATTTGGACCAGTTGCACTGACCGCCGATGTCGACGTGCAGTTCCAGGACCATCCGCCGAAGGCGACGCCCGGTTCGGCTGGGGCGGTCAACGTCACCACGGTAGGTTGGCCATTGGTTGTCAATGGGTAAGTCGCCGTGCACACCGAGCCTCCCACGGAATTGGCTTGGGTCGAACCGCCGCAGTTTATAACATTCGGAGTACCTGTTGCGGAAGGAGCCGTGATCAGCCACTTGGTAGTGTTCAAGCCTGCGTTGAAGACCGTGAGTGTCACCAGCAATCCGGGCGCAACAGTGTTCTCATTGCAGGATCCAGGGACTGCCGGAGTGGTGCCGGAGGCAGGTGCATAAGCCTCCAACGGGCAGTTGAATGTCGACATGGGACTGTAAACGAGCGTGCCGTCAGGGTTCACGGCAGTTGCATAGACGGGGTCAGTTCCTGATCCCGCCGCCGTTATAAGTCCGCCTGTTTCTCCAGGCGCTCCTGCCGAGTCAATGGGGAAAGTAGTTTGAGCGCTGGAGATCCAGGTGACTGGTGTAAAGACACCGTTGCGCGTGTAGCCATTCGTGATATCCATTACGGTTGGAGCGGTCGAGAAGGTCCCGTACGCCAGGAATTGCCCAGTTCCTAACAGGTTGTTGTCCGTAATCGTGCTCGGTAAAACAACGATCGAAAGTAAAGGCTCCGACCCGGACCCGGTGGTTGCAGCAGTGACGGTGATCGTTGCGGTAGCACTCGTCGCCCCCGACATGCTGGACGTAATCGTCGCCGTGCCCACTTGCATGGCAGCGACCAGCCCCGCAGTATCCCCGGAAGCAACCACGCTCGCAATGTCCGGAGCACTCGAGGACCAGGTGACCGAGCTTGTATCATTCTGAGAGCCCGCGGGATGACTTCCATGGCCGATCGAACCAGTCGCAGTAAGTTGCGCTGTCTGGCCCACAGACAGAGACTGCGTCGCCGGCGAAATCGCGATGGTGCCCACCTGTGTATTGGTGCAGCCGGTAAACGGCAGGACAAGGCAGACGAGTCCCATCACCTTAGACAAATTACGATTGAACATACTTCCCCTCTTCACATTCATGGCTGACCGCGTTTCCTTCGTCGTGCACAAGTGATCGCCTACCCTTTTTTGATTCCCGAATATAAGTCCAAGGATCGTTGAACCGAGGTCTTCGCGAAAGCGTCTTTCTTCTTACCCAATCAACTCGGTTAAAAAGACTATTTATTCAGCGCATCATGGAAATAACTCGTAACTCGCAATTCGCCGGAGTAGCCTGCTCGCACTTATTGGCCCGAGTCTTGACTAGATAGAATGTGATCGAGCCAATCTACTCAGGTCCAAAAATCTCAACCTCAGGGGTACCGCACGTTGCTAGTGCATGTTGCCCACCAATCTCATTCCGCATATAACTTCTTTAGAACTCCTCATAACGAGCTCGTTACAGTACTTTGATGTAACCTTCCGTATACGAATCCGGCCGCACAGGTTATCTGGGTTACAGTGCCTCCCGCATCCTAGCGGTTTTTGGCGATGATAGGAAGTCCGATGAAGTCTGTGCACGTTGTCATGTCCAATAGCTTTGAAATCTCCTTCGAAAAGGTCCAGAAACTTTAGGAGGTTTGACCTTGCAGGTCGTACTTGCCAATCCCAAAGCGTCTGATTTTCAATTGGGTGCGGCTCTTTTAGATTTTCTTATTTTTGTGAAATTCAGGGCCCGCTCGCCGGTGCGAGGGCGGTTACGACTCCGCTTTTTTCTTGATGAGTTTCAGAGGTCTGCGACGACTGGGTGGGGATAATCGGGCCGCAGGCA
>DATDLS010000180.1:0-11390 GCA_036519195.1 Occallatibacter sp. | reverse complement strand
GCTCGGAAAGTGGCGGGGTAAAATCCGAGGTTCCAGACTTTCCGGGTGGCGGGTGTTACTTTAACCTCTTAGGCGCGTTCGGGCCAGCCGGGAAGAGTCGAACGGTGGAAAGCGCGGACCGGCCTCCGGACCGGCCTCCGTTGTAGCATTGGCTTTTTGACAGTTGTACGAGTTTGGGAGCGAAGCGCAAGTGGACCGAGTGTTGGTAGAGACGGAAGTGTCGCCCCCCGCGCGGGGGTGTGGATTGAAACTGATGGAATTCCATATTTCGCGGAATGCGCGGGAACGCTACCAGTTCAGGGAAACGCTTTTTTCCTTCGCGGGCAACGTGGTGTTTGCCGATATGGGGGCGTGCCGCGAGTTCGCGCATCGCATGAACCAGGTGCGCGAGGCGAAACGTTATCCGGAGCGTGCCGTTCATGCCGGCCAGCTGTATGCGATGGGGCTGATCGATGAGGCCAGCCACGTGGTGATGGCGCGCTATCGCCAGCAGTTTGACCCGGAGGTGATGAGCCGAGCGCTGGACTGGTTTCAGGCGCAGGTGGGCGAGCGCGAACTGGATAAACTGCTGCTGACGTTTGTGGAGCATTTTCCCGGGCAGAGGGTGATCCGCGGCGAGCAGACAGCCCGGCAATGGCTCGCGGACGCGACCGAGGGAACACCGCACCGGGAGGCGGCGCTCGAAGAACTTCTTCTGCTGTGGACGGCGAACCGCAATGAGGCGTTTCGGCCGTTTGAGGAGCTGTTTGCAGACAAGACGCTGGCCGAGAAGACAGTTTACCGGCAGGTGACCGGGCAGTTGCCGGAGTATTTCGCCACCCGTCCGCTGATTCCCCTCGAAGGCGCGCAGGCGGTGAGCCTGATCGATCTGCTGCGCGCGCCTGCGGTGGACTCGCCGGCGTCGCTCAGTGAGCAGCTTCGATTGATTCTCAGGCTGTGGAAGCCGCTGCTGGGCAAAGAGATGGAGCGCTTCCTTGAGATAGCCGGGGGAATTCTGCACGAAGAGGAACTGGCCATCTGGGCCATGTTCAATCCACCGGATGCGGAGGCGCAGGCGCGGGCGCTTCGCGCCGCCGAAGCAATGGCGGCGCGGCGGCGCGCGCATGGAAATCAGCAATGGCCGGAGGGCACCGCGCATGCCGATGTGCCGGTGTTCGACAGCAGCAATCCGGCGACCGCGTATGAAAAATTCAGCCCGGATACGGCGTGGATGCCGACCGCCGTGCTGATCGCCAAGAGCACCTACGTGTGGCTGGCACAGCTGAGCAAGCAGTTTGGCAGGCATATTCACAAGCTTGATCAGATTCCCGATGAAGAGCTGGCCACCTTGGCCTCCAGAGGGCTCAATTCGCTGTGGCTGATTGGCGTCTGGGAGCGCAGCCGGGCGTCGAAGACCATCAAGCAATTGTGCGGCAATCAGGACGCCGTGGCATCGGCTTATTCGCTGTTCGATTACCGAATTGCCGAGGACCTGGGTGGGGAAGGCGCCTATGTGAACCTGCGCGACCGCTGCTACCGGCACGGCCTTCGCCTGGCCAGCGACATGGTGCCCAACCATATGGGCATCGATTCTCCATGGGTTGTGGAGCACCCGGAGTGGTTCATCGCGCGGAATGAATCGCCCTATCCGGCCTACAGTTTCGACGGGCCCGATCTTTCGAGCGATGGCCGCGTTGAGATCAAGATTGACGATCACTATTATGAACAGTCCGATGCGGCGGTGGTGTTTCGCCGCCGGGACCGCTCGAGCGGAGAGACGCGCTACATCTATCACGGCAACGACGGCACCAGCTTTCCCTGGAACGATACGGCGCAGCTGGACTATCTGAATCCGGCGGTGCGCGAACAGGTAATTCAGACCATTCTCTATGTTGCGCGACTGTTTCCGGTGATACGTTTTGACGCAGCCATGACGCTGGCCAAGATGCATGTCCAGCGGCTGTGGTTTCCGGCGCCGGGCGATAGCGGGGCCATTCCGTCACGGGCCGAATCTGGCATGAGCCGCGCAGAATTCAACCAGCATATGCCCCATGAGTTCTGGCGCGAGGTGGTCGATCGCGTCGCGGCCGAGGTGCCGGGGACGCTGCTCTTGGCCGAGGCCTTCTGGATGCTGGAAGGGTACTTCGTGCGCACCCTGGGTATGCATCGGGTGTATAACAGCGCGTTCATGGTGATGCTGCGCGATGAAGACAACGCCAGGTACCGATCGGTGATCAAGACGACCTTGGAGTTCGATCCGGACATCATGAAGCGCTATGTGAACTTCATGAGCAATCCGGATGAACGCACCGCAGTGGATCAGTTCGGTACCGGCGACAAGTGCTTTGGGGTAGCCGCGCTGATGGCGACGCTTCCCGGGCTGCCGATGTTTGGTCACGGACAGATTGAGGGATTTACCGAAAAGTACGGCATGGAATATTACCGGCCGCGCTACGATGAAACGCCGAATCAATGGCTTGTCGATCGGCACAATCGCGAGATCGCTCCCTTGTTGCAGCGGCGCTGGCTGTTTGCCGAGAGCTCCAACTTTCTGCTGTACGACTTCTTTCAGGATTCCGGCGTTGTCGATGAGCACGTGTTTGCTTATTCCAACCGCAGCGGCAACGAGCGGGCGCTGGTGATCTACAACAACCGCTATGGAGCAACCCAGGGGACGATTGATTTTTCCGCGGCGTACGCGGATAAAGGCGCCGGACAACTGCGCCAGCAGCGGTTGCGGGAGGGACTCGGGCTGAGCGGCGACCGGGAAGTGATTCTGGCCTTTCGCGATTCGCTGACCGGGCTTGAATATCTGCGCCGCGCGGGGCGACTGGCCGACCAGGGGCTCAGGCTCGGTTTGCACGCCTACCAGTGCCACGTGTTTCTGGATTGGCACGAGTTGCGCTCGACCGCGCGAAGGCCGTGGGACACGCTTTGCGATCAACTCAACGATGGCGGCGTGCCCAGCCTGGACGATGCGCTGGTGGGCCTGGAACTGCGGCCGGTGCATGATGCGCTGCGGCTGGAACTTGATCCAAGCGTCGTGCGCATGCTGGCGGACCTGGCGGAACATCCGCGCCTGGTTTCCGACAATGCCGACAAAAAGGTTGAAACAAAAGCTGCGCGGCAGCTGGCCAACGAGAGGCAGGAATTCTTCGAACTGGCCTGGCATCGCTGCCAAATATTCCTGCGGACCGCGCAGGAAGTCTACCTTTCGCGCACCGCGCACGATGGCCAGAGTCGAGCCACCGAGCTGACGAGTCCGGCTTTGCTTGCCCCGGTGTTCCGCAAGCGGCTGCAGGCGGCCATGCGGATTCCGATGATCGAAGCGGCGTTTCGGCATCCATGGACGGCGGCAGCGCGGCGCGTGCTGCCCAGCCCGAGCCCGCAATTCACGGCGACGGCGATGTGGGGGCCGTTGCTGGCCTGGTGCGCGCTGGAATTGCTGGCCGAGTCCATTGACGCCGAGGCTCCGGACAAGCTCGCGCTCGATTTATTTGACCGGCTGCGGTTGCGCGAACCGCTGGGTCACGCGTTTGGGGCGCTCGGATTTGACGGCGAGGAAGGCTGGCGCGTGGCGGCGCGCATCAAGGTGGTGCTTCTCAGCGAGGCAGGGATTGGAAGGGAAGAGGCGGGGGTTGAAAATGCGGCCCCGATCGATTCCGAACCGATCGATTCCGAGCAGACGGGGCCCGATCCGGATGCCCGGCAAAGGGTAGAGGACAGAGAGGCGGTCGCTGCGTTTGATGCCGAATCGCCGGCGGCTGGAGCTGAGCCCGAGGCGGCGGTTCGTGAAAGCGTGGCTCTGGCGCCGGCGCTGTGGCTCGACCCGGATGTGCGCTGGCTGACCGGCGTACATGAGGCGAAAGGGCAGGCCTACCTGGTGCGGGAACGCTACGAGGAGTTGCTCTGGTGGCTGCTGATGCCCAAGCTGCTGCGGCTGGCGGGCGAGCCGGTGCTGGACAGAAGGGAGATCGAGCGGGTGGGCCAGCTGGTGGACGAGGCGATGGCCTCGGTCGAACAAGCGGGCTATCGGATAGAAACGCTCGTCGGTGTATCTCCCGATCGGGTCCAGGCGGAGGGAGCGCAAGAGGAATCCTCTGCAGCAGATACGCCGAAAGCGGTGGGCGCGCAGCCGGCCGGGAGAGCGAAGAGCGAATCGATGGAGAGCGCGGAAGTGTCTTCGGTTGCCGAAGCTGAGAAGTAGGGGGGCGGCACTCGGAATGCCCGGCCAGCCTTTGAGGCTGTTTTGAAACGCGATCCGCCCACCGGCATTTGTCCCCGGCGGCTGGGGACCGTAGAATCAATAGAAGCCTGGCGGCGACGCCGGCTGGAGCGGCACCAGGTACCGATGAGCGAACAGCAGACAGCAAATCCCCATCCGGAGCAGCCGGTTTCACCGGCGTGGATCAACGTTGAGCGGGCGCGGCATCCTCAACGCCCCAATCCCATGAACTTCATCGAACGAATCTTTACCGATTTCAGCGAGATCCACGGAGATCGCGCCTATGGCGACGATGACGCGCTGGCTTGCGGCATGGCGCGCCTGGGCGGTTTGGAAGTGATGGTGATCGGGGTGCGCAAGGGTGGCACGATCAAGGAGCGCATCAAGCGCAACTTTGGCATGCCCAGCCCGGAAGGCTATCGCAAGGCGCTGCGCTCGATGAAAATTGCCGAGAAATTTGGGCGGCCGGTCATCAGTTTTATCGATCTTCCGGGCGCGTATCCCGGCGTGGGCGCAGAAGAACGAGGCCAGGCCGAGGCGATTGCCCGCTGTGTACTGGAAATGTCGCGGCTGCGCGTGCCCACCATCTCCGTCATTACCGGCGAAGGCGGCTCGGGCGGCGCTCTGGCACTGGCGGTTGCGGACCGGGTGCTGATCCTGGCCAATGCCATTTACTCGGTGATTTCGCCGGAGCAATGCGCGGTGATCATGTGGCGCGATGCGGCGCAGAAGGAATTGGCCGCGGCGGCCTTGCGCATTACCGCGCCCGAAGTTGCCGCGCTGGGCTGCGTGGATGAAGTGATCAATGAGCCGGAACAGGGAGCGCATATGGATCCTGAGGCGGGCGTCGGCCTGCTCGGCCAGGCGCTCGAGCGGCACCTCGCCGAGTTGAGGACCCAGCCCATCGATCAAATCGTGGCCGCGCGGCGGGCCAAGTTCCGCAACATCGCCCAGTTCTATACGGAAGGCTAAGGCATGAGCTCGCCAGCAACCGGGCCGGGCCGCGTGCGCGCCTACCTTCAGTTTCTTGCCGCCGTGTGCTATTTCTTTCTGGCGCGGTCGCTTGCCGCGCGTGGCGCGCAAGGGCTGGCCAGCCCGCCGTGGGCGCCGCTGCTCGAGCAGGCGATGCTGGTCTTCCTGCTGCTGACGGGCTATGGGGCCATGGGCTGGTGGATGGATCGGCAGAGCCGGCCGGTAAGCGCGCAGGGGTTACCGCGGCGGGCGGGCTGGCTGGGCGAAGTCGGGCTGGGCCTTTCCGCCGGTTGGGCGATCGGGGTCATCTGCGTGCTTCCGCTGGTGATTTCAGGCGGAATTGCGATTGTGCTGGCGCTGCGACCGTCGGCCTGGGGATGGCTGCTGGCCGACGGGGCGTTTTTTGCCTTGATGGCGCTTGCCGAGGAGATCGCCTTCCGCGGCTACGGTTTTCAGCGTTTCGCTCTCTCCGTCGGGTCCCTTGGCGCGGTGCTGGGGTATGCAGCGTTCTATGCCATTCTGCAGGCGCTCGTGCCGGGATCGAGCCATGCCAGCGTGGCGGTATCCGTGGCTCTGACCCTATTGCTCTCGACTGCCTATCTGCGGACCAGGGCGCTGTGGATCAGCTGGGGCATCAATTTCGGCTGGAAGGCGAGCCGGGCGCTGATCTTTGGGCTGGCCGTGAGCGGCATCAGCAATCATTCGCCCGTGGTGCAAGGCGACCCGATGGGCTCGTTCTGGCTGACTGGCGGTGAGTTCGGCCTGGACGGAACCTGGATCACCTTCTTCGTCCTGCTGGCGGCCATTCCGGTGGTCTACCGGCTTACCCGCGACTTGGACTTCCGTTACAACGCCCCGGTGATTGTGGCGGGCGGGATTGCCGTGGATCTGGACGCAGCGGGGCGCGCCCAACACGAGGCCGCCACGCGCTCGGCAGAGCCGGCAGCCCCGGGTTTGGTGCAGATTTTGCCGGCAGCGTCGGCGCCTGCGGACGTTGGTGCCGCTCTCGGTGCCCAGGCGCAGGATGACTCCGATTAGCGATTTCGGAGGATCAGGATCAACCTTGCTCGGCTAAACGGCATGGCGCCCTTCAGTCCCTCTGCGACCACTTTCGTGATTCCCGGCATTCCACCACCCGGTCGAGTTGCTTTTTGTACCTGAATCGGACTATCTTTTTGGCAAATGCAGTTTGCTTGCATGGGAGGTTCCCATGAGCCACTTTGCCGTATCCTCCAAGGAGATTTTTCACCATCAGCGGGCTCATTCAGCAGGCAGCGCGACGGAGCTGCGCTCGGCAGCTCTGGGCGTTGCCGCGGCTCTGTTGCTGGTTGCCGCAGTTCCCACAGCGGCGCAGATCACTGTCAATACCAAGACCGGCGCAGTGACCAACGACAGCGACGGCAAGGCCATGAACACGGTGGACCGTCGCTATCAGCAGATCACACCAACCAAAGTCCCGTTAACGAAAAGCGAACTGGATCCCAAGACGCGGCTGGAACTGCTCCGGGCCATGCAGTCGGAGCAGGGATTTGCCATGCGTCCCATTCCGCGCGGGCACAAGGGGCTGGCTCTGGAAGCGAATGGCAAGCTGGAGCCGGCCGGTGAAGCCTACGTTGCGATGGTGACCAGCGCCGGACTCACGGCCAAGCCAGGGGACCGGGTGGTGATCACCGACGTCAAATTCGATCGGTCCAAGATTGTTTTCGATTTGAATGGCGGACCCGATGCCAAGCATCGTTTTCTTCGCCATGTGCAGCTAGGCACCGGGCCGGTGATGAATCCAGTGGTGCAGCAAGGCAACGATCAGGATCCGGTGGGCGGGCGGCTCACGCTGACATTCCAGAATCATGTGCCGCAACTGACGGGAACGGACGTGAAAGCGCTGCTGGCGCCCCTGATTTCCTTTGATGTGAAGACGCCCATTCAGGCCTATACCGACACGCTGCCGCCCAAGCTGAAGGACGCGATCCTGAGCCATCATGTGTTGGTGGGCATGAGCACGGACATGTTGCTGTTCGCCAAAGGCGCGCCGGAGAACAAGTCGCGTGAGATGGATGGGCAGATGCCGTTCGAGGAGTGGATCTACGGCAAGCCGCCGAGCGAGGTGGACTTTGTGCGCATCAATGGCAACCGCGTGATCCGCGTGGAAGTGGCCAAGATGGGCGAGTCACCGGTGGTTTTTACCAAGGACGAGGTGGAGGGGTTGATGCGGACCGATGGCACACCGCTTGATCCACAAACCACCCAGCGCGTGGCCAAGGCGGGCGATGTCGAGCGCGACCCGGACAAGGAAGCGCCCAGTGCGCCGCCCAGCTTGCGCAATCCAGGGGAGAAATTGCCCGCCGACGATGACAAGAACCGGGATGGACCGATGAGGCCGGTGCAGTTCCCCAAGCCTGCGCAAGACCCTCCGCCGGCCGCCCAGCCGGGCGCGAATCCGGATGGTGTGCCGGACGCGCAGCCGACCTCCGGTTCGCAAGCTGCGCCAGCCAACGGGTCTCAGCCTGGCTCAGCTCAACCTGGTTCAGCTCAACCTGGCTCAGCCCCGCCGGCCGCGCCGCCGAATGCTGCCAAGCCGCAAGGGCTGCTAGCCCCGGGGGGCAGTATCGGTCGGTGAGCAGCAGTACGATCAGCCTACGCGCCTGATGTAAACTGAGAGGAGCGAGTCCTGCTTTGCTGACCGCGTTCCTTAGAGGGCAATTCTGTTGCCTGCGCACCTTCCCTTGCGCGTGAGGTCGCGAACCAAAGAGCCGAGTACCGCGCCGTTGAAGCCGCCCGCCTGAGCGGGTGTGTGCAGAGACAACCTCAACAAGGAGAAACACCCCACTGATGGCCAAGATTGCAAAAACAGGTGATCGCAAGAAGGAAATGGACACGACGAAGTCGACCGACTGTCCTAAATGCAGCAAGCCGACGCGCATCGTCAAGCGCGTGAAGGACCGCGAGCGCGGCATCCCGGGCGGCGTCTACATCTCATGCTCTGTGTGCGACTTCTACGAGAAGCTTTAGGTATAGGTCGAATTTCGATGGCAGGAAAAAGCCCGGCAGATTGCCGGGCTTTTTCCCGTGAACTTGAAGGTGAGCAAAGCAAAGCGGTGAACGCTGCTTTCTATCCGGGAAGCTTCTGGACTGGTTCGATTTCATGAACCCTTTTGAGGGATAGCGGCCTTGGTACCTTCGGGGGCACGATTTTGCTCCATTGCCTGCGCAGTCTGACAGGCTCATTCTGCCGATGCGTCCGATTGAAAACTTTGCTTTCTAAGACCGCACATCCGTGACAGGTCTGCGCCGAGCCTCAACATCCGCTGTGATGATATGCAACTCGCGGTCGAAGCCGTGGCCGATTCACTCATGTGGCCTGCTTGCGCCTCGCCTTTCTTTAGGAAGCCAAGCACCAGGATGACGTTCGCTCCCGCTTCGGTGTCGACTCATGTGGGTCCGGGGGGCGACGAAAAGACCCAGCACAAGATAGAATCGGGCTTTTCGGTCCATTTCGGCCCCCGGGGTAACTGGATTCGTACCTCAAAGGAATATCTGCCCTGGCCAATCACCGAGTAAGTGGCAGCCCTCATGGCAGCATTGGGTCGCCATGGCATCATCTTCCGACACTGATTGTCTCGAATCCTGAACATCCGATGAGGCACGATTTGGCCCTCTTTGTGCAAATGGACTCTCCCCTGCTCGTCCGTGACGAGGTCGTCCACGCCTTTCTCAATGACGCTTTGTATCTTTTTATGGGCGCGGGGTTTGCGATGTTCGGCATTGTGATCGCGAGTGTCTCTATTCTGCGTCGCAAACTGGACCCCCTGTTTATTTGGCTCGCCGTGTTCGCGTTCCTGGATGGCAGCCGTTTTTGGTTGCAGTCCGAATTGCTTATGATTGTCGTGACTCCGTCGCATTTATTTGAAAACCTGCGCTCGGCGATCGACTATATTGTTCCCCTGCCGAGCTTCCTTTTCTATAGTGCAGCGGGAGTCCTGAATCACTTTCTTACTAAACTCGCTTATATCCTGGGTCTTCTTCTTCTCTGCCTGTTCGCAGCCACGTTTATCTTCGGGCCGCTGCGCCTGTTTCATATGATTGACAACATCGCTCTCAGTGCGGCCATTCTCGCCCTCGCCTGGCACTCTCGAAGCGGATGGGATCTGACGAAGCTGTCCGGAATTATTCGGCAAGGACTGCTGGTGTACGCCGCCTGCATCCTGTGCTCATATGCAGCTGGGGCTTTCGGATATTCTCTGCGGCTTGAACCCTTCGGCTTCGCATTTTTATTGGGCTCGCTGGGCTACGTCACTGCGCGCCGGACCTTGGACCGTGACCAGGAACTCAACGAGGTCAACCAGGAGCTTGCGATCGCGAAACAGATACAGCTGGCGCTTTTGCCCGCAAGTCTTCCTCGTTCTTCTCACTTCGCAGTCGCCGCTCGCTATGTTCCCATGACCGCTGTCGCAGGAGATATCTACGAGTTTCTTGTCCTCGATGACCAGCAAGCTGGACTGCTGATCGCAGATGTATCAGGCCACGGCGTCCCGGCTGCACTGATCGCTTCGATGGTGAAGCTGGCAGCGACCTCGCAACGCGCCCATTTTGCAAATCCGGCAGCGCTTTTGTCGGCAATGAATACACTTCTTTGCGGCAACACCCAAACTCAACTTGTTACAGCCGCGTATCTTTATCTCAATTCGGTGTCGCGTGAATTTCGATATTCTGCCGCCGGCCACCCACCGATGATTCTGTTGCGCGGCGGAGATGCGACCCCGATTGAGGAAAACGGACTGATGCTTGCAGCCTTCGAGTCCGCCTCCTACGCGACAGGCGTCCATGCCCTAAAAGATGGCGATCGGCTGCTGCTCTACACCGATGGCGTCGTCGAAGCAACGAATCAGGACGAGGTTGAATTTGGTCAAGATCGCCTCTGCACGTTGTTGAAGGAAGGCGCCACTCTGCCGATAACAGAATCGGCGGATCTGATTGTCTCTTCAGTCCAGCGATGGTCCGCAACCCAAAGTGATGACCTCACTGTGCTCTTATGCGAGTATTGCGGGGCGTGAGATCACCCTCTGTGCTTTTTTCCCCTCGCTCCTCGCGGGGTCGGGTGAACGGCCACGGATGGGCGTCGATGGGGCTCTTTGTGGAGAAAGCTTTGGACTCTGCGTTTACGCCGCAAGCGGCAGTTCTCCGCAGCTGGTGCGAAACGCATTGTGAAGCGCGCGATCGGCGGCACGCTTGGCGTAAGAGAGATGCTTCGGTTCCGGCTCTGCTCTTTTCAGTCCACGGGGCCAGAAAGCTGTTCGGACAATGAGCTGTTCGGACAATGGAGCAGAGCGATTTAGGTTGCAATCGACTGTCTGTCGATTGTGAACACGCGCGTCATCACGCCGCGGCACTGGGCCAAGATCGCCGCGCCTATGGCTTTCAGGTTCCTCTCTAGTTCTTCACATGCTGGCAGAAAGATTGTTTCTTACCATCGAGCGAGTCCGAAGTGAGCGAGATGGACCGTCCGGCCGCTTCCCACCAAATGTACTGCTGCGCCGCATAGCGGGCCCCCGAACCTGAATCCACACCTGCGAAGATCAACGATTGGTTCGCAATGGGAAGAACAGCGAGACTGTTTCCTCCGCCATTGATGTATTCCACAGTGAATGGGCCGGCGGGAAGGCCCAGCTCCACTCCCGTGGAATCGCACTGATACTTCGCCGCCTTGTGGGTGTAAGAGGAAGAGTCAGCCATGTGAATGGTCAGATCGGAAGCAATCACCCTGGGATTGGAAGAAATTGCTCCGAGAGACAACAGGCCGCACCAGATCAGCTTCCGTGACTTAGATCCGGGATGTGGGCGATGCGCGGTCATCATTGTGATTCTCCTGTTTTGCTTCGAATATCGATCTGGAATGGTCCGGCCGTGAACTCCAGTTGTCCGGGGTCATGGCTGTTGCCCCGTCCTTCCATGCTTATAAGGTTGAGGTTCTCTACGCCGGTTGTGGTAGGCGACCAGCTGAACCAGATGCTTGTGCCAGCTCCCGGGCGGGCGAAACTGCGGCAGGCCTCAGCCGGAAAGTTTCTGGCTCCGAACATGGCATCCCCAGCGTTCAGGGTATGCTGATCCGGAGCCAGACGGTTGAAGTGTCGAGGTTTGCTGGGATCATTTTTGCCCGGCAACCCACACGGCATCATGAGCGGCAAGATCAACGCCTGCCAGATCGGTGCTGATCTTG
>DATDLS010000179.1:0-11299 GCA_036519195.1 Occallatibacter sp. | reverse complement strand
CAGATACTCCAACGTTTCATTCAGCCATCAACAGCGCTTCAACCTTCATTGCGGCAGTGTCCTGAATGTGTGGATCAACGTGCGAGTAGACCTCGAGCGTGAATGCCACGGATGCCTGCCCAGGTTGCTCGCTCACGATCTCCTGGGCGGCATGTTCCGCCTTCATGGAGAGCCATGCCCATTCTCTTTCGGCGATCAGAAACGGCTGGGGTGACAGAACGTTGACATCGCCAACATGCGTGTCCCACTTGCAGTGCTGGAGTTGCAACGTTCGCTCTATCGTGCGCATGGATTCAGCAGGCACTGGTTCGCCAAGAGCTATGTCGATTCTCATGGAATCTGGCTCAGTTGATTCGTCTTCTTGACCGACCAAGTTACTCGCGCTGCGATAAAAGCGGCAAAGGGCCTCACATCTAGTTCAATGCTTGCTCGATCCAATGCGCTCAGGTACTCCGCGCGATCTTCGACCCGCACCACGGTCCACGGGTACCCTCCTGAAGCCAGCAGAACATTCATCAGAAAGCGAGCCATGCGGCCATTGCCGTCAGGATATGGATGGATATAGCCGAAGAGCCAATGGCCCAACACGGCTCGGCACGACGGCTCCGATTCAGCTTCGATCAAGTCGAAAAGCGCAGGCATGGCATCTCGAACGGTTTCCCAACGGGGAGGCACATACCGGGAGTTTCGCAGGTAGACGGCGTCATTGCGATAGCCGGCAAGTGCCGAAGCTGGGATCAGGCCGGAGGCCACGCACGGCTCAAAAAGTTCCGTGTGCCATTCTCTGTGTTCCGTTCTGGCTACCGTTCCAGGGTTCTCGCCTGCCAGCACTCTGGACACCGCGTCCTTCACTTTTTGAAATGCCTGCCAGTACCCGCGCGCGGCCAGAGCATCCCGGCTCTGCCGGTCTGCGTCGTGGTGTGCGGGATCCCATGCTCCAGACATTACTCTTTCAATCAACTCGGGACTTACGCGGTATCCCTCGATAGACAGCGAATGGTACGCGTCGCTCTTGTAGATTCCGTCAACGAATTTCAGGTATTCTGTGGCGTCCTTGGGCAAGCCTTTCGGCTTTGGGAAACTTTCAAGGACCGCATTCCGCGATGCGGCCCAAATGACTTGAAGCCTGCCCACGATGGGCGCATCCGTAGGTTCGACAATTGAAAAAACGCGCTGTGCAGCGGCGAACGGATCGGTCTCGCGAACGTCATAGCCCGCCGCCTTCATCGTAGAGAGAATCTCGACAGCTAGTTCGACGCGTCCAACATGACGCAAAGCACCGGCGAGACGGCCAGCGACAGCCGAATGCCCGCCGTCCAACAGTGGCCTGAGGAGTTCAGAAGCATCGCGCACAGCCGCGAGGAGCACCTGGGTTTCAATCGGGTTGCGAGTGAAAAATGATTCCGGAACCCGAATCAGTGCTGCGGCTTGAGAAAAGAGCCGCAAACCGTCGCGGACAACGAGGTCATTGCGCGCCGGCGATTGCGGTTCTTTCAGGTCATAAAGCGACGTGCGAAAGAGCAATTCAATCGTGTTGTTGTGACCTCGGGGGCTATAGATAATTGCCTGAGATGGGATGATGGTATTTTCGGCGTGGAGCAAAAGCGATTGTTCCGGTGAAAGGTGCCACTCTTCTCCGAATCGTTCGTTACAATATCGAGCGCAAAACTCCCAGAAGGATGCGAACCAGGGCGTGCTGTCTCCAGTCTGTGCACCGGGGCCGGCTGAGATCAGCCAGCCTTTCATGACAGCTTGCAGAAATCCCTGCTTCAGGAGCCGGTCCCGATGAACTCGGCTTAACTCACTCGCTTGAAAAACACGACGACCATCTTTCTGAAGCTCCTGAAGGGCGCTCAGGGATACCGCCAGTTTTTGATTCGGTTTCGCCATTGCACTCCCCACGGACCATTACACGTTTATTATGACGCGCAATTACAAGTATATTATGCCGTGTCAAGACAAGTAAAAAACGCTGCGCCAACGCAAGTAATTGATGCATAGAGCATCCGGTGCAATCGGCACGCTTGCGCTCCCGTTCGAGCCGATTTAAATTGTTCGAGTAGCGCGTTGCCCGCCAGCCCAATCACCAATCAAATCCAGCAGGCTCCAGATCGATGGAACTGTGCCCAAACGCGAATCAAAGCGAGTTCCGTTTCCCCAGTCGGTCGAAAAAGAACCACAGTATCCATAGCCGTAGTCAGAACAAGACTCCCTTGTGCTCTTCGTGCTCCAGAAGCCGTTTCGGGAATTTGCGCTCGTAAAGACCTCCAATCAAAACGGGAACAGAATCCCCTTTTCCTTTAGCTTCTCGAACCGATTTGCTGCGAACCTGAATAATTGCGCAGGCCGGCGCCCGGCACGCTGATATTCCTTGAGTGGTTTCAGAATTTTGAGCAGCGCCATCTTTCTCCGGAAATTGCGCTTGTCGAGTTGCTTGTCAAGAATGGCTTCGTAAACCTTTTGCAACTCAGTCAGTGTGAACTTCTCGGGTAGCAGCTGAAATCCGACCGTCGTGTATTCCAGCTTGTTGCGCAGCCGCTCGAGCGCATAATTCAGGATTTTCGCATGGTCGAAAGCGAGTGACGGCAGCTTTGCCATAGGCCACCAGGCAGCCTCGGATGCGTCCGTGCCCGCCTGGAGGGTACGGTCAGCGGAGATCAGCGCAAAGTAGGAAACCGAAACGATGCGCCCGCGGGGATCCCGCCCTGGATCGCCGAAGGAATAGAGCTGCTCCAGGTAAACGTCCGCAACGCCGGTTTCTTCCTTGAGCTCGCGAAGGGCTGCCTGATCGAGATCTTCGTCATCAAGGACGAAGCCACCGGGAATCGCGTGTTGCCCGACGAATGGCGGAATCTTCCGCTTCACAAGAAGCACATTCAGCGCGCCCGACTGAATCGTGAAGATGACGGTGTCGACTGCAACTTTCATCAAGATCCTCAGGATACGACAAGATGTGCGCGTTGCTCGGCGGCGCGAACGCGGACGATCGATCCGGAGTTGAATTGAAGGAAGTCTGCTTCCATTCCATCCGAGAAGATCGCTCCGCCAGATGGCATCAACGATTCGAGAACTAGCTCCTCGCCGGTTTCGAGCATACCTGCAACGATGCCAGCCTGCGAGTGGCGGCTGATAAACGGCTCCCGAACGACATATAACAGACGCCGATCTTCCCACGGCATGCGAATGCCCGTGACCGGTCGACCGCTGCAAAAACTAGTCACACCCGAGGCCATGTTGAATACAGAGGAAATCCAGCCGGTGGAGCCCGCGCCAGTCGAAACCAGAACGCCACTTGAAGATTGCGTTTCGGAGCGATTGTCGCGCAGGATCCGGTAGAGCGCAGAAACGTGACTCCGCGCTCCCAGGAACAAGTCGTTGAAAGCGAGCAACCGCTGACCGTCATTGAGGGTTGCGTCCGCCAGCGTCACTTCGCGGAATGCTGCTTTCGCGTCGAGAAGCTGTCCAACCGCGGTCCTCGCCTGATCCGGCAGGAAAGGCAGGAGAATGCCGTCGAACCTGGTTGGCTCAGGATTGACGGCAACAATGGGTTGGGCGCCGGCATACTTGGCGGTATTGGCCACCAGTCCATCCTGCCCCAGAGTCACGACGACATCTTCCTTTTGGAACTTGTACGTCGGAACCAAGGCGCGATCGACTAGCTGATGCGGCAATTCAAAATCCAGTGAACGCCGAACCAGATCCAGGGCTGTTCGGTAGGCGTCGTCCTCGCGTTCGTAGTCCGCGAAGTCACCGCCCGAGTGCTCGATATAGAACTTGGCCTGCGAATGCGTGTTGAATCGTTCCACGAGCTCCTGAAGCCTGGTCCGGCGCGTAACGATGACGATCTTCTTGAACACGGCTATTTCCTCACCGGTGCAGCGGCTGCCGTTGCTGGTAGACCCGGCTTGGTCAGCGCTGTCAGGAGATCTGGAGAGATGTTCAACTCGCCGATCTTTTGTGCATTCTCTGCCATCTGCTGGAAGGCCATAGCAATCATGGTGCGTGCGTCTCCATTATTGCCACCCAGCATCATCAGAGTCTTCCAGTCGAGATCTCTCACTGGTTTCAATGATTCGGTCAATGCGTAGGCACGGCTGTCGGCATCCTTGCGCTCGTTCTCAACGCGGCGGTCGACCAACTGAGCTCTTTGCTCTTCGATCGCGATTTCGGCGGCCATTTGTGTCTCGCGAATCTGCCGTTTTTTGGTTTCGACGGCGATTTCGGTGTTAAGCTCCGATTCCTTGATCAGACGTTCCTGCTCGACCGCTGCATTACGGCGGGCGTAGATGGCTTCATCTGCTCGGCGCTGCAACGCTTCCCTTGCTTCGGCTTCGAGCGCCCGGCTGGTTTCTGGAGTCGGCGTGATCGCAAGAATGGAAAGAGACAGGATTTCCACGCCAAGCGTTGAGATTGCTTCGGCTCCCTTCAATCCATCTAGGGACTCTGCGACAATTGCGTCGGAACTTGTCAGCGCGTTACGTAGCGCAAGCCGTTGGGTGATCGACCTGGTCAGAGTCTGTAGCGTGTGTACCAGGCGTTCAGACAGCTTCCGTGGATCGTCGGAGCAATAAGCGTGCCGCTTATCGATACTGAAATCCAGCAGCGAAGCCAGCCGTTTCGGATCGGCGACGCGGTAGGTGAATTGCCCTTGAATCGTAACTGCCTGGAAATCGGAAGTTGCTTCCTGAAAGACAAAAGGCACGTCGGTGCTTGCCATCGGAATGGAGACGATCGTAGTGGTAGGCGCGTAGTAGAAGAACGAGAGACCGGCTCCTTCACGGCGGATCCTACCGCTCTTGAACTCGAGGACGTAGGTTGTGGGCGGCGCCTTCATGAAGCTGATCATTTCCTGCCTCCTTTGGTGTGCTACAGACACCAATATAGTGTCTAAATGACACTATATCAAAAGTTTTTCTTCCCTTGCAATGAAGGGAGGCAAGCCGTCTATTTTCGGTCAGTTGGAGCGGGCGGTTGGATTTGAACCCACGTGTACCAGGATGGAAGCCTGGTGCCTTTCCGCTTGGCGACGCCCGCTCAAGGGTGGTCCAGGGAGTGGGAGTTGAACCCACGACCTCGCGATTATCGATCGCGCGCTCTGCCAACTGAGCTATCCCTGGATACAGAATTCAAATTGGTGCCGGGTGCAGGAGTCGAACCCGCGTAGCTTGTTTGTAAGACAAACGTTCTACCGTTGAACTAACCCGGCCATGGAGCGCGTGATGGGGCTCGAACCCATAACCTTCGGCTTCGGACGCCGATGCTCAATCCGCTTGAGCTTCACGCGCGTGGACTACAACACTGGAACCGTCCGCGGGACTTCAACCCGCATCTTCATCGTTAGGACCGATGCGCTCTCTGCATTGAGCTAGGACGGCGTTGATCATCTGGAGCGCCAGGCAGGACTCGAACCTGCGTGTGACGGCATTAGAAGTGCCGTGCCTCATCCATCTCGGCCACTGGCGCTCATTGGTGGAGCCGGTGGGACTTGAACCCACATTGGGATTTCTCCCGCTGATTAAAAGTCAGGTCTCTGCATCCAATTCGAGTACGACTCCAAAGTTGGTGGGTCACCGGGAAGTCGAATCCCGTCCGAGCGGTTAAGAGCCGCCTATGCTGCCGTCAACACCTGTGACCCAATGGTGGAGGTACCGGGAGTTGAACCCGGAGACTCGCGCTTATAAGGCGCGGGCTACATACCGATACCAGCTATACCTCCAAATCTTGGTGGCTGCGGTCAGATTTGAACTGACTACCTTGCGCTTATGAGACGCCTGCTCATCCGCATGAGCTTCGCAGCCGCTGGCGAGGGTGGCGGGCATCGAACCCGCTTCATTCGGCTTTGGAGGCCGACGTTCTGCCAGTCTGAACTTCACCCTCATTTTCAAAGACCAATAAAGAACCCTGACCTGGGTCGGAGTCTGGTGCTCATTGCACGTATGCACTCAGACCCTCAAGACACGTCTCTTCAAATGACCCGCTTGCCGGTCATTCTGACTATGTCGCGTTTGAAGGTCCTAAGCACCATGTCAATTCACCATCAGAACACCTGAGAAACTGTGGTTCAACTTGTGGAGCGTCCGGCAGGACTCGAACCTGCGTGCACTTCGTTCGTAGCGAAGGCCATCAATCCTCTCTGGCACGGACGCTCAAAACTTTGGTCGGGGAACTCAGAATTGAACTGAGTCCACGTGCTCCCAAGGCACGGATGCAACGCATTACACCATTCCCCGATGGTGCCAGCCCAGCGAGTTGAACGCTGCTCTCTCCGTTTTCAGCGGAGCGTATCGACCGCGCATACGCGACTGGCGAAATCTGGTGGACCTAGTCGGCTCTGCCCCGACCGCCTCCGCATTGCAAGTGCGGCGCTCTCCCTGAATGAGCTATAGGCCCGAAACTGTGCCGGGGAATTTCACCCCGGCGATTGGGGTGGCCGGTGGGAGTTGAACCCACAAGAGACATGAGTCACAGTCATGCCCGACATTCCGATAGTCGGCACGGCCACAGTTGGGGCACCTGGGGCTACTCGAAAACTCATTCTGCTGAATAGATCAGCCGCTCTTCCACTTGAGCTACAGGTGCAATCTTTGTGGAGCCGGCAGCAGGACTTTAACCCGCACCCTTCGCGATACCGAGGCGACGCTCTGGCCTTGAGCTATGCCGGCTGAAAATCAGTAGTACAGATACTTTCTCCACTTCTCCTCGTCGACTCCCGTTTGGCGCATGAAAGCGCGAGAGGTGTGAATCGTCACTCGGCGCGGCTGACAAAGCAACTTCATGCCTGCTTCCGTCGGTGTCCGATCTGCCTTGCGCCCGTTGCAGTCGCGACATGCAGCTACCAGGTTCTCCCACGTGCTCAGTCCGCCTCGAGCGCGTGGAACTACATGCTCCAGTTCCAATTTGTTGCTCAAGAACTCCTCGCCGCAATACTGGCAAATGTGCCCGTCCCGAATGAGGATGTTCTTCCTCGAGAGCGTCTGGATCCGCAGCGGCAAGCGCCGATACAGGCGAAGGCGAATGACACAAGGCAATTGCAGGCCGACATGCACATACCGATCGTGTGCCTCTTCGATGACGGCAACACCCTTGATGAGCAACACGAGGGCACGGCGAGCCCGGGTAATGTTCACGGGCTCATAGCTCGCATTGAGCACTAATACTGGCATCGTCATTGCACTCGTCATATAGCCTCTCTTGCATCTTGGAGCTGGCGGCCGGAATCGAACCGGCTTGGTCCTCATTACGAATGAGGTGGATACCCTTTCTGCCACGCCAGCTTCAAATACCTCACCGTCGCATTCGTTTGGAGCGGCTGGCCGGAGTTGAACCGGCGATCTCCGCGCTGGCGACGCAGCGTCTTACCGCTCGACTACAGCCGCTCATTTTCTGGCTCCGGGAGGGGGAATCGAACCCGTTCCGTCTGTGGTGTCAAAGACCACTGTCCTGCCTCTGGACGATCCCGGATCACGCTCTCCTTCTGTCGTTCAAACACACGTCTCTTATCTATGTCAGATGACTCACCGACATAGTCACTAACTGGCTGGCGAGCAACGCTTCGAACCCTGACTTTCCGCGTTCAGAGCGCGGCGCGTTCCCAGTTACACCACTCGCTACTAATACTGGCTGCGCAGGCGGGAGTCGAACCCGCATGACCCTGATTAACAGTCAGGTTCTCTGCCAGTTGAGATACCGCGCAATGTTGCCCAGAAACCAAAAGCCCCCGACCTTGTTGAAGGCCGGGGGCTCGAGTCTCCTAAAATGGAGCTGATCTCGCTAGTCCGGCCAGAACACGGTAATACCCCACCGCGTCGGTTGCGACACCGCTGGTATAAATCCGTGATTGACTCGGAACATCATGACTGTTGTACTTTACCCCGACTTAGTTTCAAAAGTCAAATGCAACGCTGCAACTAATAGTCACCTACGGATTTGGGTACTGCCATCTCGAACAATTGCGCGCAGAGTCAACGCGGAACTTCGCACACGATCAATGAAGTTTGGTCACGCCGGCCAGAGTTGAACTGGCATCCGCGCCTTGAAGGGGCTCTGGCCTAACCGTTAGCCTACGGCGTGAACAATTGTTGGCGCACCCGACCGGATTTTAACCGGCATCTGCTCGATCGACAATCGAGAGCTTTGGCCTATTAAGCTACGGCTGCACTGCACGGCGCTTAGATTGCGCGCACGAACTCCTGGTGGGTGTGGAAGGATTCGAGCCTTCAATGCTCTGAAGAGCGCCGGGTTTACGGCCCGGTAGGGCAAGCCAGTCGCCCCAACACACCCAACACTCGGCGGAGAGGGCGCGAGTCGAGCGCGCAAGTCCCAAAGGCACGTCCCGCTTCAAACGGTATCGGCTTGCCACTTGCCGAACCTCTCCAACAGTGATGGCGAAGATCCTCATGAATCGAGTTACATCGCTCGCACAGACATTCCATCCGCAAGCGCCTTGCGGATGTATCGCATCAACGTGATCGCCTTGAATTCAGCCGTCAATGTCGCTCCTCCGATGTCTTCAAGCGAGACCGGAAACTGATACGTTTGCCCTTCCACATCGACGGTGTAGAAGATGTTGCCCGCACGATAGAAAGAGAACCTGGCCATTTTGTCCTTCACAATCTGCTTGATACTCGGCATCATTTGATTCATCCTCTCTGCCTAAAAATGCTTGCGCTTGAATTGGCGGTAGCGGCGCGAGTCGAACGCGCAAGCCCCGAAGGTAGGTCCCGCTTCGAACGGGATGGGCTTTCCAAATGCCCAACGCTACCCCACCCCGGTTCATGGCGGTAGGAGCAGGACTTGAACCTGCACACGCCTCGCGACGTGAGCCTCGCCTCCAACGAGGTGCGATACCGTTCCGCTCATCCTACCGACTAGTCAAACTGGCGAAGACGATCCGATTCGAACGGACGGTGCCTTTCAAGGGCACTCCGCGTTAGCAGTGCGGTGCCATAGACCACTCGGCCACGTCTCCATGAATCTCCTGGTGGGGATGGAGAGATTTGAACTCTCACGCGCGAAGGCACTGGTTTCTAAGACCAGCGTGTCTCCCATTTCCACCACATCCCCAAAACTTAGTACTTCACGAACTTAGATACACACCAAGTGATCGAGTTCATAAGTACAAACTCGTTGGCAAATGGTGGGCTCCCAGGGACTCGAACCCTGAAGATGTCACAGCTCTTGAGGCTGCCGCGTCTGCCGATTCCGCCAGAAGCCCACACAGCAAAAAAGCCCCTCGATTTTCGAGGGGCTTTTGCGGTTCTCTGATCTCTGTTTAAATCAGCCGCACCCCTCCATGCCCAGCAAATCGCTGAGTGATTCGGACAGATACGACTTGAATAGGTTCTTCACGAAGACGAGAATAACTCAGTTCTGGTTTGAGCGCAACTAACTTTCTGGTTATTACCAGAAGTAAGTAGCGTATTTACGTTCAATGTGTGTTGCTTCTTTTTGAAAAGTAGGGCATGATGACAATCATGCTGAATCGAATCCCACTGAGGACACTTCACGAAGCGAAAGGCCTCCGGCCGTATTCGCAAACTGAGGTTGTATTCATGCCAGGACTCGATTGGACAAGCGCATAGCGCGTTTTCCCAAAGCAGACTTCGAGCCCCTGGCCTAACGGTCGGGGGCTTTTCCGTTGGGCTCAAGAAAACTGTCGTCGCCATCGCCTTTAGTAGCGATGCAAGCAAGTGAGGTTCACTCTCGTGGTACGCATGGAAATTTTCGATAACCAGATTCCAGTTTTCGGCCAAGCCGATGATCGCACGCTGAACCAGATTCGTGTGTGTGCACGCACCGCCGACAAAGTCGCACTGATGCCCGACAACCATGTCGGCTACGGTGTGCCGATAGGCGGAGTGGTGGCATACAAGAATGCGATCAGCCCTACCGGTGTTGGCTACGACATCGGCTGCGGCAACAAGGCCGTGCGTCTTGATATGCCCGGTGTGGTGTTGCGTGCGAACATTGGCAGGATCATGGACGACGTGTGGTCGATCATCAGCTTTGGCGTTGGCCGTAGGAACAACGAAAAGGTAGATCACGCTCTGTTCGATGATGTGGCGTGGAAGCTGAAGGCGATTTCTTCTCTTAAGGAGATGGCGCGTAATCAACTGGGCACTGTGGGCAGTGGAAATCACTACGTAGATCTGTTCACGGACGAAGAGGATCGCGTGTGGATTGGTGTGCATTTCGGCTCGCGTGGATTGGGTCACAAGACGGCTACGCACTTCTTGAAGGCCGCCGGCGCTTCGGATGGGATGGACGTAAAGCCTTGCGTTCTATCGACTGATAGCGATCTTGGAGCGGAGTATCTCGAGGCTATGCGTCTGGCTGGCGACTACGCCTATGCAGGTCGTGACTGGGTCTGCGGCCGCGTGGCCCAGATCCTGGGAGCGCCGATTGTCGAAGAGGTGCACAACCATCACAACTACGCCTGGCGCGAAGAGCACGAAGGCGAGCAGTTGTGGGTTGTACGCAAGGGCGCGACGCCGGCCTTTCCGGGTCAGCGCGGGTTTGTTGGCGGCACGATGGGTGAGCAGTCGGTCATTCTCGAAGGAGTTGAAAACGAGCATGCCCGTTATTCGCTCTATTCCACCGTGCACGGCGCGGGTCGTGCAATGGGCCGTCGCGAGGCGGCAGGCGTTGTCGATCGCAAGACCGGAGAGGTCAAGCGAGCTGGCAAGGTCACGCCGGAGATGATGCGCTCCTGGGTAGATCGTGCCGGGATCGAATTGCGGGGTGCTGGACTGGACGAGTCTCCGGACTGCTACAAGCGTCTCGATGAGGTGCTTGAGTCTGTCGGCGATACGGTGCGCATCTTGCACCGGCTCACTCCGGTTGGAGTCGCAATGGCCGGAGCAAACGAGTTCGATCCGTACAAGGACTGAACCATAAACCGGATTGGTTGCGCAGGGAGGAAGTCGCTCTGCGCGGCCAGTCCAAAATCAGACGAATTATCTTTTCCGACGGAGCCTGGAAAGGAGGCACCATGAAATTAGCCGAAGCACTGGCAGAGCGTAGCGATTGCCAGGTCAAAATCGACGAAATAAAGAAGAGACTGATTCGGTCGGCTCGCGCGCAGGAGGGCGAGCAGCCGGCAGAGGATACGACCAAACTTCTGGCGGAAAGCGAACGTGTCTTCGCGCGGCTTCTTGAAGTAATAGTTCAGATGGGGTAACGGTTTAGGCACTCGCTCAAGTTATCCGCTGAACATTTCTCACTGCATTATTTAACTTATGATTGATGATTTCGCCTGCCACGCGACGGATTGTAGGGAAACCCAGCATAGCGGGGCATC
>DATDLS010000178.1:0-37232 GCA_036519195.1 Occallatibacter sp. | reverse complement strand
CCACAAAGCCCCCAAAATCGAAACTTGCCTGGTAGTCGCACTACCGTCTCTGGCGGCGCGTCCTTAGCAGTAAGGGCTCGTGACTCGCAGAGCTAACTTAGACCCTGTGGAATTCGGCAATCCAAAAGAGCCACACCCAATTGGACCCCAGAAATACGATAGGAACTTGAGGTATTGGTTAGTCTTCTTTTCTACAATCTCGTTCGGCCCGTACTGTGCCTGACGTTTTTGCGCCTCGGCCTGGGTAAGCCCATCTGCTGACGATCCCAGCTTTTTCATCAGCTCAGGCATGGCGAGCGTCTTCAGAGCATCCTTATCATCCTTGGGCTGGGGCTTATCTGGTTTCGATTCCAATTGAGATTGTTCTCCTGTTCTTGCTCTGTTGACCCGGGGTATTGCTGCTATGCAGGCAAGACGACACCCAAATTAGCCATTCCGGCTGGTTTTCAGGTGCCAGTCGGTGAAGAGCAAGCCGCCCGACCGTCACTTCTCTTGAAGCGCCTTTCGGTCGCGCGCAAATACGCAGTAATATTCGACGGCCACAGAAGGCTGGGCCGGAGGAACGTTGATGGGGTGAGTGGTGTTGCCGGGGACCGAAGATCGCGACGTCATTTTACTTTGAAAAGATCGTTCGATCCCTTGTCGTAACTCTGCTCTGCGTGCGAAGCCTTTTCCGCCAACCTTTCGGCCACGCGCTCGATCCGCTTCTTTGCTGTTGCGCCCGAGACCGTCTCGTCTTCGAGCTTTGTCACTTCCGGATTCTCAAATTGTTCGGCCATTGCTGATCCCCTCCTGTCATCAGCATGAACCCTGTTCTCATCGAGTTCTGGTCAGTTTTGCTCCCATTCTCGAATCGAAGGGTCGAGAACGAGGACCAGGTCGCAGATGATCAATCGGTCGCGTCTGCGTCCTCCGGATGGAACCGGCATCTGCCCGATTGTGCTCATAGTCATAACGCGATGATGGCCAGAAGTGAACAGATTGACCCGGCTGCTCGTGAAATTCTAAATATGTCTGTGCACGCAGAAATCGCCGCACTCTTCAGATCGACGAATAAATTCACTGAACAGCAGAGCCTTCAGACGGACGAAGGCATGTAAACGTAAAAGGAGCTTTCATGACCACGACAAAGAAATGCGAACACACAGCCTGCAACTGTACGGTTGAGCCAGGAAAGAGTCATTGCAGCGATACATGCGCCGATGCGAAGAAGACACCGGAACTTACCTGCCAATGCAAGCACCCGCAGTGCAGTGATATTGGCCTCAAGATGTAGCGGGGCATGACTCTTGAAATAACCGTGAGTCTCGAATCTCTGCGCGATCTTTAATTAGTCTGAGAAAAAGACAAAGGCAAAACACTCCATGACATCCTCTGCGACACTTTCGATAACGATTGCACCGCCCGCACTAGATGAGCTGTGCATTAACACGCTCCGCTTTCTGGCCGTCGACATGGTGCAAAACGCCAACTCGGGACATCCCGGTTTGCCGATGGGCTCGGCATCCATGGCGTACGCACTCTGGGACAGATCGCTCAAGTTCAACCCGCGCGATCCCGACTGGCCGGATCGGGATCGATTCGTTCTATCTGCGGGACACGGTTGTGCGCTGCTGTATGCTTTGCTCCATGTAACAGGGTTCGACCTGCCAATGGAGGAACTCAAGCGGTTTCGGCAGTGGGGCAGCCGTACGCCGGGGCATCCGGAATACGGAAAGACTCCAGGAGTGGAGGCGACCACTGGTCCATTGGGACAAGGTCTTACCAACGGGGTCGGCATGGCCATTGCCGAGGTTGCGCTCGCGGCGCGATTCAACCGGCCGGGCCATAGAATCGTGGACCACTACACGTACGTCCTGGTCAGCGACGGCGACCTTGAGGAAGGTATCTCCTCCGAGGCTGGTTCTGATGCGGGGCACCAGCATCTGGGCAAACTCATCGTTCTTTATGCCGACAACCACATCACCATCGAAGGCAGCACGGAGCTCACGTTCACCGAAGACCGTTTGGAGCGGTTCGACGCTCTCGGCTGGCACGTGCAGAGAGTGGAGCGGAGCAACGACGTCGGAACGATCGCACTCGCACTCGAGAAAGCCCGTGAAGAAGCCGGACGTCCTTCCCTGATTGCAGTTCGCACTCACATCGGCTTCGGCAGCCCCCACAAGCAGGACACCGCTGCTGCCCACGGAGAAGCGCTCGGCGTAGAAGAGGTGCGCCTGACCAAAGAAGGAATGGGTTGGCCGATTGAACCTTCATTCCATGTTCCCGAGGAGGCTTTGGAACATTTCCGGGAAGCGGTTGAGCGTGGAGCGTCCGCCCAGTCTGACTGGGGGTCGCGCTTCAAAGCCTTTGCAAACGAGTTCCCGGACCTGGCCGCGGAGTTTCATCGAGTAATCGACACGCGCCTTCCCAAGGATTGGGATGCCGACCTGCCGGCATTCAATGCCGCGGACGGTCCGATGGCGACTCGCGTCGCATCGGGAAAGACGATTGCGGTTCTGGGCTCTCGCTTGCCGGAGATGATGGGAGGCTCGGCCGATCTTAACCCGAGCACCCACACCAATCGAGAAGGTGCCGGAAACTTCGAGCCGGACAACTGGGGCGGACGCAACATGCACTTCGGCATTCGAGAGCATGCCATGGGCGCGATCCTAAACGGCATGGCACTCCATCGTGGCCTCATCCCTTATGGCGGCACGTTCCTAGTATTCAGCGATTACATGCGTCCTCCCATGCGCCTTGCAGCCATGAACGCGTTGCCGGTGATCTATGTCTTCACACATGACAGCATCGGTATGGGAGAAGACGGCCCGACCCATCAGCCTGTAGAGCAATTGGTTGGGCTGCGCTCGATCCCCGGCATGGTCGTCCTTCGGCCCGCAGATGCCAACGAAACGGTGGCTGCGTGGCGAATCGCCATCGGTAGAAAGAAAGGCCCCGTCGCACTGATCCTCACACGCCAGGGACTTCCCGTGCTGGGCCTGGATGAGTATCCAGGAATACCCTCAGGAGTTCCGCTCGGCGGCTATACTCTTGCGGATTGTCCCGCGGACGCGAAACCGGACATCATTCTCGTCGCGACTGGATCGGAAGTCCATTTGGCGCTCGAGGGCCGCGACCAATTGGCGAATGAGGGTGTTCAGGCAAGGGTGGTCAGCATGCCGAGCACTAACCTTTTCGCTTCGCAGCCGGACGATTATCGAGAAAAGATCCTGCCCACGGGCGCACCGCTGTTGGTCATCGAGGCCGGCGCCACACTTGGCTGGAGATCGTATCTAGGCCCGCAAATTGAAGTGATCGGGGTGGATACCTTCGGGGCGTCAGCTCCTGGGGCAGTCGTGATGGAGCATTACGGGTTCACTGTGGAGAATGTCTGTAAACAGGCTCATGTCGTGCTCGACCATCTGAAGGAGAAAGAGTAATGCGCGTGGGGATTGCGTCAGACCACGGCGGCTTTGCGCTGAAGGAGCAGGTAGCTAAGTTGTTGCGCGACTCCGGCCATGAGGTCGTGGATTTTGGCGCGCACGAACTGAGCCCGGGAGACGACTACCCGGACTTCGTCGTTCCCCTCGCTAGAGCCGTTGCTGCCGAGCAGGTAGAACGGGGAGTTGCGCTCTGTGGCAGTGGCGTGGGGGCGTCCATTTGCGCCAACAAAGTTCCTGGTGTGCGCGCGGGGCTCATTCATGACGTCTTCTCAGCTCACCAAGGCGTGGAAGACGATGATATGAATGTCTTTTGTCTGGGTGGAAAAGTGATCGGGTCCGCACTCGCGTGGGAACTAATCGAGAGATTTCTAGAAGCTCGATTCAGCGGTGCGGCACGCCACCAACGCAGAGTCGACAAGGTGAAGGCTCTCGAAATGCATGAGGTCGCGCTTTGACTGTATTCATCGACCTTCCTACATTCGGATGCGAACGAGAACTGGTCTGCGCTTGGGTCTAGTTCCCCGAAGCTGCGAAGCTTCTTGCGACCCGTGTTGGAAGAGAAATGGAATGAAGGCTTCCAGAAAATGCCCGAATTCGATTGAGAGCATTTTTAAAGAGAGGAAAACAAATGGAATTGGGCATGATCGGATTAGGTAGGATGGGATCCAACATGGTGCAGCGCCTTCTGCGGGCCGGTCACCAGTGCGTTGCTTATGACGTCCATCCGGAAGCTGCGCAGGCGCTCGTCAAAAACGGTGCAGTCGGCGCAACGTCGATTGAAGACTTCGCCAGGAAGCTGAAGGCGCCTCGCGCCATCTGGATGATGGTGCCGGCCGCCGCGGTCGATGAGACGCTGAAGACGCTCATCCCGTTCCTCGAAAAAGATGATGTGGTCATCGATGGCGGCAACTCCTACTACCACGATGACATTCGACGCGCTGCCGAGTTGAAGCCGAAGGGCATTTATTATGTGGACGCCGGAACCAGTGGCGGGGTCTGGGGATCGGAGCGAGGCTACTGCCTTATGATCGGTGGCGATGACGCCGTGGTCAAGCGCATCGACCCCATCTTTTCCGCGCTGGCTCCAAGCATCGATTCGGCATCACGCACCCCAGGCCGGGAAAAGGTGGGCGGAACAGCCGAACACGGATATCTGCACTGCGGTCCAAGCGGCGCCGGCCACTTTGTCAAGATGGTTCACAACGGCATCGAATACGGCATGATGGCTTCGTATGCGGAAGGCTTGAACATTTTGCGCCATGCCAACGCCGGTAAGCAGAAGCAGGCCGTGGATGCAGAGACCACGCCGCTCCGCAATCCCGAATACTACCCCTACGATCTGAACATCGCCGACATCGCCGAGGTCTGGCGCCGCGGGAGTGTGATTGCTTCATGGCTGCTGGACCTGGCTGCCATCTCTCTGCTCGATAGCCCGGATCTGGCGAAATTCGCCGGCCGCGTGTCGGACTCGGGGGAAGGGCGCTGGACGATCAAAGCGGCCATCGACGAGTCGGTTCCTGCTCCCGTCCTCAGTGCCGCGCTCTACGAACGATTCAGTTCGCGGGGCAAGGATGACTTTGCTGAAAAGGTGCTGTCGGCTCTGCGTTTTCAATTCGGCGGCCATCAGGAGAAGTCCGCTGACAGCAAGACAGGCGCCTAATGGTCAGGCCCCGTCCCAGCAGCGCAGACTCATCGGCATGAATGGCCGGATGCTGTCGTGTTTAGTCCAATGCGGCAATCGCTGGACAAACCAACCAACACCGTTCTATCCAGGAGAAATCGAATGAAAACGACAGAAAAACTACACAATATCGGTCAGAGCCTCTGGCTCGATAACATCACCCGCGGCTTGCTAGCCACCGGTACACTTCAACGCCACATCCTGGAACTATCGATCACGGGTCTTACCTCGAACCCCACGATCTTCGATCACGCCATTAAGAACAGTCACGACTACGACGACGCCATCGGCCAGAAAGTGAAAGACGGCAAATCGGGTGACGCTCTCTTCTTTGAATTGGCGATCGAGGACCTGCGGCAGGCCGCCGATATCTTCCGCCCGATTCACGAGCGGACAAATGGTGTGGACGGCTGGGTGTCACTGGAGGTCTCGCCCCTGTTGGCTCGCAATACGGCAGGCACCCTCGCTGCGGCCAAAGCTCTCCACGCCCGCGCAGGCCGGCCCAATCTCTTCATCAAGATCCCGGGAACCAGCGAAGGTCTCCCCGCCATTGAGGAGGCAATCTTTGCCGGCGTGCCCGTCAACGTAACCCTGCTATTCTCTGGCGAACAATATATCGCGGCCGCTGAGGCATACCTGCGCGGCATCGAGCGGCGCATTGTAGCCGGGTTAAACCCCGATGTCGGCTCCGTTGCTTCGCTGTTCGTCAGCCGCTGGGACGTCTCGGTCGCGGATAGAGTTCCGGAGACCTTGCGCAACAAACTTGGTATCGCGATCGCCAAAGAGGCCTATGGGCAATACCGCGCTCTGCTTGAGTCGCCGCGGTGGTTGCGCATTCTGAACGCCGGCGCCCGTTCCCAGCGCCTTCTCTGGGCCAGCACCGGAACCAAGGACCCCAAAGCCTCCAACATCCTCTACGTTCAGGCACTTGCGTTGCCCTTCACCGTGAACACGATGCCCGAAGCCACTCTGAAAGCTCTCGCCGCGCATGAAGAATTTGGCGAGGCTCTGCCCGCACAGGCCGACGAGGTGCTGGCCGAATTCGCCAAGGCCGGTATTGACACGAGTGAGGTGGCCGCACATTTGCTCGGAGAAGGGGTTGCCTCGTTTGCCAAGTCCTGGAATGATCTGCTGGACTGCATTGCATCAAAAAGCCAGATACTCAAAGCCGCCTGAATGCTTGCCGGGGCCGCGCTCTGTTCGATGTACGCAATTGCTCAGCACCGCGGCCTTCAAAACTGAAATGCTTATTGAGCAAGCGGTTCACAGTTCGTATGCCGTTGTGATGCGGGCCAGCATAGGGCTCACGTTGGCCTGCGATGAAAGATGTTTGCGACCGCATTAGCGCTTCGGGGGCAACCGCCCGAGCTATTTTAGGTCAACCATGGGAAAGGAGACGTCATGTTAATCAAAGCAAAGGCACTGAAAGGTTATTCGCTCAAAGGCCTCGATGGGGACATCGGGTCGGCCAGTGAGTTTTTCTTCGATGACCGGTATTGGGCGGTTCGGTACCTCGTCGCAAATACAGCAAGCTGGCTAAGCGGCAGGAAGGTGTTGATCTCGCCGTACTCCCTGAACGGTGTAAATAGCTCCGATGAGAAGGTCTCCGTTCAATTGACCAAGAAGGAGATCGAAGATAGTCCCACCATCAACATGGACGAGCCGGTTTCCCGTCAATATGAGACCTCCTACAACGGATACTATGACCTTCCGAACTATTGGGGCGGGCCATACATGTGGGGAAGCTATGCGCATCTTGAGTTGGATCGCACCAGAAGGAGCCGGACTGCCTCGGAAGCAATGAGAGGGGATTGCCATCTTCGCAGTACACACGAGGTAACGGGCTACCATCTTCTTGCGATTGACGGCGAGATTGGCCATGTCGATGACTTCATCATCGATGATGAGACCTGGGCGATTCGTTACCTTGTTGTGGCGACAAAGAACTGGTGGCCTGGGAAAAAAGTTCTCATTTCACCAGAGTGGATCGAGAGCGTGAGTTGGGACGCCCGGGAAGTTGTGATCGGGCTTGCTCGCGAGACCATCAAGGATGCGCCGGAATATACCGATGAGTCCCTGCTCGCGCGGGATTACGAAACGAGCCTGCATGGGTACTACAATCGAGAAGGATATTGGGTCGAGGAGCTTTCGGCCGTGTGAAGGCGTTTCAACAAGCTGTTTAATGCACGAGGATCAGATAAATGCACATGCCAAGCCCGGCGCCGGCCAACAAGAGTCCGAGCGCCACGGCATCCCTCGACACGCGTCCAGGTGTCCAGCTGCCCGATTTCAATTCGCGCATTAATTGAACGTGCCGAAGGACAGAACTAAGTATGACAATCACGCCCAAACCCACCAAGGTTACCCCGGACCAGACGGATAGGCCCGTGGCCCGGGTGGGCAAGTGGGATTGGCTTGCGCTCAGTTGCCGAAAAAACAAGCCGAAACGGCTGACTGCAAAACCAATACCGATCAAGCCCAGTCCCGTACGAATCCATGCCAAGAAGGTTCTCTCGGCCGCGAAATAAACCCTGGGATCCTGCTCTGCGCCTTTGTTCATTCACTGATTGTAATTAGAAATGCGGATCGGATTCGCTTCGGAGTCGCGATACTTGACCCCGTACACAAAACGCTCCACTCGATCTTTCACTTGAGGCGTTCAGCCAGCAAATGGTCCGCAATTCGTATCGCGTTGGCAATGATGGTCAGCGACGGATTGACGGCGCTTGCGGAGACGAAGCAGGAGGCGTCTACGGCATAAAGGTTGTCGAGGTCATGAGCCTTGCAGTGAGAGTCGAGGACGCTCGTCGCGGGATCGTTGCCCATGCGGCAAGTGCCGTTCTGGTGGCCGACACCCTCAAGAGGGATGCGCTTCTTGAAGTACGCGTGCAGTGGGATGGACGTGCTTGCGTGGCCGGCCTTCTTGAGAATGTCGACCCAACGGTCCTTGAGGCGCTCGAAGGACTCGACGTTGTTCGGAGTGTAGGAGAGCTGAATCCTCCCGGGCGGGGCGTTTGTCACGGGCTCGGACTCATTCGTGCGGCCAGTGTCTCCAGACGGGTGTGCTCCAACAAGACTTGGTTGCCAGGCCTCGATGGAGAGTGGGGTAGCGTTGTGGAGTGTCACCCGATTTTCCGGGTCGGGCAAATCTTCCGTGGTAAGCCACCACGGAACCGCGTGGTGTTTCATTCCCTCCAGGACAAAACCTGGAGTAAGCGGCGGAGCGTCGCCCTTCATCATTTCGAAGTGAAAGCTGCCGACCGGCTGCACTTGGCCCAGCGGAAACGGATAGCCAGGGTCAGAATCCTTGATGTAGAAATCGTTGGTGCCCCAGGTCTTGGTGTAACTATCTTCATTGCGCTCCGTAGAAAGTGCGAGAAGTGCGTCGGCCTGATGGTACATGAAGTTGCGCCCAACCTGATCGGAGCTGTTGCCCAGACCGGCGGGATGTTTGTCGTTGGCTGAGGCAAGCAGGATCACTGCGGAGTTGATAGCGCCTGCGCAAACGGCAAACAGCCCCGCTGTGTAGACTGCGGCGCTCCCGGCCTTCGATGGAGGCGGCGCGTTGGTTTCAGTTGGGCCGGCAGCGGAACCGTAAGGCTGGCCAGGGCCGGAGTGGATGACCTCGACAGCTGTGACGGCAGTGCCGGTGCTGTTTGTGAGCAGGCGCGTCACGCGTGAATTTGTCATCAGCGTCACGTTGGGCAGATGCAAAATCTGCCGAATGCAGTTGATATCGGCATCCGATTTGGCGTGAACGAGACAGGGATACCCGTCGCACGTATCGCAGCGCACGCACTTCGAGGCAAGAGGGTCAGCCTCGTTGCGCTTGAGGCCGAGGGGGATTGGAAAGGTATGGATTCCGAGTTTGCGAACATCGTCCTCGATGGACTGCATGCGCGGTTCGTTGGCCAGGGAGGGATAAGGATATTTTTTCGAATGGAACGGTTCAGTGGGGTCGAAAGAAGAGCCGAAACCGCCGGGAACCGGAGGCGCCGCGCCAAGGTCGCCGTGGACGTGGAATATTTCTTCGGCGCGGGTGTAGTAAGGCTCCAAATCGGAGTACGAGATAGGCCACGCTGGGGATATGCCACCCTGGTGCTGGATGACGCCGAAGTCCTCAGCCCTCATGCGAAACATGGCAGCGCCATAGACCTTTGTCTGCCCGCCGACGAAGTACGACTGCTGGGGGTGAAGGTCTTTGCCGTCCTTGTCCTGCCATGTTTCCCTGGTATGGTACCGGTTATCGAGGAACACGGCCGATGTGTCCCAGTTGAGTTTCTCCTGCGGCATGAACGGTCCGCGCTCCAGGATGAGGATTTTCTTGCCGGCTTGAGCGAGGTGGAAAGCCAGGGTCCCCCCGCCCGCACCGCTGCCGATGATGATCGCGTCGTATTCGGTGGTCATGACGAGTAAGATGCCGATCCGCGGCCATCCGCATTTCAGCCTTCCGCAACAGGCTCAATCCGGTGACGATGGAGTGGATAATGGCAGAGGAATGGGCATGGACATGCTTGATCGGGATGCAGCTTGGCGCACAGAACCCGAGCCGGCCCGAAGATGCGGAGGTAAAACTCCGACGCGCCCAACATGCCAAGCAGAGGCGCGGTGAAGTAGAGCCATCCCGCAGTCCAGACATCGGCAAAGACAGCCGATCCGGTGGTGCGGGCTGGGTTGATGCTAAACCCGGACACTGGCGCGAAGAACAGGACGTAGAGCGAGATCAGGATCCCCACCATGTAGCCTGTGTAGTTTGCCAGGGAGGGGCGATTCGAAAACCAGAGAACAACTCCCATCAGAAGCGTCGACATGAAGAGTTCCGCGAAGAAAGCTGCCGCTGTTCCGTACCGTCCAGGTACTGTAACGGCGTAATCCGCAGTGGGAGCGGCCAAGCTGCTGCCCAGAAAGAGCGCTGAGACAGCCACTCCGAACACTCCGCCGATGAATTGAAACACGACATAGAAAATGGCATCCCACAGGGCGATTTTGCCGAGCCGAAGATAAGACAAGCTGATTGCGGGATTGAAGTGGGCGCCGGATCGCTTGCCCATGGGGGAATGAATGATAAGAACCGCGGTAGCCCCCATGGCGATTCCCATCAGCAGACGGCGGATGGCTGCAGAGGGTATGAGGTGCAGCGCCGGGTAAGAAGGATCGAAAAGATAGACAGTAGCGAAACACGCCGAAATCATGAAGATTGCGAGTTCTATTCCTTCAAAGACATAAAGGCGCCAGTGACATTTGAATGCCTCTCGAGCCGTCATGAACCAGGCGTGCGGATTGGTTTCGCTTGAGGTGGGTCTCAAAGGATAGTTCCCCCGGGCTTGGCAATCATTGATGCAGTAGCCGCATGGTTCCGTCGCCGAGTGTCCCGGAGCAAAGCTCGCTAACGCACCGTGACGTCGTAGTTCTTCCCTTCCCAGCGGCTACCTTCAGTCCACAAAAAGGTGAAGCGAATGCAAACGCCAGGCGACTTAGGCGCATCCGTCAAATCGACGTAATCGATCTCGAGGGCGTTTCGAGTCGATTTGGCGTCTTGCTCCGATTTCCAGTCGTCGCTCGACCAGCGGAGCGTGAAGGGAGCATCCCCTTGCACGCGAAGAGCCTCGCCCGCGTGCATAAAACGCACCTGACGATTCTGCTTCCACACTTCAAGCCGCTTTCTCTCGCCGCTCCTGGACAGGTAGCGCTCGGCGACCTCGGGAATCGTATCGTAGACTTTGCCGTCCGCGGTGGAGCGAAGCAGTTTGATGTACTCGGCATGTGCCCACATCAGCGGCATGGCGGAGCCAGTGGGCTGCCCGAGAAACATGTAAATCCTGGGTTCGTCCGCCTGGTCCCAGGCCTGCTCGGGAAGAAGGCCCGTCGTCGAGGCAAGACCCTCCATGGCGCGGATGCAGGTTTCAGTACTCCGGCCGGCGGCAAGTTCGTAATGGCCGCGTTCGCCCGTGAGCAGCGGCCACACCCGGCCCACTCCAAATTGCGTGAAGGGGCCGCCGTCCGCCTGCTGGCCGTAGCCGTCGTGGTTGTAGCGGTGCCAGGTTGGCCCGGCAGGCGTGTCTGTCTTAATCACCGCATCGATGACCTTGATGGTGGATACGATCGTTGGATCGTCCGCATTCCGGATACCATAGCGGACCAGCTCCAGAAAGCCACCATCGACAACATCCCGCGCGGGAAAATCACTTTGCTCGCCGGGCGCATGATTGGCGATATGCAGCAACCGGGAGTCTTTGTCTTCGGCAGGATGCTCCTGGCCGATCTTCTCGGGCAGGATGCGCATAAAGTATTTTGACGTGCCCCCGGCCAACGTTCCAGTCCCGGTCACAGTCCATTCTTCAACATGAGCTTCCAGGTAGTCGGCATACTCTTCAATAAAGGCCGCGGTCTCCGCATCGCCACGTTTACGCAAGAAAACCGAGGCGCAGATGAGAGCTGCAATGTTGGAGGCAAGCGTCGACGGAGAGTACCCGGAAGCCTCTTCCCAGCGCTCCTGTTGAGTAACCGGTCCATTGCGGATGAGGTAGGCAGCGCCCTTGCGAACGAGATTGAAAGGGTCGAAGTCGGCCAGCCCTTTCTCGCAGTGTAGACGCCAGGCCAGCATGATCGGGAAGGCGACTTCGTCCAGTTGAACTCCGCTCCAGTATGCGTCTCCATCGACCCAGAAGTTTTGCGGGAAGCCGCCGTCGGCATACTGCGAGACGGCAAGATAGATAAGCGCGCGAAGCGGTGTCGCGGTATCGCCGGCAGCCAGCAGCGCCGTTGCGCTGTTGACCATGTCGCGGGTCCACACCAGGTGATAACCGCCTTGATCGTTGTCGCCTTTGGCCTCTCCCCAGGGAATGGCGAGCGATGCAATGAGCGCGCCCGCGAACGATTTGTCCTCGTGCGCCAGCAGCAGACTGTAGCTGCTGTTATAGAGATTGCCCTTATCGAACGATGCGCTTTCAAGCGGCCTCAAATGCGCGGCAGTCTCATCCCATTGCTTCTTGTATTTCGCCAGGTGCTCGTCAAACGGGACGCCGAGAGATTGCAGCAAATTGGCAATTGCTCGATGCTGGCTGTTTCCGAAAGCAAGACCGAGCGTGAACTCCTGCGTCTGGCTAAGGTCCAGTTGGCCGGTCAAGGCAATGTTTCCGTCGCTGGCCCGCTCAAACTCCCAGTCCATCTTGAAGTCATCGTGGAGGTCGGTCCAGCCATCGCTCGCGCCAACGTAGCCGCAGGAGAGATGCGAAAAGGGGACGGTCGCTCCCATCGCCATCCACTTTTCGCCTTTCTGTGCCATCAGGATTCGCAGGCCGTTGGCGAGGCAGATGTAGCCATTGTTGCCGGCGCCGCCGATTTCGAGATGCGGGGCGCAAAGAGCAAATATCTTGATTCCGGCGAGAAAGGCGCTCTCTTTGGCGGTGATTCGCGTGCGCATAAGAAGGCACGGCAGATGCGGGTCGCCGATCATCTCCTTGACGATGGTATAGCGTCCATCCGGGTCGGCATTGGTGCAACGATAGCCGAGCGCATGGTCTGAAATGCGCTCCACGTGCACCGTAAGATCCCGCTTTTCCTCGTGAAAGAAAGTTTTGCCATCCGTGATCAGGAGCTGCAGATCGCGAATTTGCGGCCGGTCAACGGTAGGGTAGTAGACCTCCGTGACAATGCCGTTCCAAATCGTGAACCAGAGATGGCTGGATGCGGAGTATGCCGTGCCGGCACCGTCTTTGTTGCTGTGCGTCCAGCGCGGCTCGATGCCTGGTTTTCCAAACGCTTCCGTTCCAGCAACTCCCTGCACTCTCGCACCTCATCTTCAACAAGTTTAAGAGATTCAACTCGACAGAAGTGGTTACTTTTGCTCTATCTGGATCCCTCTCATGTGTGGTGGTGGCCCCTTTTGCGGCGGAGTTTGCTCCGTCGAGGAGATATCATAAAGTCTTGAGGTGAAGCATGCGTTTGCAGGGGAAAACAGCCGTTGTGACGGGCGCAGGCACAGGAATTGGACAGGCGATTGCGCTCGCATTCGCGAAGGAAGGCGCCTCTGTGGTTGTGGATTACGTTGGCAACGCGTCCGTCGCTGAGGAAACCCTAAACAAGATCGGCGCAATGGGCGGTAAATCTCTCGGTGTCGCAGCCGACGTTTCAAATCCCGATCAGGTAAACGGATTGATTCAACAGACCCTGGCGGCATTTGGCAAGCTCGATATCTTTGTAAACAATGCCGGCATTGAGAAGAAATTTGCATTCGTGGATTACCCGCTGGAGGAATGGCAGAAGATCGTGGCTGTGAATCTTACCGGGGCGTTTCTCTGCAGTCAGGCTGCGGCGAGACAAATGATCGCGCAAGGCAGCGGTGGGCGCATCATCAACATTTCATCTATCCACGAGGACCTCGCGTTTCCGCTGAATGCACCTTATAGCGCGACGAAGGGTGGAATTCGCATGTTGATGCGTACCATTGCGGTGGAGTTGGCGCCGCACCAGATCACGGTGAATAATATTGGCCCCGGCGCCATCTTTACCCCGATCGACAAAGACGTCGAGATCGATGCCAAGCTCAACGATCAGATTCTCGCCGAAATTCCGCTTGGGCGTTGGGGCAAGCCTGAAGAAGTAGCTCAACTCGCGGTATATCTTGCGTCGGATGATGCCGCCTATATTACAGGCAGCACTCACTTCATCGATGGCGGCATGTTGAGAAACGCCGGCAGCTTATAGGCGGCTATGAGGCCGGCTTACCGCTGTCGGCAGGCGTATATAGGTTCTCTCTGCTCAGCCTTCCCGCCCCCAGTCCCGCCAGCTCAAGCGCGATCAGCACTGCAGGCGCAAGGAACACCAGCGATCCAATCACCCACATGATGACTGCTCCAAGAACCTGATCGTCGAGCGGGGAAACCTGGAAAGCATTTGCGTGATCGAGATAATACTTGTAAACAGGCCGGCCGCAGAACGCGAGAAGCGCAGACAACACAGTGTTGACGATATCTGCAGACACAAGGTAGAGAAGAATTGCCCAGGTTCCCGGTTGCCGGGATGCCGGCCATGGGCGCAGGATGCACCACCAGAACAATGTTGAGGAAGCAAGAAAACAGAGGTGCTCCACCGCGTGCCAGTTCTCATGTTCGAGCGCAAAATCATACGCGGCGGGAATATGCCAGGCAAGAAAGGTGAGGTTCATCGCCAGCCACGCCACAACTGGAGTTACGAGCCAGTGTACAAATCGGCGCAGCAGCGATACCCGCAGAATAGGACCAAGGACGAAACGCCGGAGGAACGCCGGCAGTCCCCGCAGCAGAGGCACAACGGGCAGACCCCACAAAAGCAGCGGCGGAACTGCCGACATAAGCAGCAGGTGTTCAACCATGTGGGCGCTAAGCAGAGCGTCGGCAAACCCATCCATCGGTGAGCCGATTGCCAGCCATAGAACACAGAGACCCGCAAGGAAAGACACGAGCCGGAGGCCGGAGAACTGCGCCGCCCTTGTCTTTCGTATTGCCAGCCAACCCCGCAGATAAACCGCCGCGGTGACAAGGATTGTCAGCGTTAGCCAGACAGGGATCGACCAATCCGCAAAGATTTGCTGCACAGCATCGGACATACGCTACCGTGCCTGCCGCGTTGGCGATGGAGGATAAGCCGGCGGTAAATGCACTTCACTTGAGTTAACCAACTTGCTTGAAGCATCAGCCGCCGGCGCAAGATTGTTTCCGCGCAGCGTCATTAGAAAGCTAACCAGCGCTTTTGTCTCCGCGGGGTTCAAGGCGTTGCCATACGCCGGCATATTGCCGCCTCCCTGCAGCACCTGGCGGATCATTTGATCTTCAGTCATGCGCGACGCGATAGCATCAAGGGCTGGGCCGCGCTGACCGCCGACTTCATTGAGCGAGTGGCAGTTGCGGCACTGCTTATTCTGCAGCACCAGCGCGCCTTGCCGCTCGAGCGGTGAACGATTGAGCAGGTATTTTGGCGGGACCGAGTCGCTTGTCCATGCGGTCATCACTGGACTCCATGGCGTTTGAGTCCCGAGCCTTGTGAAGATGCCCAGCGAAACCGCAATGACCGCGACCATCAGCACTGCGACGGGACGGCGCGCCCAATGCCGCTCGCCCTCGCCTGCCACCAGCGGAAGCAGCAGCATGACCGCGATTGCAAGCACGGGAACGATAAGCATGATCGGGGTCTCGATGGAGGGCGGCAGAAAGGCAAGCACCGCGTAAATCCACAGAAAGGGCATGTCGGGCTTGGGCGCTGTTCGAATGATGGTTGGGTCCGGCTGCCCGCTGGGGCCAAATGGGCCAAAGAAGAATGCGCAGGCCATGACGGCAAACAGGATCGCAGCGGCAAAGACCGCGTCCTTCCATGCAGCGTCCGGAACAAAGGGAATGCCGGTCTTCGCGGTCAGTTCCAGGTATTCCCGCTCGTATGTAGACCTGGTAACAATGCGGCCGGGCATGGGCCAGTCGCTCACGCCGTGCAGCAGCACCATCCAGATATGGACACCGGCTCCGGCAAGCAGCAGGCCGGGAATGAGGAAGACGTGCAGGGTGAAAAAGCGCGACAGAGTTGCTGCCCCAATAATCGGTCCGCCAAGCACCAGATGGACAAGCGGTGCGCCGATAATCGGCACGCGGCTCGCAATCGAAGCGCCGATGCCCAGGCCCCAGTAGGCGTCGCCATCGAATCGCATAACCTGGCCGGTAAAGGCCATCCCCAGCGTGAGCAGAAGAAGAACCACGCCCACCATCCATGTGAGCTCCCGCGGAAATTTGTAAGCGCCGAAGAGAAACACCTGCACCATGTGGATGAGCACGATGGCAACCATGAAGTTCGAACCCCATCCGTGCAGGGCGCGCAGATACCAGCCGAGTGCGATATTGTGATTGAGGAACTGAAGGCTGCCCCAGGCTTCGTTCGCCGATGGACTGTAGACGAGCGCAAGCAGAATGCCGGTGACGACCTGCAGCATCAACAGATACCTGCCAAACAGGTAGACCACAAGAAACACTACGACCCACACTCCGTCCACAAAGTGCCAGTAGAGTGACAGCACTTCCAGGCGCTCCGTGTGTTTGCTCGTCATCTGGCCGCGGAGCGAAAAAAGCAACGCCAGAGACAACATGCATAAGCCGAACACAACGTGCGTCGCATGCAAGCCCACAAGCGAGTAAAAAGTTGTCCCGAAAAGGTTGGTTTTGATGGTCAGTCCGTCGCGATAGATGAGGTTGTACCACTCGTGCGCGGTGCCGCCGAGGAAAATGGCGCCCAGCAACACCGTCAAGGCGAGCCAAAGCGAGCATATGGTTTGCTTGTTCCTGTGCAAGGCTGAGACCGCGCCCATGACGGTGAAGCTGCTTGACAGCAGGCAGATGGTGGTAAAGATGGGAAGCTCGAGCACGTCGCGCGGCGAAGGGCCCGCAAGGCTTTTGCCAAGATAAAAAACATAGGCGACAACAAAAATGGTGAAGATCGCGGCCTCGGCGATGATCAGGCAAACCATGCCCACAATGCCGCGTGACGGAAGTTTCCAGGTTTCGCGCGGATTGTGAAGTAGGACCGCTGTTCCGCCCATCGAATTTGCTCATCACATCTCGTAGTTGCTGTCTGGATCTTCGGGGTGCTTCAAATCCCACAAGGGACGGCGGCTTCCTACGCTTGGAATTGGCGCGAAGTTATAGGCGGGTGGCGGCGAGGTGGTTGACCACTCAAGTGTCCATGCATCCCATGGATCGGCTCCAGCAAGCTGTCCTTTGAAACACGACCAAACCAGGTTGTAGACGAAGACCAAAGCTCCGATGGCTTGAAAGATCGCCCCGCTCGACACGATCAGGTCAGATCATCCAGCCACGGTCTGCTTCGTAGGTATAGATTCGGCGCGGCATGCCGAGCAGGCCAGGAACATGCATAAAGTCGAACGTGAGATGGAAACCAATAACAAACAGCCAGAAATGCCACTTGCCCAGCTTCTCGCTCAACATGCGACCGGTCATCTTCGGGGACCAATAGTAGAACGCCGCAAAGATCATCATAAGAATTGCGCCGACCAGCACATAGTGGAAGTGTGCGACGACGAAATAGGAGTTGCCCAGTTGCCAATCGAACAGCGCCACCGACAGCATGATCCCGGTGAGGCCTGCAATTAGAAACTGAAATAGAAAAGCCACCGCGAACATCATGGGAACCGTAAAGTGAATCTTGCCACCCCAGAGCGTAGCCAGCCAGTTGAATATCTTGATGCCCGTGGGCACGGCGATGACCATTGTGGCCAGAGTGAAAAACGTGTTCGCCCACGCGCCCAGCCCAACGGTGAACATGTGATGCGCCCAGACGCTCAGGCTGATGAAGCCGATGCCGATGGTTGCCGCCACCATCGCCGGATAGCCGAAGATGGCTTTGCGCGAAAAGACGGGAATGATCTCGTTCGCAAAAGCGAAGGCCGGCAGGACAAGGATGTAAACCTCGGGATGCCCGAAGATCCAAAAGAAGTGCATCCACAACACCGCCGAGCCGCCCGCTTGTGTGTCGAAGAAGTGTGCGCCGGCGAAACGATCGAGCATCAGCATGATCTGCGCGGCAGTAAGCGGGCCAATCGCGATGAAGACCATCAGAGAAGTGACCAGGTAGAGCCAGACCAGCAACGGCATGCGGTTCAGCTTCATTCCAGGGCAGCGCATGCAGATGGTCGTTGCCACGATGTTCAGCGCCGTGGAGACAGAGCCGATTCCGCTCAGCAACAGGGCCAGTGTCCAGTAGTCTGTGCTGTGGCCGATCGAGAAAGCCGGAGAAGTAAGCGGTGCATAGGCGAACCAGCCGACATCGGGCGCGGTGCCCGCGCCGTATAAACCATCCCCGCCAAGATAGCTGAAATAGAGCAGCAGGCCGCCGAAGGCCGAAATCCAGAAGCCGAAAGCGTTGAGGCGCGGAAACGCCATATCCCGCGCGCCGATCATCAAGGGTATAAGGTAGTTGCCGAACCCGAAGAGAATGGGCATGCCGACGAAAAAAACCATCGTAGTGCCGTGCATTGTGAATAGGCGATTGAACACCTGCGGCGAAACGAAAGTGTTGTTGGGGATGGCGAGCTGAATGCGCATCAACAGCGCTTCGAACCCGGCGACGAGCAGAAAAATCAGCGCATAGCAGATGTACATGATGCCGATCTTCTTGTGATCTACCGTTGTCACCCAGTCATGCACCACCTCGAGCCAGCTGCACCGCATCTCGGGCCTAGCTGTCCTATCCGGCAACGCAGTCGTCGAAGTTTGTGTTGCCAATCGGCACCTCTTCGTTGGGCACTACTTCAGAGTCATCAGGTAGGCAGTAACGGCATCGAGATCGTGATCGTTCAAGTGCATCTCCGGCATGAGAGCACCCGGCTTAAAGTGGGCCGGATTATCAACCCATGCGCGCATGTTCGCTGCCGTATTCAGCACGGATCCCGAGGCGATTGTGTCACGGCTGGCAACATGGGTCAGGTCGGGGCCGAATCTTCCGGTCGCGACAGTGGCCGCCAAAGCATGGCAACTGATGCAGGCGCTGTGCTGAAATACCGCCTCACCCTCGGCAGCGCTGGCGTCCTCCGCCGCGGGCTTTTGCTGCTGCGCTACCCACGCCGCAAACTGTTGAGGATTGTCGGCATAAACGCGTATCAGCATCTTGGCATGCTGCGCTCCGCAGTACTGAGCGCACTGACCCAAGTAGAGGCCGGCAGCCTCTGGATCGATCCACATGGTGTTTACCTTGTTGGGAATCAGGTCGGTCTTGCCGGCAAGCCGCGGAACCCAGAAGCTGTGGTCAGTGTCGGCCGACGACAAGGTCAAGTATGTTGGGGTTGGATGCGACGGATCGCTGACAGGGATATGCAACTCGTTGGCGGTCACTATGCCCAGCTTCGGATACCGATACTCCCACCAGAACTGATGTCCGATCACCGTTACATCCAATGCGTCGGCAGGCTTTCGCGCCAACTCCGTCGAGAAGATGACGCGGGCAGTGGCGAGGAACAGGATGACAACGATCAAAACCGGAATCACAGTCCACGATAGCTCGATCTGATTGCTTCCATAGATCTGTGCCGGTTCCTGCGCGGATTCTGACCCTGTCGCGCGATAGCGATAACGGAGAAGAACATACAGCAACAGTCCAGCCACGACCAGAAAAATGGCGCCCGTAATGCTGAGCACAAGCATCGATAGGCCAAAGATGGAATGCGCAGGCGTCCCCGCCGGCGCAAAGATGCTGGTCGGATCGTGACCTGAGGCGAATTGGACTAGAACGGCCAGGCTACGCCACTTTTGACGCGCCAACATTGATCTCCGCGTGATCGCTGACTTGGCTCCGGCAATTCGCGTCATTGCCTAGATATCTTCAGCTAAATTTGTGAAAGTATCCCATTTCATCAGGCCGCGTTCTGGTCAAAATTGCACACTCTTCTGGTTGGTTGGTCCTTCGCGGCACGATTGACTCCAGAGGTTGAACCCGCCCGGCACGCCTTGATGCAAGCCGCACTTGAGCGCTCGCGCAATGGACTGGCGAAGCCTCCGCTCTCGCAGTGCCGGCCACAGAATGCAGATATCTTGAGATTGTGGCTTAGCAAGGTCCATGCGTCTGACGGCCCATGGCAAGCTCCTGTCAGTCAGTCGCCGTCATTCGGACAATTTCTACGGGGCATTTGGCATGGCGAGCGACGGATTCCGACACGCTGCGCCGCGGCATTTCGCGTTGCTGGTCTTTAGATTGACGGCGCTAGCTCACATGGACGACGGGGCGAATCGAAGGGTCCTTTACCGCGCGACGAAGGACTTCGTGAGTTAGAGGAGCTGTGTCGCCCTCGCCCAGGAAGATGAAGCGCATCACGTTGGTCACGGGATTCACGTCCGTCCAGTGGAAATATACATGGGGGGTGCATCCCGTTGCATGCTCAATGTAAATGAGCAGCGCGGCAACGGAATTGGCAACCGCCGCGCTCTTGGCATGCAGGATACGACTAGAGCCATCCCATCGCCCTTCGACGCGAAGAACGTCGGTAAAGTCTGAAGTGTCGCCTCTCTCTACCTCGAAGAAAAAGATCAGATCATCGGGCGACATTCCGTGGAGGCGCCGAAGCTCAGAGCCTGCTTCGTCGCAATTCTTACTTGAGGAGTTGCGCGGATTCCAGGCAATCATGCGAACGGTGTGATTGCGGGCATCGCCGATCAGGGCCTTTGCCTGATCGTCAAGCTCGACGCCAGTGATACGAAGTTCGGTCGAACGCATCGCTCGTGAGACCAGCGACATGAAGATGATCGTGAAGATAAAAATGCACGAGATTTTCAACCCTTCGGGACGTTCCCAGATATTGATCAGCGTAGTGTAAATGAAGATCAGAGAGAGAAAGCCGAGGATGAAGCGAGAAAGATGCTTCCGAGCCGCAATGGTAACGGCGCAGGAAGCGGAGGTAATCAGAACCAGGACGCCTGTGGCATAGGCCCCGCCCTGGGCATCGACATCCGCGTGGAAGAGCACCGTCACCGTAAATGCGACGGCGATAAAGACGAGAACGAGCGGCCGGGATGCGCGGGCCCATTCAGGCGCCATCCCGAAGCCTGGGAGATAGCGCGGGATAATGCTAAGAAGGCCCGCCATGGCGGATGCTCCGGCAAAGGCAAGAATGAGAATCGTGCTGAGGTCATAGACTGAACCGAAACCCTCGCCGAGATATTGATGAGCGAGATAAGCCATCGCCCGTCCATTTGCGATGCCCCCTTGCTGGAAGTAGGGCGCCAGGATAAGCAAAGTTGTAATGATGCTGGTGGCCATTAGAAAAATGCTCATGATGATGGCCGCCGTCACGAGAAGGCGCTTGGCGTTTTTGATTCTCTCGTCAAGATCCTTCGACTGAATAAGCGGCATGACGACAACGCCGGTTTCAAACCCTGAGAGGCCCAGTGCAAGGCGGGGAAACAACAGGAGTGACAATCCGAAAATGGAAAGAATACTGGCGTGCTGGGTGAAGAGTTCGTGCTTCCACACAGGAACCACTTCCGGATGTCGAAGAATCTGTAAAACTCCAACGATGGTTACAACCGAATTGAGCGTCAGATAGACTGCCACCAGCCAGACGGCTAGATTGATTGCCTCCCTGAATCCCCTGAGGAATATGCCGCCGAGGACAGCAAGAATGAACAGCGTGACGGCCATCTGATTCCGCAGGATATGGGGTGTATAGGGATTGTGGATAAAGTGAGCCGTTGCGTCGGCGGCTGAGAGAGTCATGGTGATGACGAAATCGGTGCTGGCAAAGCCAAGAAGCACAAGAACGAAGACTTTACCACCCCAACCAGGAAAGAGTCTTTCTAACATCGCAATGCTGCCCTGACCGTTGGGGCTGGCAGCTGCTACTCGTTTGTAGACTGGTAGCGCGGCAAAGAGCGTCACAAGAACAAGGACCAGAGTTGCAATGGGCGAAAGAACTCCTGCAGCGAGAAACGCGATCCCGGACTGATACCCCAACGTTGAGAAGTAGTCGACGCCAGTAAGACACATGACGCGCCACCAGGGGTGTTCCGCTTCTACAACAGGTCTCTTGATGCCCTTAGGAAGTTCGAGGTCAGCGAGCAGCCAATCTTTGAAGGACACTTGCACCTCTTTTCCAGAATCGCAGGACTCATTCTATCCGGGACCATGTATGAAGGGCAGATAAACGACGTGTCGTCGGAGCATTGCAAACCGGACATGCTGATGATTTCACGTTTCAACACGGGCCGTCTTACAACGTTACCCCAGAGTCCATCCAGGCAGTCGTCCGCTTCAGTCCGGAATCCGAACCGCGTCGATTGGTCTTGATGAGCTGAAGCAAGGTGTAGTTTTGGACGAAGGATGCCATTTTCGGCAATTCTCCAAACTGTGCAAGACAGTACAGACGCCCCCTTCTAACAAGACGACAATCTCGGATGCACGAACATTGATGTGCTCACTCGAGGAGCAAAACACGAAAGAGAGGGAGGATTGAGCCCCCATTCCGTTAAATGGGCCTCGGCAGTGGTTCACCTCGCCTAGATCCCTCCCGTCAATGCTTCGGGTTCTACGCGAGACTTCGTTGATTCTGCCCGAATTTCCATTTTGAATTTAAATTTGCTTGTGAAGAAATTCCACTTATTGAGCATTCCATCGTAAGACATTGACTTTGCAGAAAGCCCCCCCATGACAACCAATTCGAATACGCAAGTTCCTTCAGAACAACGACCACTCTGGTTCCAAATTGCAAGGATCGTGTTTGTTGCCTGCTTGATCGTCGCCCTTTATCTGCTTGGAACAAGCATGTTGCGTCACCGATTCTTTCGCGGCGGCCGCGTCGACCGATATGACGTCCTCCGACAGTAGCAGGCGCTGCAAGAGTTCCGGTCCCGGCTTGGGCTTTCACCACAGGAGGAATATGCTACACGACCTGAAAGACTTAATGGGTTCTTCAGTGATCGCGAGGGACGGCGAAATGGGAATTATCCGTAATTTTCTCCTTGACGACCGTTCCTGGGCGATTCACTACGTGGTGGTCCATGTGGGTACCTGGCATAAACGCCGAGACGTGGTTCTTCCGATTGCAGCAGTCGAGCAGCCCGATTGGGCTAACCGGATTTTTCATGCCCGTTCGACGAAAGAACAAGTGCCCGATAGCCCCGACGTCGATTCGGAAAAGCCGGTATCTCGCCAGCAGGAAATCGCGATGGAAGAATACTGGGGGAAGATGGCCTACTGGGCATATACCCAGATGGAAACGGGCGCTCCAATGCCAACCGGGAGAAAATACCCTGTTCGCACCAAGGAAGATCTGGATCTCCGCGGCGCCGTGAACTTGATTGATTACCAGGTTTGGGCCACGGATGGAGAGATTGGTCGTCTAGAAGGATTTATCATGGACGATGCTTCCTGGCATCTCGGCTACCTGGATGTGAAAGCTGGAGATTGGCTTCTCAGCCGTTCCGTCCTTATACCCACTCGCTGGATCAAATCGGTTTCCTGGGCTGATTGCCGGGTCAATTTACATCACAGCAAAAAAACGGGATATAACCTCAGTTCATAGCTGAATGAGGGGCGCCGTCAGATTGACGAAGCCGAGTTGACCCTCCGAGCGGCTTTTGTCTTGGCGAAGGCATACCCATTACCTTCAATTCGCCTTATTGCTAAAGCAGTAGCTCATAGCTGCTCTTTAAGAAATGCAAGACCCGGGAGAGAATGTCCACCCGACCGTTTGGCCCGAGGAGGAACATGCTACACGTTCTGAAAGACTTGCTTGGATCTCGCGTTCTCGCAACTGACGGTGAGATAGGGACCGTCCAGAACTTTCTCTTTGACGATCAATCTTGGACGATCCGCTATCTGATAGCGGATGTTGGGCACGTCCTCAAACGACGAGAGGTAGTTCTCGCGATTTCAGCGGTCGAACAACCGGATTGGGCGAACCGGTGTTTCCATGTCAGCTATACGAATGAACAAGTGCGCAATAGTCCAGATATTGATACTGAAAAGCCTGTGACCCGTCAGCAGGAGATTGCGATGGAGGAATACTATCATTGGCTCGCTTATTGGATCGACAGTGGATTAGGCACCGGATCTACATTGCCGCCCGGATCGGACTATCCAGTGAACACCAAGGAGGATCCCCACCTCCGAAGTGCGGTGGACGTAACGGGATACGCGGTGTGGGCAACGGATGGCGAAGTTGGAGATCTGTATGGCTTCGTAATGGACGAGATTTCCTGGCATCTCGGATACCTGGATGTCAAAGCCGGACACTGGCTCCATAGCCGCTCCGTATTGATTCCCACTCGCTGGGTGAAGTCCCTTTCATGGGCCCGTCATAGGGTGAATTTGCAGCACACCCGTGAAGGAATTTAAGGTCGGTCAAATTGCTTGTCTACGCTCCGGCATCCACCGCGCCTACAATGCCTAGGAGCAAACAGATGACCGCCGCGCAATCGGACGCATTTGTATTCCTTGGCGCATTAGACGCTGAGAACCGGACATGGCGAATCGCGGATAATCGTGTACAAATGCGACCAGGCTTGTGAGAAGTTACCTTTTATGTGTCCACGACCAACAACTACCAAGTCTGCCTCCTCTTTAATCGCGCTCTGCCGTATCCCTTCCGGGATCGATGAGCCCAGGAAGCAAAGACAAAGACCATGGCCAGCGTCCGGCTCATCGCCATCGCTTAGCGCCTTGTCAAACGCTAGCCTTAGCTCCAGCGCAGTGGGCGGCTGGCCATTCCCGTTGGATGGCGGATCGATATGCAACAAGGAGATTTTTGCACCGTAAGTCTGAGCGAGGAAGGCAGCTGCCCTGAGAATGGATTCCGCCTCCGAATTCAAATCGACGGCACAAAGAATCGAACGGTGAGCTCCGTGCGGAGGCAGCCTCGAATCGGGGGCGTGAGCGCTGGTCAATACCGGGCAGGTGACATCTTGGAGCACCTTTGCGGTGACCGATCCCATGAGCAATCGGCGGAATCTCCCCAAGCCTTTAGTGGGCAACATGATCAGGTCAATATTCTCGCGTTGCGCTACCCACTGAATCACCAACGCCGGGTCGCCATCTTCAATTTTTGCCGAATGACTGACACTTGAGAACTGCGCCCCGGCAAACTCATCCAGAGACCGCTCACGTTGATTGCGAAGCTCCAGAAACGCAGGCGAATACGGAATCGCATCAGGCTCAGCGCCACCCGTGTCCCCAATGCGCGAAGCGAGACTGTATTCATGGACAAGATTGAATGCGTTCAACACAGTTACGGTGGCGTCGAATCCTTGCGCCATCTCTCTGACAGATGGAACCATTGCGATCGTTGCGTCAGAAAAGTCGATCGGGAAAAGTATCTTGCGAAAAGGCATCATTGGCAAGCCTCCTTGATCCATCGTAGAAGGCTATAGCTCCATCTATCACGACACGAATGAATTAAATCCGCGATGCTCCCAGGAGGCGCGTGTATACCAGGACTTGACTATGAATGAATCCATGCGGGCCACGCATGGGTCTCTCTTCCCCTTTTGCGTCCTCTGACGTACGGAAAACAAAATAGCTATACCACAACTGAGCGCTAGCCTTCCGAGGATCGGGGGCCGCCAATTGATTCTACCTCTCCTGCTTCGGGGATGCACTGCCAGCAGAAACGTGTGTTGCGACTCTGCAGCAGGCTGGTCTTCACATCTCGCGCACCGAAAATCATAGCGATCTCTTGGTTGAATGGTGCGGCAGATTACGGCGGCAATGGGTGCGTCAAAGGTAGCGGCGATGCCCGCCGCCATTCCCACGGAAGCCATGCGGCGGGAGTTCCTGGGGCTGAGTCGAGCCAAGCGCACCAAGATGCTGATGACGCCCGGGCACACTTGGATAGAATGCGATCTCAATCACGGCCCTCCAGATCGGGGTGAGCCGACGGCGATTTCCCCATTCCGGATGCATCGACGAAGGATAGCAAGAACACATAATGGTTCATCTGGTTTACGCAGACTCTCAGAGCAAAAAGGCACAGACCGAAGTGGGCGAACAAGTCAACAATCGTACGATGCAGCAGCCCGACGTGCAGGATCCCGTATGCGGGATGAAGGTTGATCCGTCGAAGGCCGCAGCAAGCATCGAGCATCAGGGCTCAACTGCCTACTTTTGCAGCCAAGGTTGCGCCGCAAAGTTCCGCGCCACGCCGAATAAATACATGCAGCCCAAGCCGGACACGCCTGCCTCGCTCCCGCCTGCAAAGACCGAGCCGCAGAGAGACTACACCTGCCCCATGCATCCTGAGGTGAAGCAGTCGGGGCCGGGCAGTTGCCCAAAGTGCGGCATGGCGCTCGAACCAGCGACCGTTTCCGCCCCAGCCAAGCGCACAGAATATACCTGTCCGATGCATCCGCAGATCGTGCGCGACGCGCCGGGTGCTTGCCCCATCTGTGGAATGGCGCTCGAACCTCGCGAGGTAACCACCGAAGAGAGCTCTCCAGAGCTGGCTAACATGACGAGGCGCTTGTGGATCAGCGTCGCGCTCGCCCTACCCATTGCTTCACTTTCAATCGACCGTTGATGCTGCCTTGTGAGGTGTCTCGTGGTGTCCCATGCCTGTACCAATTGGGGCCACTGGCGAAAATTGGGATACACGGCTGATGCACGAAGCATCGCGAAAGAAAGAGTGCTCTGAAACGCATTCAACGGTTTTTGCGACGCGCAGTGTCGACCCCCGATAGAGCCAGCCGGCTTGCCTCAGAGATGCTGACCGAGATGGACCAGATCGTGAACGAACTTCTAGGTCAGTTTAGAGAGGCAAGCCACAGCAATCCGGAGTGAGCTCTCGGCGGGATTCGTGCGAAGTCATCTTGACCCGGTGATCAGATCTCGTGGATTTTGAGACGCCGGACGAGCACGAGGACTTCCTCTCTGCGAGGAGCGTGGGCAAGCGGTTCGGTCTTGAGGACGGAGATCGGTGGGTCGGGCAGGCGCTGTCCGAAGAGCATCAGGCACCGTGCCGCATCGTCGCGACGTGAGCCATAGCCGACGGCCTGCGCCTTTGGCTGTTGTTGATAGGCTTGCTCTGCCCATGGCCGCGTCTCGGGATAACAGGCTGGGAGACTGTCGATCAGCTCCGCGCGTGTCAGACCGAGCTGGGGCAGATAGGGTGTGTGAAAGCTGACGAAGGTGAGCGGATCAGGCAGCGCTATGTGGACAAGGTGGTAGTACTGCAACTCGGAAACGTCGAAAACACCTAGCGGGGATAGCGGAATTTCGTGGAGCACCGATTCCATGTACGCGCACTCAGGGGTGCTCGCTGCGTAATAGGTGTGAACCGGAGAGCCAGTCCCGGTCGAGATGGGGGCGAACCGGGTGTCTCCCCATCCCTGGGAGAAGGTGTCCGGCTGGGTAGTCGGATACTTCTTCGTGCAGTAGACGTGGTACCACACCGGAACCTGCGCCCGCGTAACCGTGTCGAGGGCAAACGGCTCAGAGGCTCCGGGCTGGCGGATGGAGCACGTCACGCAACGTAGCTTCCGGTCCGCATCTTGAGCGCCTTCAGGAGGACGTCGCGGCGATCGAGCGCTTCCTTGGGAGCGATGGCCTTGACTCCCTCCGGTCCCGATTCCACGATCCTTCCGTTCGGGTAGTGGAACCACGCAGCGATCTTCCAGGTGTCCGCCACGGTACCGAATGCGGCCAGTAATTCCTTCATCAGCGGAAGAGGCTGATACGCGGCATCGAACTCATAACGCGGGTAGTACTCTTTCCCGCCGAACGTCACGCTGAAGATCCGGCCCCGTCGCTTCCAGTCGCTCGCCGGCAGCGAACGGTTCTTCGGTCGTTCCGGTTGAAGCTCATTCAGCGACTCGGTAGTGAGCCACTCGTCTTTGTTGAAGATCTCGTGGATGGTTTGCATGCGCCGAACACGCTCTTCCACCAATCCGGCGTCCGGCTTGATGATGCCCGTCAGAAGTTTGGCGAGTTCGTCAGCATTCTCGATGATCGCAATTTCCCCGGAACTCACCATAATGTCTACCGCGCGAATAAGTCCCTGACGAAGCGAGGAGAGAAGCGCCGGGTCGGTGCCTGCCGGGACGGGCACGTCGAGCACCAACGCTTCCGGTACGGCTTTCGAGGTTTGGTGTTCCTTCTGCATAGGAGTGCCTCTCCCGCCAATCTTGCTTATATTATCATCCATATCGTCAAAATCAGCAATGCCCCCACGCTGCCCTCATCGGCATGACCACATATTGCTGCTGGAATTCCGGATTCATGCTCTCCGGAACCAGGGAGCCCGGCTGAGTTCGCATCCTTTAAGGATAGGCGCATCGCGCGCTTCGCCCCGACCGTGCGAAGGATCCCCACTAGGTAGTTGCCGTTGAATCCGATGGTAACCGGGTCGGAACTGTAGCTGACCGCCAGAATCTCTTCCGACTCCCCGCGGTCGGCGGCCAAGGAGCTGATGGTGAGAGTGTTGGCTTCTAGATGGAACTTCACCCCGCTGGTGCGCTCGTCCGAGATTTCAAGCACACGTTGAATCGACGTGAGCAGGTCGGCGGTGCGGATAACCGCGGCGGCGATCTCCCATAGAAAACAGGAGGTAATCATGGTCACGAATGAAGTTCGTAGTAACGGCGCAGCAAGAAACGCCGGCGTCGCGAGAACTGATATGAAGTTGGAGGTCGTCGTCCCGTTTCGGATGTCGACCGCGCGAAGAAGTTTTACGAGAGGATCGGATGGCGGCTTCGGCTATGCTCAAGGTGGATCCCGCGTCTCCATGCAACCCGGAATAGGGCACGACACCAGCGGAGATCCGAACTCCGACTTCCCCCTGCAGACGACCTTCCCGGTTAGCCAACAGCTCAACACTTATTTGTCCGTCTACCAAAGGTTTTACCCTAACCAGTTTGTCATGATCAATGGCGGGGCCAACGACATCTTCTTCAATCTCGCGGTATCCGAGCAGATCGGCACACCTGCTGCGATCGAGGCTGCCCAGCATGCCATCGTCCAGTCTGCCATTAATCTCGCCGGTGTCGTCGAGACCGTCATTGATAAAGGCGCAACCCACGTGGGCCTTGTGAATGTGCCTGACCTCGGAAAGGTCCCTCAAGGTGTGTCTGGCCCCGACCACGGTGAATCCCTCACTCAGATCTCGGAGCTTTTCAACTCGACCCTGATCAGCCAGTTGCAGAGCAAAAACCTTCTCGATAAAGTCATCGTCATCGACCTATTCATACTCGTCGACAACTTAGGGATGAACTTCCAGAACTTCGGATTCAAGGTATCGAACAACGGCATGGCATGCAGCGCCAAGCCGAAATCGACAAGGCCACCGCTCTCAAATTAAAAAACCCGGCATATTTCAACGACTCTCTCTCTTTTGTTCCCCGAAGACCCATCATCTGCGGCGCCGAACTGGAGAATGGATTCTGGAGGGCTCTGAAGAATTCTGAAACTTCTCCAGATCCAGCGGGAGCATCATCTCAACAACCTTTTCATTCGCTTCTCGCTTCCGCTGATCAACAGCGCGAGTAAAGACGTCGAGTGTTGTGCGGCTACTTGAATGTCGCATCAACTCTTGTATGACTTTAATGTCCACACCGAGCGTTCTTAGATTAGTTGCCAGAGAATGGCGAAAACTGTGCCAGCCGATCCGCTTTCCAACAATGCCTATGTCTGTGAGAGTTGGGCGAATGCTCTTCTCCATAATGCTCTGGGGACTGAGTGGTCTCTTCCCGTCGAAGCGCGTTGAGGGGAATAAGAAATCCAGTTTCTCTGCATAAGCTGATTTCGAACGCCACTCCAACAATGCCTGCAGCACAACGGGATGTAGCGGAACAGGCCGACAGGACGACTCCGTTTTTGTCTTCCCGAATCGGCTACGAACGCAAGATCTTAGGATGGTGACTTGCATTCGGACGGTGTCTAGGTCTGACCAGGTCAGTGCAATCATTTCAGAGCGACGAATTCCGGTGCTGCCAGCCAGCAAGACCATCGCCCGTTCACGCACAGCAAGCTTGTGCACTAGTTTTTGGAATTCTTCAGGTTCGAGCACGTCCTTGTCTCGCAATCGCTTCTGCGATGTCCTGACCCTGCTGATCGGGTTGAACATCAACCACTCGTTACGAATCGCGTGGTTGTATAACGAGGATAAAATGCACTTTACTTTTGCTCTCGAGGCAGGCGCTAACGTTAGAGAATGAAGCCATCCCTCAACTTCAACCGTTCGAATTGCGTAAAGTCGCAGCTGACCCCATCGCGGCTCTACGTAGCGCTTGTAGAGTAGACGATGGTTCTCAACCGTTGAGAACGACTTCTTGTGCTTTGTCAGATACCGGGAGTTCGGAAAGACGCGAATCTGGAGAAGGAATATCTTCTGGGCCAGTTTGGGGGCGTTCCCGATTTTTTGCAACATTCAAAGTGAACGGCAGATGGATTGAGGCCGCGCGGGGATATAGATCAGTGGCAACAACAACAGAAAAGCTGCAGGCTATTACAGACACCGCCAACTTCGAGATTCTATCGATCCGTGCGCTAAAGGAGCTTGAGCCTAGCTGCTCAGCACTGGTACATCTCGGGATTAATGCGGCAGGTAAGACCATTCCAGTGGCGCTTGACGGGTTCGTCCGTGTCCAGGGTTCGTCTCCAACACAGTATGTCATGGCTACCTTTACAACGACGGATGCGTCCAGATTGCGGAGCAAGTGGCTTGGCGGTAAATCGGAAAAGGTCAGCACCGCAAAGGGCACCACCGTGGGAGCACGTCGGATGAAACTTGCACCTCTAAAGACGGTCATAGCCAATGGCTCACCATTGGCTATGGCACGAACCTCTGGAAGACTGGAACTTGTGATCACAAGATTTGCGTGGTTGAAAGAGCTATCGTCTCATCTTCTACTAAGTTCAGCCCGGCGTTGGTACACCACTGTTGTTCATGGCCATATCAAGAACGAAACTCTGTGTGAGCGGAAAAAGCACCTGCCGTCAGATCTATATCGGCGGCCGCAATATGCTCTTTCCGTGCGATACTCTCCCACTGGTCTACCGCGGAGGCGACCTCTTCCAGGATCTTTCTGGCGGAGTCATAGGTGAGGCCATAAAACTCTGCTGTGTTGAGCACCGTCTCAAGGCTCGGTCGATTATCTCCATCATCCAAGTTCAACACGTGCTCGGCCTTATCGATATTTGGATTCACATCGAAGGCTGGCGCGAGCCGCCATCCCGTCTTCCCGAGCAGGAAGCCGTGATTGCGGAGATGATCATCCCGATTGCCCACCGCGACGTTGAAAACGACTCTCCTGAACAGTTGCGCCAGATCGGCTTCAACATGCTCAGCGTCGCCTTGCGAGCGAATGAATTGTGCCAGCTCGAGATAGCTTGTGCCTTCGCTGTGTTCCTTGCGCAGCAAGGTCATTGCGGAGGCATAAAACCGGCGGGTACCACCGACGCGGTCGAAGCGCTGAGTACAGAACGTGTGAAAGTCGTTGTTCAACTGAAGCAAGGTGGCCGGAGGAACGTCCACAGCTGCTTTCATGGCTAAGGCATGCACCACATATTCCCATGCACCAACGTCACGTTCATCGTCCCGCGCGGGGAATTTGCCGATCCAAAGAGAACCGTCGCTGTTGGTGAAATTGGCTTTGGGCCTTGCGCCGCCTAACGACGCACCAGGTGCCACCAGCACGGCAAGCCACTTGCGCAACGAATCAAGATCATCGATGCGACGACTGCTGAGTTGAAATGCAACCGCTTCGAGTTCACGCAATGTCGTCAGTGGCGGTGCGGCCATCTTCTCATTGCCTAGAAACTCTTCCGTGTCTTCCAGGCGGAAACGCAGCGCGCCCTGGCGCGTGAAGTCTTGCACCCCTATCAGGAAATCCCAGGCGTAGAGCGTGCGAGGTGTTCGTTTCTCGTCCTTTGCCAAGAGCGGCTCACGGCGTTTCATCAGAGTCTGGCCCCATCGATCTGGGGACGAGTCCATGAAGATACCGAAGTTGCCGAGCTCCGGCCTTGGGAAAAATGGCGCATCGTCGAGCGAGAGATCGGGGTCCAGCGCAAACGCGCGGGGATCTCGCAGCCAATCACTGTTGTAGTGGAAGCGGATCTGACCGCGGTCATGCGCCAGGGTCCCAACTGGGCAAGCGGGGCCCAGGTCGCAATCGAGCCACACTTCGAGACTGTTGCCGCGCGCGCTCACGATCCCTCTTTCGCCGGGAAGTCCGGCGGTTGGTTGGTGGATTTGCCCGCGACACGCTTACGCGGCGCGCGCGAGGACGAAGGCTCCAGTGCTAAATCCTGCAGCTTTCTTCCCACCTTGTCGTCAGCCGCCAGTCCTTGAAGATCATTTTCGAGTCCAAGTACTGCCAGAACCCGAAGACAAGAGCCCATCGTGACCCCGGGATCTCCGGTCTCGACCTTATATAAGGTGGATCTGGAAATGCCCGCTCGTTGCGCCACAACAGCATTGCTGAGCTTCCGCCGTCGACGGGCAAGGCGTAACCGTTCTCCTAACCCGGCCAGCAGGCGCTGTTCTTGAGGAAAGATGATGGGAGGTTTCCGCGGCATGTTTGCTATTATAGACAAATATATCTAAATTTGTCCATAATAGAGAACAATTAAGGGGCCCGGGGCGCTCAGCTCAAACTACCGCAAATGTTGATTTGGGGGTAGTGCCCAGATTATACGGCCACCCTGAGAAGAGATACCTCGCTTTCCAGGATCGCAGAGTACGCTAAGAGTGGAAGTGTGAACCGCCATCTGCGCGGACTTCGATGGCCGATCTTATGTGCCGTTGGAAGACTTAGTGTAGCGCAATTATCGAAGGGCCCAATGCCAGATCCAAACCTTGCTCCGACGAAGTTCACCACACTCGACTCGTCCTGCCGGCAGACACAACCGTGAACTGCGGTTAGCGATTGAGGGTTATCAATTATTGTGGACCCGCCCCGGCGTTCTCCCCATACAAACCTGCGGCGGCATCCAGGTTGGCCTCCAACAGCGCAGCTTCATCCATTCCCAGACTCCGTGCCACTTTCCGGTTCAGTTCTTCACGAACTTCGACGCAGGCGATCTTCACCGCCTCACCGCGTTCAGTCATCCGCACCACCTTCGCCCGCGTATCCGTCGGGTCTGGAACCTGCTCCAAATACCCCTGCCGCTCCATCAGCCGCACCAGCTGGCTCATTGCCTGCTTGGTCACACCAGCCCGCTGCGCGAGCACCGTCGACCGCGTTCCACCTTCATCCATGAGCCACAGCAAACTTGCTGATGCGAATGGAAAATCATCGTATCCGCGCAGCGCCAGCCGGGCTGTTACTGCTGCCGTATGCGCCCGAGAGGCCAGCATCAAGCTTCGAGCGATGTTGGGCAAAACCTTCTTCATTTTAGTAAACCTTGTTGACTATTTGAATCTCTCGCGAATAGCCTGAATCATATAGTCAACTAGGTTGACTATCTCATCGGTCCGATGCAAGCTGCCCACGAAAGGAATCATATGCCTACACTGCTCAACATCCAATCCAGCCCTCGTGGTGGTAACTCCATCTCTCGTACGCTTAGCCGGGACTTTGTCACAGCATGGCAGACGAAGCACCCTGACGGAAAGGTCGTTCTCCGCGACCTTGCAGAAAATAACCTGCCATATGTCGGCCTCCCGTGGATTACCGGAATCTTCCTCCCCGCTGACAGGCACACACCTGAAATGCAACGAGCCTTGGCAGTCTCCGACGAATTGATCGCCGAACTCTTCGCCGCAGACGAGATTCTCATCGGTACACCGATGTACAACTTCACTGTTCCCGCCAATTTGAAGGCATGGATCGACCTCATCGTTCGCCCACGCGTTACCCACTCGGGTCCGCCCGAGCGCAAAGGTCTGGTCATCGGCAAAACCTGCAAAATCATCATCGCCTCAGGGGGCACCTACGACGAAGGCCTGCCTGCTGCCGCATCCGACCATGAATCTGGCTATCTCAAACGCATCCTCGCCTTTATCGGCATCACTGAGGTCGAAGTCATTCTCGCCGGCGGCACGGCAGCGGTCGCATTCGGTTCAACTACCGTCGAAGAACTCGCTATGCAAATTCGTCCTGCCGTCCTTGCAGCCACCCGCTGACCCAGGAAGACCCGAAAGGCCACGCTCTCAGCACCTGAGAGCGTGGTACGCAAACCCGCTCACTGACGAGAAAACGAGCCTCTCATGAATGATTGAGCTCAACTCACAAGAAGCGCGTTTCACCCGGCAGGTTGGAACCCTAGGCGGCAAAGAACGCTGCGATGGGCGCCTGCGATGCGCTCTTTCTTTATCCGGCCTGTTCTTCGCTACTCGCGACGAGGTCGAGAAGGCCGGGAAACCGCACTTCGAGATCGGCTTTTCGCAGTGTCAGTTCGGAGCGGTTGCCGTGGTTGTACTGGACGATCAGACCCGCCTCGCGGAGGATGCGAAACTGATAAGCTGCTTGAAGGTATTCCCGACCCGCCAAAGCTCGAAAACCCCAGGACGGTGCTTGGTTGAGTCGCTCTCCGCTCCTTGGTTCCCGATCGTCACGCTTGAAAAACTAGTCATTGCGCAATGTGTCCGGCATAGAGGAACAGACCGGAGCTTCTGACCTTTCGATGTCGATATAGTTCCAGTTCTTCATATTCCGCATAAATATCCCCGCTCATGCAAAGCTGCGTGTCCGGCTCCAGGATGGTCATCAGAAGCTCAGAAGAACGAAAGCCGAATTTGCCTTAGCGTCAAACGACGGTTGGATCCGTAAATGATTGACAAATAAAGTACTTGATGGAGCATTCGAATGCTCCCGGAAGGTCAATTATAAAAGTTTCATTCTTTCCTCGGTCCTGATAGGCAACATTAAAACGATGTCTTAGTTCAACCCGGACTGAATTGTTGCGGAATAAGACATCGTTGGGAGCCGCATGGATCGCGGCTTTGCGCATACTTCACTCGTAGCCGCCGGCTTAAGAATCTGTCCTGAGTACAGGGGGGACCTAATTAGTAACGGCGGAGATGAATTTTTTGTTTTTGAACACTAATGACTAGTGATATACTTGTAGTCATCATCGTTCATATTCGCTGTCGATTGAGGGGCGGATGACCGTAAAATCGGAGTACCTGGCTGTCGTCGACAAGCTGTTCCGAACCCGGACGGTCGTCCTCCACGACGATCTGCGTCGGGCTCTAAAAGTGCAGTCGCGGGTTACCGCTTTTCACGTGCTCAAGGCCATGGGCTACTACAACAGCTACAGTCACGGGGGTCGCTATTGCGTCCTGGAACGAATTCCCAAGTTCGATGACCGCGGCCTCTGGCATTTTCGCGATATTGGGTTTTCCCGGCACGGCACCTTGCGCGCCACCATCGTCTATCTCGTGGACCATGCCCCGGCCGGTTATACCCACCAGGAACTCGAATCGATCCTGAAATTGCGGGTACACAATACGCTTCTCCTTCTGGTGGAGGCGGATCAACTCCAGCGGGAAACGGTCGCGGATATCTATGTATATTGCAGCGCCCACCGGGCGCGGGCAGTGCAGCAGCTAGTTGAACGACGGAAGCTCACTCCGCCTCCGGTTGAAAACGCAGATGTACCGCTTCCTGGACAACTCGCTCCTGCGGTTCTGATCGATCTCCTGCTCGATTTCATCCGCCATCCTGAACATGACACTAAGGCCGTATGCCGGCAGTTGGCTAGCCTGGGCCACTGGATCACGCCCGTGCAGGTGGAAGACGTCTTTCGTCATTTCGGTCTAAAAAAAACTCTGCCCTCCCGCTCGCGGCGCTCGCGGCGTTAAGGTCTGCCGTCAACTCTCTCCACGAAAGCCATCAGCAGCAGGTCAAGGAACTCGAGCAGATGTCGGTTGCCGTGCACGAACCCGCTGACTGTTCTGACTGTAACGTTGCGATGAAGGTGCAGAAGACCGTCCGGCGGATGGGAAGGACGCTGGCCCATGGTCGCTTCGAGGTTCATGAAACAATCTTTATTTGCGGTTCGGGATGCAGACAAGAGGGTAAACCCGTCACCGCACGCTCCGCCCAGATGGCCCAACTGCTGGTACCCCGCAGTACGGTCGGATACGACGTTATGGCATACGTCGGGCTCCAGCGCTTTGTGCACTTTCGGCAACGAGAAGAAATCCAGGAGCAGCTGGAGACGCAGTACGGGATTATCCTCTCTACGGGAGAAGTCAGCGCTTTGGCGCAGCGCTTTCTGGTATACCTCGCGAAGCTGCACTGGCAATCGGCTCCCGCTCTGCGCGCTGTCCTCGAGACCGATGGAGGCTGGCCGATGCATGTCGACGCCACCGGAGAAGATGGCCGTGGCACGGTCGTCACCATTCTCTCCGGTTGGCGCGGCTGGGTCTTAGACGCCTGGAAGGCGCCTACCGAACGGTCCGAGTTCGTGCTGCCGGGCATGCAGCGAGTGGCCGAGGCCTTCGGTCCACCCTGCGCCGTCATGCGCGACCTGGGCCGCGCCATGACCGAGGCGGCCAATGAGTTCGTGGAGTCCCTCCAGCACCCCATCCCCATTCTTGCGTGCCATCAACACTTCCTCTCCGACGTCGGCAAGGATCTGCTCGAGGATGGTTACAATCAGCTGCGCAATACGTTCCGTCAGCTCAAATTGCGGACCAAGTTATGTCTCTTCGTCCGCCAGCTCGGCAACCGGCTGGGAGAATCGATTGTAAAGGGGCGCCAGGACGTGAATTGTTGGCTTGAGGAGCCCAGTTTACCTCCTCCCATTATTCCGGACGGGCTGGCAGGAATCACCGCTGTCCGCAGCCTGGCACAATGGATTCTGGACTTCAACAACGATAGCAGCGGTCACCGTTTTCCCTACGTACTGCCCTGGCTCAATCTCCATACTCGTTGTCTCTTTATCGCTTCTGTCCTCGCAACCTCCCTCAGAACCCCTCCCGACCGCGTCCACGTCCGTAGAGAACTCGAAAAGCTCCAACGCATCCTCAACCCGGTCATAGATGATCCATCCTTGCTCCTCATAGGCGAGGCACTGCACAAACGTGCCACTTTGTTCAATCGCATGCGCGGCGCACTTCGCCTCGAAGACGGAGAGAAGGACTCCGTCAAGAAGCTTAACGATGTGCAAGCGGCTATCAACCGCCTCACCGAGGATTTGAGAAAGGAACGTCCGCAACGGGGGCCGGCCCAGGATCTGCGTCAGGCCATCGACATCATCCTCACCCATCTTAAGTGTCATGGCCCCTACCTCTCCGGGCAGGTCATCAACATGCCTGCAACCAAACAAGGGTTTCGCCTGGTGCAGCGAACCAATAATTTGCTCGAGGGCGAATTTCACTACGTTAAGCATGGAGAACGCCGCCGCAGCGGTCGCAAGAACCTAACCCAGGACTTTGAGGTACGGCCTGCCCCTGCCTTTCTTGCCGACAACCTCCGGCATCCGGACTACGTCAACCTCATCTGCGGCTCGCTGGACCATCTCGCCCAGGCTTTCGCTCAACTCGACGCCGGGGATCGCTCCTGTTCCATTGCATCGAAGGCACTGCCCAACCTTCCCACAGCTGAGTCCGCATCTCTAAGCAGCGCGGACAAACAGTTCATCCGTCAACCTCTATTCCAAAGTTGGATTCTAGCTGCTGCTCAGGTCTAATAAACTCTGAATCCAACCGTCGTTTGACGCTAAGG
>DATDLS010000177.1:0-11431 GCA_036519195.1 Occallatibacter sp. | reverse complement strand
AAAACGGATTGCAATGTTCGCCGCCGCCCGGTTGCCCGGGCGAAATGAAAACGGCCCGAATGCACAACGGGTACCTCAATTTAGATTAGACGCAGCAAATCTGAATTCGTTACGACCAGGGGATGCCCTCCAGGGTGATCTAACGGCTCAAATTTTTGGCAGTCAATCCCACTTCGGACGTGCGCTCGGGACCACCTCTACACCCTGGTGATTTTCGCTCGAGAGAGTGGGAGAATTATGGCCCCAAGGCGCTGGTGAAAAGTTCTGTGTCACAGTGCTCTGTGAGCCGGCGAATTTTTCCGGCAACGATTTCCCAGACCAGGCAATAGGTATTGTTCTATTGCTTACCAGATTTGGTGACTCGGCCGGTGGCGCACGGTGGTTTCTCCGTTTCTCCGCGCCGATCCTTGCCATGTGGCTGATGACGATCTGCCGTCTCAGAAAGCGGTCAAATCACGCTGAGCCGCGTCAGCCGCAGGCAGTGCATGACCCTTTTCCCCACAGCAGACCCGGCCGGAGGTCAGGAGCAGGAAGCCGAGTTTCTCGGCGAAAACGCGCTAGTGGGCCTGATTGATCGCCGCGGGCCCCGGCCTAGGATGCAGATAAATGGGATTGCTCATTCAGCCCGACCGAAGTCTGACACCGGGTTCTAAATTCTCTGCCTCTCGGCCTCGCCGACATGCGAAAGATCACCCGCCAAACGCTGAACCCGTTCTCAAAATCTTCTCTCCCAGGCAAATGGCCGAGAACATCTTGGACAATTCGGAATGGGCCTTTCTTAGTAATGGCCGCTATGCTCACCCTGCCTCTTCGATGAGCGCAGCTGCTAGCGCGGTCAAATGGCTGATAGTCGAGTTGCCTGTCGAATCCTGAAGCCCCTGAACCTTGAGCCCGGCTCACGGCCATTAATTCATCCAGGCGCAACCCAGGAATGCATCCAACCGACACAGGCGCTTCTTGGATTCGCATTGGTGCTGCAAAAGTATGCTGAGAATGAGACACTTAACCCTCAGCGACGATCAAACGCGTACTTTCACGAAGTTGATCATGACCTTGTATCGAGCCTCTCGCAGCCACGGCGTCCTCCTCCTGCTCGTCGTCTTGGCGGCGTTGACGATCGGATCGCATCCTGGAAGATCCCAGTCCACACCAGGCAGCGAACCTCCGAACGCGCCCACACCGCAACCGAACAATCAGGATGGCTTTCTGAAGCGCTTGATGGATTTCTACCGCGCTGATTGGAATGGCACGGCATCATCAGGCCCCGCCGCTCCGCGCCGGGCTGTTCCCTCCCCCTTGAACTCTCCGCCTTTCCCGAGCGCAGACTGGTCCTATGGAGGATCGCCGACCATTGGTGAATCAGACGGGAATGTCTATCCGCTCCAGACGGCGATCAATGAAGCGACCGGGCACACCAAAGTCTATGGATGGGTTGAGCCAACCGGGAATCTATCGACTTCGCGGAATCGAAATTATCCGGAGACCAATGACATCTACTCGAATCGGGTTGAGTTGGGTCAGGCTGTGGTGTATGTCGAACGGCTGCCAGACTCAGTACAGCGCAAGCATGTCGACTGGGGTTTTCACCTTACCGGTTTCTTCGGTACCGATTATCGATCCACAACCAACAAGGGCTATTTCAGCAGCCAACTGCTGGATCACAATCGGCAATATGGATTTGACCCGGTCCTGGAATACGTGGATATTTATTTTCCAGGTGTCGCCCATGGCATGAATCTCCGGGCTGGTCGTTACATTTCAATCCCGGGAATCGAAGCGCAACTGACGCCCAACAACTACGTGTTCAGCCATTCACTGCTCTACGCTGTAGACCCTTTCACCGACACGGGAATTCTTGCCACCATTCAGCTCAACGATCGCTGGACCGTGCAGGCGGGTCTGTCTGCGAGCCATGATGTGGCGCCATGGACTCCTGATGCCAAACCAGCGTTCACAGGCTGCGCGAGCTATACCACTCAAAGCGTAAACGACAACTTCTACCTATGCGCGAATGGCATCAACGACGGCGAGTACGCCTTCAACAATCTGCAAATGTATGACGGCACGTGGTACCACAAATTCGGCAGCACATGGCACATGGCGACTGAGACGTATTCGATGTATCAGAGGAACGTGCCAAGCGTGAATGGTACGATCGTGCCGGAAAAGGGTACGAACGGTGCCAATTGCAGGCCGGAACAACAGCGCTGCCTGGCGCCTGAGTGGGCCGCGGTGAACTACCTGAACAAACAACTCTCGCCTCATCGCTTCATATCGTTTCGCAGCGACGTGTTGAACGATAAGAAGGGCCAGCGAACTGGATACGCGACGAAATACACAGAAGGAACCTTGGCGCTCAGCAATTGGATCGGGAACACGGTGCAAATACGGCCGGAGATACGCTTCGATCATGCCTGGGATCGGCGGGCCTACGACCTCGGGACGAGAACCAACCAATTCACCTTCGCCAGCGACTTGATCTTTCACTTCTAACTGCCAAGCCGCTCATCCCGGTTGGCGCAAGTGGGCTTCTGGTCCGCTTTCCGGTCGCCGTCTGGCAATTGCTCGGGGCTCTCGACAGTCTCACCGGCCTGGCCAGCAAAACCATCCTCGTCCCCATCCCATCAATGACGCTCACCAAGGTCCGACGCTCACCAAGGACCGCCATCGGCAGATCTCTGTTCCCTGCCCCCTGATTTAGAATCGAGCGAGAATGAAATGTCCATATTGCGGTTTCGGGCAGGATCGCGTGGTCGACTCGCGCGAGAGCAAAGAGGCAGACTCCATTCGTCGCCGTCGCGAGTGCGAGAGCTGCAACCGCCGCTTCACTACTTATGAGCGCATCGACGAGATCCCTTACATGGTGGTCAAGAAAGATGGCCGTCGCGAGCGATTCGATCGACAAAAAGTCTTGAGCGGGCTGCTGCGCGCTTGTGAAAAGCGCCCCGTGCCGGCCAGCAAGCTGGAAGCGATTGTGGACGCGACGGAGAGCTTTTTGATGGATGCGCCGGAGCGCGAGCGTACCACCAGCGAAGTCGGCGAGCTGATCATGACGCATCTCAAGGGCATCGACACGGTTGCGTATATTCGCTTTGCCTCGGTGTATCGGGACTTCAAGGATGTGCGCGAGTTCAAGGAAGAACTGGAAGCCCTGCTTGGCGGCCGCAGTACGAAAGGCAAGAAGTGATCACCGAGAACGGGTTAAAGAGGACCGATGGGAGGAAGGGTTGGATTTTTGCCCCAACTAACCTGGTCAACAAGGAGCGGAGTTGTGCGGGAAAAACGTCGGCTTTTGCTCACGATAACCCATAACTGTCCTCTGTAAACCGTTTTCTCAAACTTGAAAGGGAGTTATGTCGGAACAAAAGACGCATAAAGTAACACTGGTTCCCGGCGACGGGATTGGGCCTGAAGTCACTCAGGCTGTGGTTCGCATTCTAGAAGCTACCGGCGTGAAGTTCGATTGGGAACGCTTCGCGGCCGGCGCGGAAGCCTTCGAGATTCACGGTGAATATATTCCGGCCGCGCTCTATGCATCGATCGAACGCAATCGCGTCGCGCTCAAGGGGCCGGTCACGACGCCGGTCGGCGGCGGTTTTAAGAGCATTAACGTGACGCTGCGCAAGAAGTTCGACCTGTTCGCCAACTTCCGGCCAATCAAGAATCTTCCCGGACTGGCAACGCACTGGCCCGGCGTCGACCTGATTATTGTTCGCGAAAATACCGAGGGCGAATACGTGGGACTGGAGCACGAAGTGGTTCCCGGCGTTGTAGAAGCCATTAAAGTGATCACGGAGAAGGGCTCGACGCGCATTGCCAAGTTCGCATTCGATTACGCCCGCAAGCATGGCCGCAAGAAGATTCACTCCATCCACAAGGCCAACATCATGAAGCTTTCCGATGGGCTGTTCCTGCGCTGCGCCCGCCAGGTGAGCGAAGGCTTCCCGGAGATCTTCTACGGCGAGCACATTATCGACAACACGTGCATGCAACTGGTGATGAATCCTTACCAGTACGACACGCTGCTGCTGGAGAACCTGTACGGTGACATTGTGAGCGACCTGTGCGCGGGCCTGGTGGGCGGCCTGGGACTGGTGCCCGGCGCCAATCTGGGCCATGAGTGCGCCATCTTTGAAGCGGTGCATGGTTCGGCGCCCGACATCGCAGGCAAGGATATCGCCAACCCGACTGCTTTGCTCCAATCGGCGGTGCTGATGCTACGCCATCTGGAGGAAATGGCCGCGGCAGACAAGGTGCAGAAGGCGCTCGAAGCGGTTTACTCCGAGAAGAAGACCTTGACGCGCGACGTAGGCGGCTCGGCCGGTACCACGGAGTTTGCTGACGCGGTGCTGGCCGCCATGGCGTAGGGGAACAGGACTCAAGCCGCAATCAGGCTTGGTGCAATCCCGCCCTGGCCCGGTTTTTATGACCAGGGTGAGATCGCTTTCATTGTCCTCTAAATTCCTTTAAGGCAGGCTAAGGGATTCAATTTACCAGGCACCGCGACCCACTCGGAAAAGCAGGCCGCGACGCCCGGTCTCGCTATTTTCTATATATATGTGTAATCGTGATACGACCACACTCTCCTTTTGAACGAGTAGAGGCGGGCGTAAACGCATGAATGCCGGGCGCCAGGTGCAGTTTCTGCTCCAGGGTGTCAAGGCCGACCAGCACAGCCTGTCTGTTGGTCAGCTGGCGCGGCGTGTTTCTGGCCAAGGTAATTCCACCCCCTGCGGCAACGGCAACGTCATGACTGGGGTGACCGGCTGGGGACTGAAAGGCGCCGGCGGCCAAGATGTCCCGAGCATGCCGACAGGCCGGATTCAGGGACTCGTTCGTCACCCTATAAGCGTTTCGACTTGTCATCATCGTCCTTTCGGAGGGACTCAGAGGTTACGAAATCGTCGCCGCACCCCGGTTGAGGCAGGGTTGCGAAACCGGACATACAGCCCGCGCACAATGTGTTGGTTCAGTTCGCGAGAAAGGTAGCATTGGCCGAAGAGCGCGGTCCTCAATTGCGGTATCAATAAAAATCAATATTCCTCAATTCAATCAATGTCCATATAAATCATGGATTTACAGTTTCTAACCTTTCCTATCGAAGAGCAATCGTGCCTCCGCCGGGGCCGGATGGGGTCGGATGCCGGATGCAAAACTACGGCTCAATCGAGGTGAAACCGGTCGACTCCCATTGGCCGCCGACGTGGGAAAACAGGGTCTGAGCCGGCCACTCCCCCTGGCCGGGGTCGCGGGAACCATTGGTAACGTGTCGGTGATGATGGCGGAGTTCGAGAGGTTGCTGGCGTGGGGACCGGAGGCGCCAGAGCGGAGTTCTAGCGTTGGACTCGGCAACCCGGGGGCCCGAACCGGCCGGCCAGACGAACAGGTCGGGCGAAGAAGGCGGCGGCAGTCTGCAGGGTGCTCCGGGCGACCTCAGCATGGGGCCAAGAAGGGCCGTGCCCTTGGTTGAGGTCGTATCCGTCGATCGACCTCGGCCGCCGGCATCGGAGAAGAGTCGCGCACATCGGGGGGGCGCCGTACAGCGGGTTGTGCTGCGCGTTATGATGCACGCATAGCAGTTCCCCCGTTTTCCCCAAAGGAGAAGTTGGATGCAAGGCTCCAGTTTTCGTTCATTGCTGTTGATGGTCTCTGCTCTGGTATTGATTCCGTCCGTCGCTCACGCCGCTGAAACCATATCGCTCACCGTGGACGCGACCAAGTCGCCGGAAAAGCTGTTGCGCTCCCATGAGGAGATACCAGTGACGCCGGGCCCGCTGACGATCTACTATCCAAAGTGGATTCCAGGCGAGCATGGGCCGAGCGGGCCGATCAATTCTGTGACGGGCCTGAAGTTTGAAGGCAACGGCAAGGTTATTCCCTGGCAGCGCGATCTGCTCGATGTGTTCACCTTTCATGTCGACATTCCCTCAGGCGTGAGCAAACTGGAGGCGAGTTTCGACTTCATTGAGCCGGAGGGCAACTCGGCCACCAACAATCTGACGGTACTCGAATGGAACGATGTGGTGCTATACCCGGCCGGAACCCCGGCCGAGGAGCAGACGTATGACGCCAGACTGATTTTGCCCGAGGGCTGGAAGTTTGGCTCATCGCTGCCGGTGAAGACCGAGTCGGGCAAAGAGATTGTATTCAAACCGATCTCGCTCGATTTGCTGGTTGACTCACCGGTGATTGCCGGCCAGTACTATCGGGCCATCGACATTACGCCGCCGGGCGAGCCGATTCATCACGAGTTGGACCTGGTTGCCGATAGCGCCGTGGCTCTGAATCTGAGCCCGGAAAACCAGAAGCAGATGACCAACCTGGTGGCGGAATCGGGCAAGCTGTTCGGGACGCGGCACTATCGCGACTATCATTTTCTGCTCACGCTGAGCGATCACGTGGCGCACTTTGGCCTGGAGCATCATGAGTCGAATGACAGCAGGCTGCCAGAGCGGGTGCTGATATCGCCGGACGCCGGGATGTCTCTGGGAGGCTTGCTGGCCCATGAGTTTGTGCATAGCTGGAATGGAAAATTCCGCCGGCCGGCGGACCTGACTGTGCCTTATTATGAGCAGCCGATGGAGACGGATTTGCTGTGGGGATATGAGGGGCTTACAGACTATTTAGGCCCCATGCTGGCGGCGCGCAGCGGGCTTTGGAGCAAGGATGAGTATCACGAGTATCTGGCCAGCATTGCGGCCATGCTCGGGCCGGGGCGGCCGGGGCGCACCTGGCGGCCGCTGCTGGATACGGCCATTGGCGAGCCGGGACTCGAAGGCGGGCGAGGCTGGTTTACATGGAGGCGGGGAACCGATTATTACGATGAAGGCGATTTGCTGTGGCTTGAAGTAGCGACCATGATTCACAGCCAATCGCATGGGCAAAAAACCATCGACGACTTCTGCCAGGCCTTTCACGGCGGCGCCAACAACGGGCCTGAGGTGAAGACCTACACCTTCGACGAACTGGTGGCTGCGCTGAATGCGCTGGCACCGTTCGATTGGGCTTCCTTCTTCCATACGCGGCTGGATTCTACTGCGCCGGAAGCACCGACGGGCGGCATCGAGAACGGCGGCTGGAGAGTGGTGTTCGACGGCGAACCGTCGAAGCTGACAGGAAGGCGGGGCGGGGCGACGGACCTGTATTCGATCGGCCTGCAACTCAGCCCGGACGGCGCGGTGAGCGACTCGATCGTGGGCGGCCCGGCATTTGATGCGGGCATCAGTTCCGGGATGAAAGTCATTGGCGTGAACGGGCGGGTGTACGCGCACGACCTGCTCGAGGACGCGATCAAGGCGTCGAAGGATTCGTCAGGGCCGATCTCGCTGCTGGTGGTAAATGACGATTTCATCAAAACGGCAACCATTAACTATCACGGGGGTGAGCGGTATCCCCATCTGGTGCGCGACGAACAGAAGCCGGATTACCTGGATGATTTGATCAAGGCGAAGGCGGAGAGTAAGTAGAGCGCCTTTCTGAGTTCATTGTTACCGCAGGCCGGCATTTTCTCTGGGGAAAGGTCCATGAGGAAATGCCGGCCTGCGTCTGCGCTCAAGCCTGAGCTCTGCACCACGCCCCGTTGCGCGGAAACGCGAACCAAGACGTGTCAAATGGCTTTGTGGCGAACGCGTTGCCTTGACCGCAGCCCCGCGCTCGGCTAACACTAGAGCAACCGGAACACATTTAGTCGCGCGCTCCTGTGCTTTGCGGGCGGGGCGCGAAAGGCGGGACGGTGACGAGCCAGACGAGAGCCGAAGTGTATGCCGGCGAGCGAGCGGACGAAAACTACGGGCTGCACGCTGGCGTGCTGGGACCGCTGGAAACGCTGGCCCAATCGGTCAGCGCCATGGCGCCTTCGACTTCGCCTTCGCTCACCATTCCGCTGGTGTTTGCGCTGGCCGGCAATGCGACCTGGTTTGTGTATCTGCTGGCTACGGGAGCAACCCTGCTGGTGGGCTATTGCGTGAGCAGGTTTGCCAAGCTTTCCGCTTCGCCGGGTTCGCTTTATACCTACGCAGCCGACACCCTGCCGCCTGCGTTCGGCGTGGTGGCGGCATGGGGACTGCTGCTGGCCTACATTGCTACCGGGGGCTCTGTGGCGGGCGGCGCGCTCTACTATCTAGGCGTGCTGGGGCAGCAGTTGTTTCACTGGACGCCGCCGGCGCTGCTGACGCTGGCCGTGGTTTGCGGCATCGCGGGATTGATCGCTTACCGCGATGTGAAGCTTTCCGCGGAACTGATGCTGTGGATCGAGGTGGTCTCGGTCAGCCTGATTATGATTGTGCTTGCCATACTGGTGTTTCGCTTCGGCTTCGAGATCGACATTGACCAGTTCAGGCTGAAGGGCGTGCATCTGGCAGCGCTGGGCCCGGCGCTGGTGCTGGCCATGTTCAGCTTTGTTGGCTTTGAGAGCGCCACAACACTTGGCAACGAAACGCGCGAGCCGCTGAAGACGATTCCGCGTGCGGTGCTGCAATGCGGCATTCTGGCCGGCGTGTTTTTCATGCTTTGTTCCTACAGCGAGGTTTTGGGCTTTCGCGGCGAATCATCGCAGTTGAGCGGCTCAACCAGCCCGCTGCACCTGCTGGCCAACAAAGCGGGCATCTCGAGGCTAGGAATTGCCATTGATGTGGGCGCGTTCGTGAGCATGTTTGCCTGCGTGCTGGCATGCACTACGGCTGCGGCGCGGGTGCTGCTGCGAATGGCGCACGTTGGCTTGCTTCCCGATTTTCTGGAAAAGACTAATCGCCGCCATGGAACGCCAAGCGCGGCGGTTGGGGTCTCTGCGGGATGCATGTTCGCCGCAACGGCGGCGCTGGCATTAGGCGGCGTGCAGGGCTCGGACATGTACGACTGGATCGGCTCGCTGTCGGTATTTGGCTTCCTTACCGCCTATGCGCTGGTAGCCGCAGCGCTGCCGTTGGCGCGGCATGCCGCCGGACAGCACTCGCGCCGGGTATTGGCTGTGAGTGTGGTGACGGTTGTCGTGATGATCCTGATTGTGATCTTCGATCTTCGCTCGGCGATGGACGCGACCCATGCGCGCATTCCTTGGATTTATATGGGCTATATCGCGCTGGGGCTGGGCTGGTATTTTATGCGCCGGGGCAAGATGATGGGGCGCGGATAAATCGACCCTTTCAAAACAGGGACTTGGCAGCAGGCAGCGGGGGGTTCTCTGGCGATCACCAGGACCTCCATCGAGATTTCTCCCGCTTTTTGCACATCAGGCCCCCGGAAATAAAGGTAGAAACGCATAAGGACGCTATAAGATTCGGCGAGATTCCTGCTTGAGATCGGCACTGTAACGAGTATGCTATTGCCAATCCGCAGTCTAAGTGAGATCAGTCCGACCATCGAGAATCACTCGTAAACGCCCTTACCTTATCCATTTTGGGATTGCCCCGAGAGCAGCACGATTTGCATTCACTTCCAGGAGTCTCGATCTCCTCCCACCGAGACCATGGGAAATCTCTATTTCCGAGGCGGTGCAACATGAGACATTTCATGCAGTTCGTTTCCACTCCGATTTCCCGGCTGCTGGCATGGGTGGCGGTCGTCGCGCTGTGTAGCGGTTCTGTTTTGGCACAGCAGACTCTTGGCGGCATTACCGGCGAGGTCAGCGATTCGTCAGGCGGCGTGATTACTAATGCGACAGTCACCGTGGTGGAAGAACAAACGGCCCTGACGCGCTCCGTGAAATCCAATGGCTCAGGCGTTTACGCGTTTGTGAACCTGCCCATCGGCACGTACACGCTGACCTACACGGCGGACGGGTTCGACGTGCAGAAGACGGCGCACATCAGTGTGCAGGCCGATCGAATGGCTACGGTGAACGCATCGCTGAAGGTGGGCAAGACCAGCGAGACGGTGGAAGTGGAAGCTTCGCCGCTGATGAACGCCGTGGACACCACCAACGGCTACGTCATGGACAAGGCGCAGATTGAAAACGTGCCTCTGGCGACAGGCAGCTTTACCGGGCTGGCCACGCAGTCTGCTGGCGTGAGCGCGGAGCTGGGCGGCGGCACCGGCGCCAACTCCGGGCTGGGCAATGCACCGATCTGGGCCAACGGCCAGCGCGATACTTCCAATTCATTCCTGCTCAACGGCGTCGACGCCAGCAACCTGTTCAACGGCAAGAGCACCAGCCAGGTGGCCTCGGAGCGCGTGATCAACTCTACCGGCGCCCAGACCAATCCCGGCGGTGGGGGAGGCGTGATCGTCTCGGTGGCGTCCATCTACCTCTCCATTGGCAACGCTATTCCGACGCCCGCTCCGGAAACCATCACGGAGGTCCGCGTAAATTCATCGATGTACGACGCCACGCAGGGTTCCACCTCCGGCGCGCATATCGATCTGAGCACTGCCTCCGGCACCAACGCCCTGCACGGGCAGGCCTATGTCCACCGCGGCACCAACTGGATCAACGCCGCACCCTTCTTCTTTAATCAGGACCCCGATGTCCCAGCCAGCGACAAAGTGCCGCAACTGCATCGCTACGTTGCCGGCGGCACTCTGGGCGGTCCTATCATCAAGGACAAGCTGTTCTTCTTTGCCGCCTATCAGCACCTGCACGTCTCCGACGCCGAAATCGGCGACTCGTTCCTCGACGTTCCCGTGGGCCTGACTGACGACCGCTCGGCCAGCGGTCTGGCGGCCGTCAGCAACAATTCCTTCGGCGCCGCAACCCCCTTCAACAATCCCGTGTCGACCTCGCAGGTCGACCCACTCGCCCTGATCCTGTTCAACTCCCCTTCGCTTCCCGGCGAGCCCGGCAAATGGCTCATCCCCAACGACAACCTGGGCGGGATTGCCCCCACCGTTGCCCATCTCGACAATGCATTCCTTCCCGGCACGGGGCGATTTACCGCAGATCTGGCCGTAGCCGACGTGGATTACAACGCCACGTCCAAAGACACACTGAGCCTGAAGTACTTCTACCAGCACGATCCCACCATTGCGCCTTACGCCTACTCCAGCGTCCCGGGCTTCGACGAACATCTGGACTCGGGCGCGCAGGTGGCCTCCATCATCAACAGCTACATCATCAAGCCCAATTTAAGCACCACCGAGACCATCGGCGTGCTGCGCGAGAAGAACTGGGGCGACAACGTGCAGGCTTTCGGGCCCAGTTCCATTCCCGGCGGCTCGGCAGGAACCGGATCGATCAATGTATTTGGATCGAACTATTTTCCCGGCGTCTCGGTCTACAACGTACTCGGCGCCAATCAGCCAACGGGCGTGAGCAATGTTTACCTGAACATCGGCCCCAATGCAGAGGGCCAGTCGGCCAACACCGGCGTCTTCCAGAATCGCCTCGCTCCCCGGGGCGATGCCATCTGGATGCTCGGCAAGCATACGGTCAGCTTCGGCGGCACCTACACTTTCACGCAACTGAACACCATCGACAAGCGCACCGGCACGGGCACCG
>DATDLS010000176.1:0-4195 GCA_036519195.1 Occallatibacter sp. | reverse complement strand
TGCGGGGCCAATTCCAACCCCGACAGCTACTTGAGCACTTGCTGCCGTTGCCGCGAACGGCAGAGCCAGGAGCATTGCAAACAGAACCAGGCGAAATCCCTTCATAAATCCTCCTCGTGCTGCCCTGTCCTGCTCAACCTTGGGACCCGGGGGGCGAACTCCGTCTTCAGCACTTGCCGGCTTGCGCGCTCTTTGGCCGCATCCGGCTTCTGTTCTTTAGAACAGCAAATGCCTCGATAAGTTGCGGTATTGTTTGAAAAGAATTCTCTCCCTGTGACCGGGCCCAAGTCGTTTATGCAAAGGTCCCGGGCATGGCGGCAGACAGGATCCAGGCGAGCTTTTCTTTCCCCCCATCTTTTCCTTGACAAGAAAACCGGAATGCGGCATTCTACCTATAGAAATCTATGGGAGAGCTAAAATGGTCCGATCGCGTGGCGATAACCTGCAGGGCTCCCTGGCGCTGCTGGTGCTGCAGACCGTGGAGCGCGAGCCGATGCACGGCTGGGGAATCACGCTCGACATCGAGCGGATCTCCAACGAAATTCTGCGGGTCGAAGAGGGATCGCTCTACCCCGCGCTGCACCGCATGGAGCAGGACGGCTGGATCGCCTCCTCGTGGGGCTTGAGTGAGAACAACCGCCGCGCCCGCTTCTACCGGATCACCGACCTGGGCCGGAACAAGCTGGCTGAAGAGCGTGAAAACTGGCGTCGGATCACCGATGCAGTGAGCCTGGTGCTCGCCTTTGGTCAAACGCGGGCATAGCAAAGCACTGCTGGCGTGGACCTCGCGGTTGCGCGCATTGTTCCGGAGAAAAAAGCTTGCGCAGGAACTGGACGAGGAACTCGAGTTCCATCTCTCCCTGCGCCGGCAGTGGACCGCGGACCGCGGCCTGGCGGCCGTAACGGCACGGGCGCGAGGCAACGCTGCGCTTCGGCCGTCCCGCGCAGTGGCGCAAACGCATCAGCGAGATCGACCTGGCCACGCTGTCCCAGACCGTGTTCGAAGACCTGCGCTATCGAGCGCGAATCCTCATGCGCAACGCGGGCGTGTCGCTCTTATTCGTCGCGATCGCGCTGCTCGCCACCTATCTGCCTTCGCGTCGCGCCATGCGCGTCGAAGCCATGGCCACGCTGCGCGCGAAGTAGGTACGAAATCTCGATCACATGAAAAGAATGCTTTTCGGTTGGGAGAGGCCGCTTCATTCAACTTGTCCCGTGCAGACGAGCGAGCAGGTAATCAGGCAGAGTGGATACCGGCGAAAGCGTTTTGGGTCCCGACGAACTCGGAAAAGATCGAGCCTGTTCCGGCTACCGGTGTCAAAGCGCTCCATTTCAGATCTTTCGATAGCGATTCCAATCTTTTTCTAGAGCCTTTGCCATGCGTACGGCGGCATCTTGGAGCCAATCCTGCTTGCCCTTTTTCAGGTGTTTCAGAATGCGCTTCGATTGACTCTTGGTGCCCAGATGCACATTGGCAGCCTCCGAGCCCATCGAATAAAGAAGCATCTGTTCGTCGCGGTGCTTCGGTAATTCCTGAATATCGATTGGATTTGAGTCCGGAGACAGGCGACGGATCAGCCAGTCTCCGTCGATCACCTGAAAAGGGTCAGGCGAGCGAACCGAAGAGCTGATCGCTTTCTCATAGAATGACTGGCGATGTCCAATCTCATCATTCAGCCATGAACAAGCAGAAGGAACCGTCAACTTCGCCTCTCGCGCGATACACCCGCCACGCCACCTGGCAATCGCGACGAATCGTTCCTGTCCCAAACTCCCTAACCCCGCCTGTCGCCTGACAACTTTATATTCGATCCCTGCCTCAGGCAGCGTCTTTTCGAGAGCGCGTTTCAAGTCTTTGGCGAGTGGTGGATGGACCCCCGGCAAGTGGTTCAGTTTCTCCCAGAAGTTGGAAGGGGGCTTAAAACTGTCTACTCCCAGCTTGCCTAGCTTCTGCTCTCTTTCAGCGAGAACGATGGGGTGGCCGCCTTGGCGAATGGAATCCGCGTATCCCTCGAGGATGGCATTGCATCCAGCTTTAAGCTTGATCGAGAGCCCTTCGGCATCGATAATGATCTTCAGGCTTGCCGCCAGGCGGACCAGATCGTTCGTGTAAGCCAAGGGGTAGGCTTCGTCAAAATCGTCCACACCCCAACAAAGCCGACCCTCGACATCTCGCCACGTGCCGAAACTGTTTACGTGCAAGTCGCCGACTGCGAGGACCTTCGGAGCGCTGCAAAGGTCGTTACACACGGATGGCCACAATTGGGCCCATCTGTAAAATGTCCCCCGAAGGAATCCAAACGGATTCTCTTTCATCTGCTCGTGCTTTGAACGAAGGTCGGACTGAAGAACGGTCGTACAACTGCGCATCCATGCTTCATAGCTAGCGGTAAGGTCTTCGATGTTGTGTTCTTTATTCTGCATCGAGGAAGCGTCGGCGGCGAAACTTCTGTTGCTCGGTTTGACCTTCATTGCCTGCCTTGTATGGGGCATACCAGCTCAATCTGCCGTTCTGGATAGATGCAGGTCTATTCTCATAAGTTGTTTATTTTAAATGGCATCATTTTCTTTTATCTGAAGAGCGCGGAGGCCGCCTGCGATTGATGGCGGGGGGTGGATAGCGCATCCCATTTGATAAATATGGGTTGAACGAGAGAGAGACGCAACGGCCTCAGGCCTTCCAATTCGAGTTGATGCTGAGCGAAGGGCAGCAGCGCGATATGCGCCGGTTTGCCCACCCTGTTCATCCCACTTGTATTTGTTTCGACTGCCGCGAGGTGTCTCTACGATTACCTGTACCGGCTCAGAGCCGGCTACCTGTTGGCTGCACTGTTGAGTTTTCCGCATTGGAACCGCGGACACTTCAAACCGCAAGCCGCGAGGTCGCGCTGATCACAGAAGCCTTCAACCGAGGCAGGCTTTTCTTCCCTCGATGTCGAGCGGTTTCTGAGTTGAAGTAGCGTGCCCGCATCGCATTTGCTACTTTGAGAGCTTTGATAAATTCTGTTTTTGTTCGCAGTTGAATCTGCCTGTTCAGCCCGCACTCGTCCCCGTGCTTGAGGGCGTTCTTTGCAATTGTGGCCAGCTCGATCCAATCGTGCCAAGCGCCTATCTGGTCTTTGACCTCTCCGAGAGCTTTGATGAACTTCGAGTTGCTGCCTTTCGCCAGTTGTAGGATGTAGCGCAATTCCTTCACTTTGAGGCGGAAAGGATGTATGTTCTTTTCGGTTAATTTCGGCCAGTTTGCCAATTCCGCCTCAAGCTGGAAAGACACTGACATAGAATTGGTAGACATCATCCGACTATCTGAAAAGCTCGTTTTCGAAGAACTAACGGCGTCTTCGATGCGTCTGATGCACCGCCTGAGAGACTTGCGAGCCTCGCGCCGCCGGTTGACGACAGCTTTATGGAGTTTCTTAGCAGATTTAGCTCGGTGGCGTCCGATGAATTCGAGCAGTTGTACCAGGCACTGATCGTCAACCGCGCGCTCAAGATAAGAAGAAAATCCTATCAGCACATCCATATCGCGTACATCTCCGGCCGCCTTTCGAATCGGTTTCAGAGACTTGAGAAGCTCACTCCCGACCGCCTTCCGTTCAAGTTGGAAAGCCAGCAGGATGGCCTCGACATGCCGGGCTTGAGTACGGAGTGCGTGGACATCATCAGGCATTGGAGACGCACGAATGCCTTTTATGGCCTTGCGGAGCTTTCGAAAGTAATCTTGAACTAAATTAAAATCGAGAGACATATATGAGATTCGACGGCTCTGGGGGCTCAGAGGTTGGTAACTTGAGCGCTTAGCGTCCAATTCATTCTCTTGACACTGACCTGCGAGTACACGTACTCTTCGCCCCGATCGTCATTTCCTCCGTGAACTTGAAAATCTCAGTCCAAAACTGAGTATCCAGAGTGCGTCGTTGCAAATAGTGACCGAGCGTTTCCTCATTGGTTCAGACTGACGGGCGTTTGGGCCTTGAGGGCGCTGGCCCCTCGGCTGGCCCGGTTGCGCTGTGAGCGAAGCTTCATGAAGGACTTGGCTTCGGCATAGAGCCGGGGGACATCGCGGTTCACGATTGCCTGCCAGACCACCCGGAAGGCTGCCTTGGGACGGAAGTAGTACTCGTCGTAAAACTTGTGGACCATCTCCATGACGTACTCGGCCGGCAGGCCGGGATACCTGATGTGTGCCATCTGA
>DATDLS010000175.1:0-19025 GCA_036519195.1 Occallatibacter sp. | reverse complement strand
CGGCCATAGGGGTGACCACCGGCTTTTTAAAGGGGGAAGCGGCATCTGGGCCTGCTGCGAAGCCGTCGGTCAGCGCCTGTGAGCCGTACCGTGAGCTGATCGGGCTGGAGATCGAGCGGGGCCGGAACGCGATGGGTGTCTTCCAGCTATGCCGAGATCGGCATAGCTGGAAGATGCCCAACGCATCTTTCGTGTTCCGGGCGAGGCGGCTACTGTCGTCGAGCAGGATGACGTCAAAGGGGCGGGCGGGAGACAGAGCCGCATCCAGCATGCGGCCAAGTCCAGGACGGTCCGCTCCGACGCCGCTCAGAGCCTCGTCCGTGTAGACGTGCTCTTCGAGAAAGACGAACCCGTGGGCACGGGCATACTCACGGCAAATCCGAAGCTGGTCTTCAATCGAGCGTGGACTCTGTAGGTCGCTGGAATAGCGGGCGTAGGCGGCACAACGCTGGATCAAGGCTCTTCACCGTCCTTTGTCGGACGTTACCTCTGAAGGCCCCGTGGTCGCAAGTCGATTCTGCTGCCTGATTTCGGCCAGATATTCCCGCACCAGCGCAGGGATAATGACATTGTCCAACCACGATTTGAGATCGGCGTCGAGTCGCTTGCCAAGCCTCGCGGACCGGGCAGAGCGTTGCTGTCGTTCCTGCGTAATTCCGCCTTCGTTTTTGGTGCTTTTGCCCGCCGCGCCGCCCTCGAATTTTCCGTATCGAGAAGAAGCGTAGAGCGCGCCGGGGCCAGAAAACGTGGAAAAACTTTCCACTCGGTGTCCTGAAAGGACACCGTGACCGTCTAACGCTTACTTATTGCGGATACGTCTATACCGAGGGCTCACCGGAAAAGAGAATAGCGGGCATCGATGCATCGCCGATGGGAACCGACCCAATTCTGTCGGCGAGGTCGACTGCCGGTTTTAATCATGTCGCAGCAGGCGCCGTATCATCGGGAGTTCCCGCCCGATAGCTGAGATAATCGTAATCCCACCGCAGCATTGTCCGCATGTCCGCCAAGCTGAAATCGGCCTCAGAAACCAGTTGGTAATCGACGATCTCCACTCCGTTGATCCCGTCGAATTCCTGCCGGATCGTTTCGGTCAGCGCCAGAGCCACGGCTTCCGCCGCCGGTTGCTCAAGAACCTCTTCTTTTACCGTGAGGCGCATGATAATTCGATACTGCTCCTCGGGGGTAATCTCCTCGGGCGGGTCGACCCAAAGAAAAATCCCTGTAATCAGGGCACCATCGCGCTTCAGAGCAGCTTCGATTCTTCGCATCGATCTTCTCGCTGCTGCCAACCGCTCATTGAAGGCGTCCGGAAAAGCACTGCGGAGATACCGATTAGCAGTCCACCTTATAATGGTCCGGATGAGATCCTCGCCAAGATTCAGGTCCCGAGGCACATAGCCCAGGAGACATCCGCGAGGCGCGCGACAACGCTCATGCATTCTAATCTCATAGAGCCGGTCAACTGCCGTGAACTGCAGACTGCGCGGATTCTTGGCATTGAATAAATTACCGTCTTCCACAGTCGCCGGCCGCGCAATATGCAACTCTATATCCGGCTCGTCATCATAGTCGTGGTGCAGGATGTCGCAGTCCTGCGTGAGAAGAATGTAGAGCGCCTCCGGATCAACGACGGCCAAATGGGCCACGAGAGCTTCGTGCGGAACAATGCTGCCCTGCCGCCACCGGCGATCCGGGATTTGCCGAGTTGTGGCCAGTTGCGTCGCTCCTCATTCAAAACCTGGTAATTTGATCAAACCGCTCATCTTCCTGAGCAGAGGGAAGCGGCTTAAATCCGCGCTGCTTGGCGATCTCACGAACGCTGCGCGCTCGTTTCGATTTGACCCTTCGGTCAACCAATTCGCGTATCACCGCCAGAATGCGATTGATCGCGGCGACTTCGAGGGTGTCGCGAACGAGATAATCCATGAGCGTAACGTCTCCATCGACAGATTCGCGGAGGAGCTTACCGATTGGCTGCTTCGACATCTCATGCCAGGTACGCGCGACCTGATAGAGCTTCCTGATTCTTCCCTTATTCTCCTGCTTGGGCTCCCATTTGCTTTCGAGCCACGCATAGACTGTTGGGCGCTCGACGAGAAGTACCTTGGCAAGATCGGTCGTATTCAGAGAAAAATAATGACGCAAGAAAGCAAGTTGCCTGCTGACATCGAGGGGTGTCGCCGCAGCCGCATCAACAATCGTGGCTGTCCGCGAGGGGCTCTGCACAACGATGTAAGCGCCACTCACAGGGATGACGCCCTGCATCGCTCCTTCCCAAAGAAGCTCGCCGCCAGTGCCACGATAAGCCGCTTGGACCAAGCTCCCAAGCGCTTCCTCATAGAACCCAAACGCTCCGGGTTCTTGCTCGTATCCTCCGGTGACTTCCGTGATGTCGATGAAATTGGCCTTCGGGATGTCCCAGAGCAATGATGCAGGAAGAGGTGGCCCTGGCCGCGTCGCGGATTTTCGCTCAGCTCTTAGCGTTTGCAACATCTTTTCTTCCCCATTTCTCGAGTGCGGCTGCGGTTACCGAATCCCTGAAAATAATGTCGAGGCCATCATGGAGGTTCTCAAGTGTCTCCAGAATCTCCTCGATCACAAAATCGCCCTTGTAGTCAGCGGCATGATCGAAGTCGAGTAGAGCAGCCCTACCCGGAGAGGGTGCCGGACGATAATCGTAATTCAGCGAGACGCCCGCGAGGTCTGGAGGCAACATGTTCCTCACCTGTGGCGCATAGTGCCGGGCCACAAGGCGGCCGTAAGGAGTATTTCCTTCAAATTGAAAATTGAACTGGCCGCCTGACATCCCAACCGCAGCCTGGTCATAGCCCAGAAGATCCGGCGCCAGATAGTCCTTCAATTCCTCGTCTCTCTCGAATTCGATCAGATCGACATACCGCAAGCCAATCCGCTCATGCAACTGAAGAGCGGCGGTCGCGTGAATGGTTTCCAGGGCCATCGCGATTATCGCGTGAAAATCATCGAAAGTCGTGTACTGATTCGTGTGCACAGCGATCGATTTCGGGGTCAGGACGATTCCAGTTCGCTCCAGCTTATTCTGGAACTCATACCGCGATAAAGGGGTCACCACCGGTCGCGCCCCGAATGTTTCGAAGATAATCTCCGGCACCTGAACATTTGTGTAGCCCGGAAATCCGCTCTTGCGCAGTCGCTCTTGGATCTCTGGAACATAGCGCTCAATCGCCACAACGGCAGAAATGTTCACCTGCGCGACCACGTAGATCAGAGGTGATCCGGGCAGACTCAGCGGTGGATGGGTTCTTTTCATCTTCAGCAACTTTACACACGACATTACAGTTTTTCAATATAAAAGACGCAGAGAACCCGGAAAGGATGCTCGAACGGGTTCCATTTCGGAATCTGGTAATGCCGGATTCAGGCATATTTTGGAGGCTGACATGGACGGTATTCCGGTCGTTATTTTCGATACGAGTGCGATTAATTATCTCTCTAAAGAACAGCACTATAAGGGGTTAGTCGCAGCTCTCCGGCACGGATTCTACACTCGCGTGCTGGCGACAAACTTCGAGGAGGTCGCCGCCACTGTCCGCTCCGAAGAGCGCAGGGTTCTTTTCGTCTCCGTATCGAGGTCGCTGCTCGCCGGCGGCGACTGCATTCTGCCCTTCAACTGGCTTCTGGAGGGTCATATGGAAGAGTTTGAGAAGAATCCCGACTACGATTGGCAAAAGGTAGCTGTCTGCCCGCCGTCCCTGGCTGAGGCGGTTCTGCATGATGAGAATTTCTTCTCCAGTGAACTGGCGATTCAACAACTTTCTGTGGCGCGTCAGTTACAGGACCAGTTCGAGGCACCATTCGACCGCATTCGCCCCGAGTTCGAAGAGATTTTTCGCAGGCACGGAAGGCGAATAGACAGCTTCGCGGAATTCCTTGGAGTCATGTTCGGTCCCGGCGGGTCGTACTGGGCGATCGGGGCTGAGCTCTATCGCCATGCTGCCGGAAACTCTCCGGAAGAGAAGAAAGTTCGGCGGTTCGTTGCGGCGTGCCCTCCTTTCCATTCGCTCCTGGTCGCATACGCTCGTGCGCAATATGAGCGGTGCGTGGCGGTGATGCCGGCGACGAACAGAAAGAGGCTCGCAAACCGCGTCGATACGTTTATGGCCGTTTATCTACCGTACTGCGCCCAGTTCGTCACGGCCGACGAGGACCAGCACCGGTGCTTCTCTACGGTTGCTTCTGAGCTCAAACTGGGCACATCCGTCTTGATGTACGAGCAGTTTTGGAATTCAATGTTGGTCGCGGCCTGAACGCAAGGCGCCTGGGGAAAGATTCCGCCATGGCCGCCTGCTGGCTCGTTCAGGACGAAGGGTAAAGACACGCCATGCAACTCTCGCAGGAGTCATCCCGCGCCGCAGGTTACGAATAGGTTCAGGCGCTCTCGTGCGGCGGTTCGGCTGGCTCGCCGACCATGTGCAAGCTGATATTCCTCCGGAAATACGCGCCAGCCTGCTCAGGTTGGCAGCACGAAGCCGAACAACATCGCTTGGTTCCAACCCAGCGCGCGCGCGCGGCACACGACGCCATCGGCCATGACAACACATGGCGACTATTCATCAACGTTCCGGGGAAAGAACTGCATGGCAGCTCCGGCCTTGGGCGGCGCAAGACCATTAGAAAGGGCGTCTAGTAATGCTCACACGCCCACAAGTGCAACGGCACGCCGCCGACTCCGGCCCCCGCGACATCATGATCGCGGAAAAAGAAGTGGTGCTGACATTCCTGCTTCAGCTTCTGTCGGAGCGTGGCATTCTGCGCAGAGTGGCCTTCAAGGGCGGCACCTGCCTGCGAAAGATGTTCCTCGGCAGTCAGGGACGCTTCTCAACCGATCTGGACTTTACGGGAATCGAGGACCACGATCGCGAAGAAGTCATTCTCGACATGATGCAGGCGTTTGAGCAGCCCTTTCACGGAATTCAGTTCTCCATTCCTGACGAGAGCTATTACGAAACGCAGGACGGCCTGTCCTGGGGCGTCAATCCTGTCTATTCCCATGACTGGAATGTCAGTGGGGTGAGCGAGGTCAAGCTTCAGATCAGCCGACGCGAAGCGCCGACACTGCCGACAGAGTATCTGCCGCAACTGGAGCAGAGTTATTTCCGACAAATGCCTTTTACGCCCGCGGAGATCATGTGCCTCGCACTGCCCGAAATCCTCGCCGAAAAAATCCGCGCCTGCTATCAGCGGAACAAGCCGCGAGACATCTACGATCTCGGTATGTTCGCCACAAGACCTCTCGATCACGCCCTGATCCGTCGCCTCGTAGTGCTGAAACTTTGGCAGGTGCGGGACACCTTCGATCCGGGTCGGCTGATCCAGAAATTTCAGGACGGCCCGAGCTTCGATTGGGACGATCTTCGCCAACTCCTCAACCGTGCGGCAACCATCGATCGCAACAGATTCCGGAGTTGAGAAAATGCTGGCGCAGGATTTCACCCGGTCACCTTGCAATCTTTAGGGTCCCTTTATCGAGACTCAAGTGCATGCAAAGCCTTTATGGTATCCGCGTCTCCGGGGTTCAGCTCGAGCGCCTTCCTAAATTGATTCGCCGCTGCATCGGGTTTCCCAAGCTTCTGATAGACCGACCCGAGGTCGTAATAGGGGGTTGGATCTGATGGGGCGATCTTCTGCGCATTCAGGAATTGAATGCTTGCCTCAACTAAATCGCCCTCTTGAAATAAGAGAACGCCCAGTCCGCAATATGCGACATCGTCTTTCGGCGGCGCCAACGCGATCGCGCGCCTGTATTGTGCCGCAGCATTAGGGAGGTCCCCGAGTTCCTGAAGCGACACGGCATAGTTCGCGAGTGCAGGAGCATCGTCCGGCTTGATAGACAATGCTCTCTTGTAGAGTTCCGCGGCTTCTTTCGGAGCATTCTCCCTCAGGCGAACATTTGCGAGGCCTGATATCGCCTGCTCCAAATCGGGTTGTATACGAATTGCAGATCGGTACGATAGTTCAGCTCGTGCCAGATCCCCCTGTTGTTCAGAAAGCGCTCCCACGTTGTAGAGAAGCCTTGTACTGCCCGGACTGGCCTGCAGCGAGGATTGATAGAGCAGAATCGGGTCCGACCAATCTATCAATCGCCGATGCAGTCTCCAGGTTCCCCACAGTATCCAGACGGCAAGAATGCTCAGCACAAGGGAACGCGTCTGCGGTGGAACACTAAAGCACAGAGCTGCGACCAGGAAGGCCAGACCCATGGATGCGAAATAGAGAAAGCGCTCCGCCATGCCTTGATAAATCGGCACCAGCCCACAGAAGGGTAATAACCCGACCGACATCCAGGCGAGCGCTGCCGCGATCATGGGCCATTTACGCCGTATTACGATGACCGCGGCGAAAATACTCATGGCGGCTATCCACGCCACGATCGCTTGAGTGGAGACCGTGTCCATCGGTGTATTCGTGGAACGTTCCATGCTCATGTGTATGGGCAGTACAAGCCAGGTAAGATATTTGAAAAAGAAGATACCAAATGGGGCAACAGCAACTGGCTGCCGATACTGGCCGGCAGGACCAATGAGATGTGTGATCCAAAAGTAGAGTCCGATTGTACTTATCGCGATGCTATACAGAGCGAATGCAGAGCGCGCACGAGGCTTTTTCATTGCGAGAGCAATGAGAACAATAAGTGGAAGAAGGAGAATGCCCGCCTCGTGGGAGAATATAGCGCAGAGAGCGGCTATCCCATAGCCGCCAAAGAGGAGGGGGCGTTGTTTTTCGAGAATCAACTGGGCCAGTAGAGCACCGATAAGAATGAAAAAAGCTGCCAGCAAGTATGCTCGGGCCGAAATCCATGCAACCACTTCTGAATTGATCGGCAAAGCCAGCCAGACGAGCGCGGTACATGCCGCAACCTCGTGCGACACTCGTGCCCTCTTAAGCACCGTAAAGAGTAATAAACCATTAAGCCAATGAAGAACCAAATTGGTCAGATGGAAGGCGACTGGGCTCAGTCCCCAAAGCTTACGATCGAGAGCAAGGCTGATCCAGAAGATAGGTCGATAGTAAGATTGTCCGCTTCCCCGCAGGTCCCCTACGAGTGAAACATTTGAATGCAAATAGTAGATAATTCCGGACCACGAGCTTAATCCAGAATTGTTTACGATATTGGTTAGATCATCATAGGAGGAGAAGGGGTTGAAGATTGCCCTCCAGTACACAATAAGAATCCAAACGAAACTGAGAGTGTAGAAGATGAGCTCTTGATTGGATCGCAGCCATGTTTCCTGTTTTTGTGGGGCTTTAGGTCGCATAGAGACCTTGGCCTTCGAAGACAGGGGCGCGGTATCTCTTCTTTGGGTTCGGGACATGCCTTCCTTCCTCAGGGACCGCGATTTCATCAAGCTTCGCTGCGGCAGACAGAGTTGTGGTGTAGTTGCAAGTGATTGCGAAAAACTACTGGAGACACAGACGCTCCTGAAGGCGCAAACGCTCGCGAACAAAAACCGATGGAGCCACGACCAGGCAGGGGTGAGGAACATACATGTAACGAGGTCCGTGACCTCGCTTAGCCCCGTGAGCATAACTCTGGGCCACATATCCGTTTCGCACTGTTCTAACCACATCGTGATGATACATGGATGTTACGGCTAGCCATAAGGGGTATAGCTGCCATGCGCCGCAGGGGCGTCGTAGACAGATTCAACGCGATCACACGGATCAACAACTCTGCAAGAACCGGGTCGCTCGGCCAAACGTCGATCACAACATCCCGATGACGTCGCCCCGGATCGGCTAGATTTTGGCCGTCAAGGTTCGCGCTACGAAATCCTCGTAGCTTATCGACATAGGGAAACAGCTCTGGGCTTGTGACACCGCAGTTGAATATAGTAATTGTGTGTCCGTCGTCCAATGCAGCCTCCACGGCTGCTGGCCCTGAACACGCATCCCAGCTTGACCTCCCGCGTATGGGCCGGCTGACCGTCCGTCTTCGCTTGGCGGCCTACGGTTTCCTTGCTGACCACCGGCGCTCCGGTCCCATCCATTTCGACATAGAGAACCGGAATCGGCTTGCCGACGACGACGGGCGGAGCCAGCTGGATGGCCTCCTGCATTTCTTCCTGTTCACGCTGATCGATGTGTTCTTCAATTGCTTCCGCGATGCGCTCAACAGATTCGGTTCTCACTTCCAGACCGGCCAGTACTTTCATCTCTTGGCGGCCGTGATCGAAGGGGGGCGTCCCCTCCCACCAGAGCGTGCATGCGGCGCACGCCGGGCGAGAACTCGGTGTTCTCAATGTCCAGTTCCACTTCGGCCGGAAGCTGGCCTTGATGACAGTCCGGGCACAAAGCAGGGACCACAGACTTCGACCGGGCCCACAACTGTCAGCACGGACTTGGAACGTATTCACGGTTGCCGGCCAGCTGGCCACAGTGGCACGCTCCTCTTCTGTCGTCGGGGCTGCCAATTGCAGCAATGCGGTCAGCGCGGCGGAGCCGGCATGGCGCATGGCCGCGCGCACCGCCCTCTCCACCGCTTCGAGATCAAGACGCCCGGTCTTGCGCCGGCCGTTGAAGACCGCGCACAGGAGTTGATCTACTTCGCGTGCGACTTCCTGGCGGATCGCTTCCGCCGTTTATTTCCCTGACCCGACGGCGGCTCCTCTTCGATCGGGCGCAGACGGCAAACTTCGGCATTGGCTTCGACAAACTCGCGAGTGAACTGCTGAAACTTGCGAAACTCCGCTACCTCTCGCTCTGCCTTGCGCATTGCAGCTGGAGACGGCAAAGACTCGGAGACAGACTTGCCGTCCACTTTGTACGTGAGCCTGAGGTTGGGGCCATGCCCCGGTTCGCCGGGCCGATGACAGCGACATTCCGGCTTGCCGCACCGGCCAGAAGTGCTTGTGATGGAACCAGGACGAAGGTCGCCGAGTTGACCGAGTTGATGACAGATTACCTGGCGTCGATGCTCCCATTCGGCAAGAGTCTGAGCCATAAAAGTGGTCTTCCACTTCCCATTCGTATTGTATACGCAAGGAGTAGTGGTCCAAAAAAAAGACTCCGCTACGATCGTCCACTTCCATGCCGCCCGCCCAAATCGCTCCCGCTCGTTGGCAATGGTATGCCGCGTGAGCAAAGCCAACGTGCTCGGACTTCGCTTTTTGGGGTGCGCCGACTGGGGAAGTGGTGCGGTTCTTAGCGCCTGCAGCTAGGCGCCTTTCTCACTGCCAAACGCGTCCCGGCTTTAATCAACGCCTCAAGTTCTGGCCGTCGAGTCTCGACCGTCGTACCCCCGGCTTTTCTAATTTTGGATGGAAGTGTCTCGCCTTTTGTCTGGCGAAACGAAGAAGGCTCGGAAGCCTGTCGAGCCTCTCCGGACGCCGAGCGCCATCTGGGCCGCCGCGGGTGATGATAAAATCACCTTGAAAATCAAGGATTTCCGAGGCTTCTCAACGTGTATCTGGAACTACAAAGGCAGTTCGGCGCGCATCTCCGCGCGGTGTTGAAGGACAAGTACGACCTCGAACTGGCCGCTCTTCCGCTCGAAATTCCGCCCGATCTGAAGTTCGGCGAGCTCTCCACTCCGGTCGCCTTCGAGCTGGCCCGCAAGCTGCGCAAGGCGCCCAAGGCCATCGCCCAGCAAATCGTCGCCGCGCTCGGCGAGCCTAGAGGTTTCTCTTCCTTTGAAGTCGCCGGCGCCGGATATATCAATGCCCGCTTGGATCGCGCCGACGCCGTGCGCTTGACTGCGCTCGCCGCCACCAGCCCGCAGGCATCCTCCGGCATTCACTCTCTGGTCGAGCACACCAGCATCAATCCTAATAAGGCCGCGCACATCGGCCATTTGCGCAACGCCATCCTGGGCGACACCTTCGTCCGCCTGCTGCGCGCCGCCGGCCAGAAGGTCGATGTCCAGAACTACATCGACAACACCGGGGTTCAGGTGGCCGATGTTGTGGTGGGCTTGCTCTATCTGGAAAGCAAGTCCGCAGCCGATGTGCGCCAGCTGCTCAAAGAGCTGAACAGCGAAGGGCAGCGGATCGACTACTACTGCTGGGATCTCTACGCCAAAACCTCGCAGTGGTACGAGCAGGGAACTGAAGAAGAAAACGCATTGCGCAAGAAGCTCCGCTATGCCACGCTGCATGAGATCGAGCAGGGCGGCAACCAGACTGCCGAAATCGCCGAGTTGATCTCGACCGCCGTGCTGCGCCGTCATCTTGAAACCATGCTCCGGCTCGGCATCGAATACGACTTGCTGCCGCGGGAGAGCGAAATCCTGCACCTCAAGTTCTGGGACGCAGCCTTTGAGCAGTTGAAGCAGACCGGTGTGCTCTACTTCGAGACCGAAGGCAAGAACAAAGGCTGCTGGGTGATGACGCGGCCCGGTGCTGAGGTGGCCGCAGGCGAGACCAACGAAGATGCAAAAGTGATTGTTCGTTCCAACGGAACCGTCACCTACGTTGGCAAAGACATCGCCTATCACTTGTGGAAGTTCGGCCTGCTGGGCAAGGATTTTGGCTATAATCCCTTCTTCACCTATCCGTCTCATGAATGCTGGATTTCCGCCGAGCATGGCCAACAGTGCCATCCCCACTTCGGCGGCGCGCAGGCCATTTATAACGTCATTGACGCGCGCCAGAGCGATCCGCAGTCCAATGTGGTTCAGGCCCTGCGCGGCATGGGCCATGTCGAGCAGGCCGATCACTACACCCACTTCAGCTATGAAATGGTCGCGCTCACGCCGCGCTGCGCCGTCGAGCTGGGCTACAGCGTTTCGGACGAAGATCTCACCCGCCCGTACATTGAAGTCAGCGGCCGCAAGGGCTTCGGCGTCAAGGCCGACGATCTGATTGACAAGCTCATCGAGGCCACCCGCGCCGAGGTCGATGCCCGCCAGACCGGACGCGACCAGGCCGAACGCCAGCGCATTGCTGAACAAATCGCGATCGGGGCCTTGCGCTACTTCATGCTCAAGTTCACGCGTAATTCCGTCATCGCCTTCGACTTCAAGGATGCGTTGAGTTTCGAAGGCGAAACCGGCCCCTACATCCAGTACGCCGTGGTGCGCGCCCGCAACATCTTCCGCAAGTCCGGTACAACGGCCGAGGCCGTCGTCGCCAGGTTAGCCGAGATCGACGCCAGCAAATATCTGGCCGGCGATGAGGCTGAAGACATCTGGGCGCTGTGGCTGCGCGCCGGCCGCCGCACGCTGGTGGTCGACCAGTGCATCACCACATCGGAGCCCGCCCATCTGGCCAAACACGCCTTTCAGCTGGCCCAGGAGTTCAACAACTTCTACCACAAGCACCGCATCCTCACCGAAGACGACCCCGCGCGCAAGACCTTCCTGCTGGCCACGGCCGCCGTGGCGCTGCGCGAACTGATCCAAGTGCTGAGCTGGCTGGGCATCGAAAGTCCGGAGGCGATGTGAGGCTTTTTCTGAATCGAGGAGGGCCGAAAGCCGCCCTTGCGCTCCCTTGCCGGCGCGGCGGCCGGAAAGAATATTTTTCAAATGAACAGCTTACGATTCATCCGACGTCTTTTCAAGAGCTTAGATTTGACCCTGATATACAATCGCAACATGGGTAACCAAACCGGCTTTGACGCCGGAGCAAGTTTCGTACGTCCAACTCCCCAGGGGGCCCGATGACCGCATCCCGCGACAAGAATGAACCGCGCAAGCTGCCCATGATGCCCATCCGGGACATGGTGATTTTTCCTTACATGATGACGCCCTTCGTGGTGGGACGCGAGTCCAGCGTGCGCGCCCTGGAAGAGGCGCTCACCGGCGACCGCAAGATCTTTCTCGCCACCCAGCATGATGCCTCCATCGACGAGCCGAAGGCCAAGGACATCTACCAGGTCGGTTCCATCTGCAACATCGTGCAAAGCGTCAAAATGCCCGACGGCAACATCAAGGTCCTGGTCGAAGGCGTCGAACGCGCCAAGTCCTTGGAAGTGAGTGACCGCGACGGCTTCTTCGTAGCTACCGTGCGCGTGGGCAAATCGCAGTTCGAAATGACGCCCGCGGCCGAACAGCTCATGCAGCGCGTGACCGGCCTCTTCGAGCAGTACGTCAAGCTGCAGCAGTCGTTGAATTACGAGACCATCATTGCCACCGTCCGCATGGACGAGCCGGCCAAGCTTTCCGACACCATCGCGGCCAACCTGCAGATGGGCATTGAAGAGAAACAGGAATTGCTGGCCATCTTTGATCCCGCCTCGCGCCTGGCTCGCATCGCCGACGTGCTCGATATCGAAATTGAAAAGCTGGACCTGGACCGCAACATTCAGTCGCGCGTCAAGCGCCAGATGGAGCGGGCGCAGAAAGAGTACTACCTCAACGAGAAGATCAAGGCCATTCAAAAGGAACTGGGCCGCGGCGAAAAGAGCGAGTTTGACGAGCTGCGCAAAAAGATTGAAGCCGCCGGCATGCCTAAGGACGTGCTCGACAAGGCGATTCAGGAGCTGAAGAAGCTCGAAGCCATGCCGCCCATGTCCGCCGAGTCCACCGTCAGCCGCAATTACATTGACTGGCTGCTGGCCGTGCCGTGGAAGAAGCGCTCCAAGGAAACCCGTTCCATTGACCACGCGGAAAAAGTACTTAACGCCGACCACTATGGCCTGGAAAAAATCAAGGAGCGCATTCTTGAATTTCTGGCTGTGCGTCAGCTGGTAAAAAATCCCAAGGGCTCCATCCTCTGCTTCGCCGGGCCTCCGGGCGTCGGCAAGACCTCGCTCGGCATGTCGATCGCCAAGGCCACCGGACGCAAATTCGTCCGTCTGTCGCTCGGCGGCGTGCGGGACGAAGCCGAGATCCGCGGTCATCGCCGCACCTACATCGGTGCGCTGCCCGGCCAGATCATTCAGCACATGAAGAAGGCCGGCACCAAGAACCCCGTATTCCTGCTCGACGAAGTCGACAAGATGGCGTCGGACTTTCGCGGTGACCCGGCATCGGCGCTGCTTGAAGTGCTCGACCCGGAGCAGAACACGACCTTCCAGGATCACTACCTCGACGTCGATTACGATCTTTCCCAGGTACTGTTCGTCGCCACGGCCAACGTCATGCACACCATTCCCGCGGCTCTGCAAGACCGCATGGAAGTGCTGCGCCTGCAAGGCTACACCGAGCAGGAAAAGCTTGAAATCGCACGCCAATACCTGGTCAAGAAGCAGCGCACGCAAACCGGACTGAGCGATAAGAATATCGTTTTCACCGACGACGCGATTCTCGAAATCATCCGTTATTACACGCGCGAAGCCGGCGTCCGCAACCTGGAGCGCGAAATCGGCAATGTGTGCCGCAAGGTAGCCCGCAAGGTGGTTAAGGCCGGCGCCAAGCACAAGGAAGAACTCACCGCTGCCAACATCAATGAATTTCTCGGCGTGGCCCGGTATCGCGATTCTGAAGTGCATGAGAAGAGCGAAATCGGTCTGGTCACCGGTCTGGCATGGACGGAGGCGGGCGGCAGCATTCTCACCACCGAAGTGCAAGTGCTCGACGGCAAAGGCAAGCTCACCATTACCGGCCAGCTCGGCGACGTGATGCAGGAGTCGGCCCAGGCGGCGCTCAGCTACATCCGCGGCAAGGCTGCGGCGCTGGGGCTCACGCGTGAGTTTTATCGCAACGTCGATCTGCACCTGCATGTCCCCGAGGGCGCAATCCCCAAGGACGGTCCTTCTGCCGGCATCACCATGGCCACGGCCTTGGCCAGTGCATTGGCAAAAATTCCCGTGCGTCGCGATATCGCCATGACCGGCGAAATTACGCTGCGCGGCAAGGTGCTGGCCATCGGCGGATTGAAAGAGAAGCTTCTCGCCGCACTGCGCGCCGGCATCTTTGAAGCTATTCTGCCCCGCGCCAACGAGAAAGACGTCGCCGAGCTGCCCGATAACATCAAGAAGTCCATGAAGCTCCACTTCATCGATCAGATGGACGAAGTGCTGGCCCTGGCCTTGGAAAGTCCGCTGATTGCTCTGGCGCCCGAGGAGAGCGGCGTGCTCGCCGCTGTGCCTCCCGTAGACGTCGTCAGCGGACAGGTGGCGCGGCAGTAGCTTGGATCGGGAACAGGCTTAGGCTTGTTCCCGTTACAATCACCCCAATGGCCTACTGGTACCGGCGGGTCCTCCTGCTGGCGATTCCGCTCATCCTCTCCAACCTGACCCAGCCGCTGCTCTCCACAGTGGACACGGTGCTTTCCGGGCATTTGCCGGGCGCTGCCGCCCTGGGCGGCGTGGCCATCGGCGGCATATTTTTCAACTCCGTCTTCTGGACCTTCGGCTTTCTCCGCATGAGTACCACCGGCCTGGTAGCGCAGGCCTATGGCGCTCGCGACAACCAGCAACTGCGCCTGCATTTCGCCCGCGCCTTCCTGTCTTCTGTCGCCATTGGCGCGCTGGTTCTCATCCTGCGCACGCCGCTGATCGCTGTCTCGATCGCGCTGCTCGGCGCCGGTCCTAGGGTTGCTGCCAACGCAGCGGTATACTGCCACATCCGCATCTGGTCGGCCCCCGCAGCACTGGCCAATTACGTGATTCTCGGCACGCTGCTCGGCCGCCAGCGCGCGCGGACGGCGCTGGCGATTCAAGTCGCCATCAACTTGGTCAACGTCGCCGTGGCGCTCTGGCTGGTTGTGCACCTCGACTGGGGGGTGGCAGGCATTGCCGGGGCCACCGCGGCTGCCGATTACGCCGGCCTGCTGCTCGGCCTCGCCGTCACCATCCAATCCAAGGTGCTCTCGCCGAGCCACCGAAATCATGAGCTCGAGGAACGCATGGGCTGGCACGACATTCTCCACGGCCCCAGCCTGCGTCATCTGTTCGCGCTCAATCGCGACCTGCTGTTGCGCACCCTGAGCCTGGTGGCCGCCTATGCCTGGTTCACTCGTTCGGGAGCTCGTGCCGGCGACGCCATTCTCGCCGCGAACGCGGTGCTGCTCAACCTGCACAACCTCGCCTCCTATGCGCTCGACGGCTTTGCCAACACCACCGAAGCGCTCGTCGGCGAATCGATCGGCGCTCACCGCCTGCCCGACTATCGCGCCGTGCTGCGGGCATCTACAGTCGCAGCCGCGGTGGTCGCGCTGCTGATGTCGCTTACCTATTTTGTCTTCGGCGGTGAGCTCATCCGCCTGTTCACCAATCAGGAGCCGATCCGCATCCTTGCCGAGCGTTACCTGCCCTGGGCCATCGCCATGCCCTCGATCGCCATCTGGGGCTTTCAACTTGACGGCATCTTCATCGGCGCCACGCATGCCCGCGACCTGCGCGATTCCATGGTGATTTCCTTGCTTGGCTTCCTCCTGCTGGCTGTCACGCTCGAGCATCGGTTTGGCAATCACGGCCTGTGGTGCGCGCTCGCCCTGTTCATGGTGCTGCGCGCCATGACGCTCGGCATGCGCCTGCCGGGCATTGAGAAGAGCTTCGCGGTTCCCTCGACCGAGCCCGTCATCGCCTGAGACCAATCCCGGAGACCGGTTCGAATGCCGGGCTGCTGTATTCTCTAGACAGGTGGCTTCATCCCGCCTGCTCTCCCCCCGTCTCAACATCGAGATCTGGATCAGCAGAGATGGATTACGGGAGATGGATTACCAGAGACATCGATCACCCACTCGCTCTGCCGGCATGCCGATCCGCTATCCAGACTTCTTATGCGCTATACGACACAGTTCTTACTTTCGGCCATGGCCGCCGCGCAGTTCCCGCCGCCCGATATGCCGGAGATTGCCTTTCTCGGCCGCTCCAACGTCGGCAAATCGAGCCTCCTCAACGCACTGGCCGGGGAGAAGGCGGCCAAAGTTTCCTCCACCCCCGGCCGCACACGCGCCATCAATTTCTTCGCGCTGCTTGACCCCAGTCAGCGGCGGCGGCTGGTTTTCGCTGACCTGCCCGGCTACGGCTATGCCAAAATATCCAAATCCATCTCGCAGGGATGGCCGGCCTTCATTGAGCCGTATCTCGCCATCCGCTCCACGCTTGCGCTGTGCATCTGCCTGGTCGACTCGAACGTTTCCCCGCAGCAAAGTGATCGTCAGCTGATCGACTGGCTGCGCGCGGCCGGGCGCAACTTCGCCGTCGTTGCCACCAAGATTGATCGCCTCAGCGGCAACCAGCGCACGCGCAATCTGCTGGCCCTCAAAGAGGGCCTTGATCTGGACGAGATTCTGCCCGTTTCCTCGAAAACCGGCAGCGGAATGAAGGAACTGTGGATGCGGATTGAGGCTGCCGGCACCGGCCCATCGAACTGATCAAATCGAACTGATCCATGGGGGCGGCCAAAGGCGTGCCTATCGGCAGGTCTGATCGTCGCCTAAGGTCAAGCGGCGAATTTGCTGGCCGTCATTTACGCTCACTTCTACCGCGACGCCAATCTCCCGGCGGTCCACTCCGCTCCGCACACGGGCCATGAACTCCACCGCCATCCTAGGCTCGCATCGCAAGACCCGGACGCCCTCGGCCAGCCGGCCGAGGTAGCGCGGAGCAAGACGCAGCCAACGCCGAGCCGCTACCTCCGCATGACTGTCGCCATTTCCCACCAAATCCATCGCCATGGCATCCAGTTTCGGCAGCCACTGTCCAGGAGCGGAACCCACGCGCCAGCTGATCCACTTGCGTTCCTCCTGGGCATCAGAGAGCTCGATCCGCGGAACAGTTTCCCACGCAGCGTCGAAGTCCTCTGCGCCTGACCGCGCGATCGCCGCCAGCAAATCCGGCAATACGCCGCGCTCCACCATCTCCCGCTCCACGTCGAGCGGAGACACGCCGATCGACACTGCCACCGGCTCGCGTTTGCGGATTTCGTTCTTCAGAATGCGCAGCGCCTCGTCCAGCGAGTTGACGGCGAAATCCGCCACTCCGTCGCGAATGGCCTGCTTGTGTCGAGCAGCATCGGCAGTAGCGGCGAGCGATGCTGCGCCGGCTATGTTGGCCGCAACCAGCAGCGCCCGCGCATCGGCATTGAGCTCTGAGGCATAGATCAGCCTGCCGCCCAAGCTTGTCTCAGCCACGTTGATCTCACTCAGACTTGGCTCAGCCTGAGGCTCCCGTTCTTCGCCCCAGGGAGAACGCGCAGCCCGCATCAGGCTGCCGAAGAGCCGTTCAACCTGGAGCGTGAAGCGGAGCGCGTCGGTCGGGATGGGTCGAGAGAACAATGCCAGACTCACGGCTAGTTGAAAAAATGTTCCAGCGAGCTCATCGGGCGCACAAAGAAAACATACTCACCCGGCTTGGCCACCACCTGCAGTTTCTCGGGAATTTTCTTTCCCACGCAGTTGTTCGGCGCCACAACGCCGGTGGAGAGAATCGCTGCCACCGGATACCAATGCACCGGGAAGGGGGCATGATCGGCCGAACCGCGATCCTTGTCGGAGTCGCAATTGACGTAGGTGAGCGTGGCGCTCTCATAGGTGGCGTGGATGGCCAGCACATCCGCCTCTGCCGGCAAGGTCAGGCTGCCCGATCCGTCTTCATTCTTCTTCACCCAGTTGCCGTGCTCCTCGGTCTGATGGTTGACCCGCACCAGGTAATTGGAGGAGGCGATCAGCAGGCCGGTCCGTGTATCGAGCATGCGGATGGTGATGGGCTGTTCGGTCTGCGCGGAGACCGACGCCGAGACTGCGGCGAGCAGCACGAAGAGCAGAAAAACGCCACGGCTTCGAGGAAACAAGTTGGCCTCCGGGGTACATTGGACGCAACTCCGCCGGGTCGAAGGCTGGCGAACCGTTCAGCTCATGCCCGGAGTGGGTGCTTACCATGTATTGTACGGTTGTCCGTCGGAACCCGTCTCGTCAGAGCCGGAATGAATGTCGTCGATGCCCGGGTCGGTCTGGTCGAGCGAGTGCATCGTGTCCGTTGAGTCTGTGACCCAGGTGGTATTGCTCTTGGTCATTGGATCTTCCGGTACCGACTTCAGATACCCTTCCTGGAGCAGGTCGTCGAGCGCCTGCGGCGCCTTCTGCTTGTCCATGGTGTAGGAGTCGATGGCTGCGCGCAGCGTGTGCAGGTCTTCCTTGAGCACCGCTTCGCGCGCGTGCTTGATGGCACTGATGTAGCTGGGCACCGCCACCATCGCCAGGACGCCGATGATGGCCATGACGATCATCAGCTCGACCAGCGTGAAGCCCGCGTCCTGTCTTTTTATCCTGCCCACTGTGCTTCCTCGCCGCGCAAACAACCTCGACCGCGCTCGCCCGCCTACCACGTCGAATACTTTGTCCCGTCCAGCGCCGTTCCGTCGGACTTCGAATACACATCGAACACGCTCTGGCCACCGTACGAGTTCGAATCCGGATCATCCTGCATGGACCGCAGGCCCCACTCGGCTTTGCCGGTCATAGGATCGATCGGGATGCGGCGCAGAAACTTGACCTTCTTGCTCTGCACCTCCACCCCGTTCACAAGCGTTTCCAGGTCGGGCGGATAGTTCTGGCTGTCGACCTTGGTTTGAAAGGCGTGCATGTCCGCCGCGTCCTTGTAGTGATCGATGGCGTCGCGTATCTCCCACAAATCGCGGTGCAGCTCCCGTTCGTTGTTGCGCTTCACCGTAAACATGGTCACAGGCACCGCCGCCCCGGCCAGGATCGAGAGAATCGCCACGGTCACGATCAGTTCGATCAGCGTGAGCCCGCGCTCCTCTTTCGGGACCATCCGGATTGGCGTTGCTGCTTTCATCGGTCTACCGGTTTAGTGCACCACGATGTTGACCCGCGAGGGCTGGGCCTGCGACCTCTGTTGCGCGTTGCTGATGGCCGCACCGTTGTTCAGCGACAGTACGCTCTCGCCTGCGGTCTTTGCCTGGAACGTGAGGGCGCATACCACGCCCGCGCCGTTGATGCCCGCCAGGCCCGGAGGACGCGCCGCGTTGATGGTGATGTTGCCCGGTCCGTCGTCGCGATGGACCAGCGCCACGGCTTGGTTATCCCGGCTCAGCAGGTCGCCACTGGTCACATTCACCAGGGAAAGCTTCTCCGGATCGTACTGAATCTGCATCGGCACCGATGCCACGTTGCGTCCGCCGGTCAGCACCACCGGAA
>DATDLS010000174.1:0-2686 GCA_036519195.1 Occallatibacter sp. | reverse complement strand
AAAACGGATTGCAATGTTCGCCGCCGCCCGGTTGCCCGGGCGAAATGAAAACGGCCCGAATGCACAACGGGTACCTCAATTTAGATTAGACGCAGCAAATCTGAATTCGTTACGACCAGGGGATGCCCTCCAGGGTGATCTTGAGAGTACCGATATCTTGACGTGAGCGTTTAAGCCGCTAAGCGTGTTCCTTCGGTTCTGGATAGGTCAAGCCTTGATCGTATGAATTTCACAAGGATTGAGCTATTTGGCTCATCTGCGAGAAATTCGGGAAGTGTTTGACGGAGTGCGATGGCCACGACCATCTCAGAGGGCGCCAGCCCTGGTCGGATGGTGCGGATCCAAGAGCCGAAAGATTGCCAAGTCAGTTTGGGTTCGATAGCGGAGAGTATCTGCAGGAGGCCCTGTGCGATGAGCCCGAGCTGGATGTGGCGATGGTAGGCGGCGATCTTTCGCCGGACGGCGTTTCGGTAAGCATCGGATTTGCGGTGTAGGTACTGGTTTCCGCTGACGCGCCTGATTGGCGTCATGGTCGCCATCCAGAAGTGATAGCTATAGGCGCCGATGAGGCGTAGAGCTTGCTTGAAGGACAGTTCGATCTTGAATCGCAGGCCATAGATGCGGATGATATCCAGTGGACTCAGTGTCATGTCGGTGGACATCAGCAGGATGGTGCCGCGACGGGGATGGGATACGGCGACGAAGCGGACGAGGATGCCGACGGGGCGCCAAAACAGGTCGGCAGAGCGGAAGCGGAGAGTGACCCCCTGCTCGCCATAGACGGGGCTGGGCGCTTGCTGGAGTTTTTCGATCTGTTCCAACAGAGCTGCGACCAGGATCTTGTTGCCGTAGTTTTTGGGCCTTCCGCGACGCCGCGGTCTGTTGCTCGGCTGGGGTGGGGCCGGGAAGTAGGCCACGCTGTTGCTCTTGACCCGCGTCACGAGGTGGTTTCCCTTGGCCAGCATGCCGCGAACCATCTTGCCGTTGGCATAGTATGCGTCTGCGACGAAGTAGAACGGCAGGAGCACTTCCAGGGAGTCCAGCAGTAGGATCATCTTGTCCAGAAGGGTTCGTTTGTCTCGGTTAGAAAACACGATGCCTTCGTGGATGCGGCAGACCAAGGGCAAGGCAAATACGCTTGCCAAGGCCTGGGTAAGCACGGCGACTGCCTGGCAGGAGTGGCCGAAGATGAACTCCGGCTTGGAGCTTGACTCGGATTGTTGATGAAGCTTCTTGACTGCGGGCATCTTCCGTCCCGCCTTGGCAACCTTGAGACCGTCGCCGACCAGAACTGCCCTGCCATTGAAGCACACGATGCCGGGGTGGATCCTGAAGACCAGAGCACACCAAATGCGCGTGAGCCTGCTCAGATCCAGGGCCGGGCTATGGAAAAAGTCCAGCAGGCGATCGTAGCAAGCCGGCTCCAGACCCAGGGCGCGTATTGTGCTGGTTACGCCCAAAAGTTCGGTGCGAACGGTCATTCCCGCCAAGCAGAGGGCCATCCACAAGAAAGTCCTTTCACGGGCGCATGCAGACCGCAATTGGCACACCAGAGCCCACCAGTGGTTCCAAAGCATCATCAGCCTCCTCGCCGGTTGGCTTGATCATTCGGTTTTCTGGATTGATGGCTATCGATGTATAGTATAGCATATGTATGCTATACTCTCAAAGCAAAAAGGAGAACAGATGAGCCAGAAACGGACAAGGCAGATTGAACAGAGGATTGATCGAATCAAGAAAGCGCTACTGGAGATCGGCGCCATGCGCCCGGGCTCGCTGACCCGGCAATACAAAGATCCACAACACCACACCGGGGCCTACTGGCAGATCAGCTATACCCGCCAGATGAAGAGCCGCACCGAGTACGTCCGCCAGGAATCGGTGAAGGAGATTCGCCGCCAGATTGCCACCCACAAACGCTTCAAGCGTTTGGTTGACGAGTGGATCGACCTCAGTATCGAGCACTCACGTCTGACTATGCAGATTGCCGGACCTGGGGCGACACGATAGGTAGAACTCGGTACTCTCAAGATAGACTGAAGAATCTCGGTACTTTTTTGCCCATCGAACTGAAATCAGCCTGCGATTTTTCAGGCCGAATGTCGCGCACCAGACATTAGCAGACGAGCCAGGGCTTCCGCCCGGACTCGTGCCACCTTTTAGAGGAACATTTGGATTTAGGCGGGTCGTTTCTGGGAGGGATTGAATCACGCAGATCGGTTAGGGGGGCTGGCTGTTGAAACAATTCAACACCCGGCAAACTGCCAAAACGTATCCACCAGCGGGCGCAAGTTTCGTGGGTAGGTCGTTCATCATAGCCAAAATGATACGAAGGTGGGATATTCAGCCGTGACCACTTTGGTGAATGATTGGGATGGTAGGAAACTCTGAAATGGCTCAACGTGACCCGTCACTAAAATTCGTTTGCCCAGTGTGTGAGGCTTCGCCGCAGGAACGATGCCATGTCAACGCCCGCATCATCTGTTTCGAGTCCCACTGGGAACGGCGCGAACTTGCGATGAACACGACGGCGACGGACGCCGTGCTTGCCGCCCAAGATGCTTTTCTGCCGCGTAAGTGGCGGGTGTCCTAGCACCCCTGTCGCCGCCATCATTTGAAGGCCGAAGCCCAGCCCCTCATGCTGCCCGTACTCGGTAAGTCGCGCCTGAGCACCATTCGCGTTCGA
>DATDLS010000173.1:0-15630 GCA_036519195.1 Occallatibacter sp. | reverse complement strand
TCAAACGTGAGATTCAGTTTCCCTTGCGCCGTCGGCTTGAGGTGATGGAAGGTCTTGGTGAGCACATGAAGTGCACCTACTTCCTTATAAATATCGAAGTTGTCAAGAAGGGTTTCGCCGTTGCAGATGACTCGGAATACGCGGTCGCCGGCTTCCCCGGCACTTGAGGCATTTGGTCCAAAGTACGATTCGACAAAGTACAGCGCCAGCGTAAAACGATCGCGCGTGTCGACGGGAATGGCGTAGGTAAAATGTCCATACCGCTCATTGCCAAACAGGTCAGGATCCGGTGAGGAGGCAATCTGCTGCCGCTGTTCGGACAACCGGCCGCTCATGAAGTAAGTGTCCGGGTGCCAGACCTGGCCCGTGTGGTCGGTAAAGGACGTAAGCTGAGTGGTTATGTGAATGGGGAGTTGCTTGTTGGGAATTCCCGGCAGAACCTCAATGGCATTGAGCGCGGGCGCCCCACGTTCACTGGTAAAGGCGATGTGGAGCATACCGTCTTTCGCGGGGGAGACATCCCGGAAGACGCGTTCGTCGGCGATGTTCTCTCCGAACGCATCGGAATTGACATCGAACGCGCGCAGCACCATATCGCCGTTGATTTGAACGCTGAAGGTTGAGAAGGCTTCGTCCGCCCGCTGCCACGTGGAGAAATAAAGGTGCAGCTCATAGGAGCCCGGTTGAAGAGGAATGTTATAGAAAAAGTCTCCAGTGCGCCAATGCTCAAAGAGCAATGGATCGCTGGTTCTGGCGATGAAGGTCTGGGGACGAGTCCAAATCCCTCCGTGAACAAAATACTTGTCTGCATCCCAGGTATCGCCTGCGCTGTCGGTCTGGGGCTTTCCCGCGTAGCCGGCCATCAAACGAATTGGCAGCGAAGCACGAGTTGATAGGGGGGCGAAGGTGGCCGCAGAAACTGGCCGGGGCGCGATCATCGATTCGGAGGCCACGGTTCTTCGCTCCTGAACCAAGTGGGAGAGCTCGTAGATTCCCATGGCCGCCAACCCCGAGGCGGCGATCAGGACGAGATGAAACCAGCCAGGCCGCCTGAGATGAACAAAAAGCCTGGAACTCGTTGCTTTCCCGAAGTCTTTCCATGTGGACTTTGCAGAAGCCGCCGGAAGGGCAACGGGAGGTTGTTCCGCCTCCAGTGGACCCAAGGGGAGGGGAGGGGAAACCTCGCCGGCCCTGTAGGTAAATACTGGCACGTATGTCCCGCTGGGAATCGACAGTCGGACTGGATGGTCCTTGCCCTCGGTTTCGTAGAAGTCCTTGAGCTTTTTTCGCAGCCGGTGCGACTCAACACGCGCAATCGCATCCTCGGCTGCATCGAAGGCATCCTTGGAACGCCCGAAAACCTCGGTTGCAAGGTAGTACTCCTGAAGTTGCTCGGTCTCCCCGCGAAAATATTTTTCGCCCATGTAGTGCACAAGCTTGGAAAGTCGCGGCGACTTGGCCAGCGCTTCGACTACTGCATCAAGTTCGGCGCGTTCCTCCTCCCGAGAAGGCGCTAAATAGCTTGTCATTTGAATCCGGCCCATGCTGGAAGCGACGACCTCTTTGACATCCTCTCCCCTCAAGGAGGGAGATTCCTACGGCGAAGCTCGATTGGTTTGCTTGCAGTCGCTTCGCTCAAGTTCCTGTTGCTGACGGCTTAGTTCGCCGTTCGCCTGGCAGGCGATTCGGGCGTGCCCCGCCGTTTGAACGGAGTAGAGTTGTTCTTCTCGAAAACGGCCCCGCCGTTCGCCGAAGATCAACCTGGGAATTCCCCTCCGCGCGGAAGGACGGAGCCTTCAGTGACCTGAAGACGGTAAGGGACGATCATACCTGCCACTTTGGCGGCTTGGCAACTCGAACGCGAATTCTCGCCTGTTACATCGCCATCCAAAGAATGACGCTATCCTCATTTTTTTCAACCAGGTACAGAAATGTACATGGCGCGTTTCCTCGACCTCTGACTCGATGGAACATTCTCGTACAACATTAACCTTGCGCATTGATTCTGCCCCACTTAGGGTTCGTCTGTCGGCAAATTAGTACGGTTTGCCCACGTGATTGCCGTCGATTGAAATCGGGATTGAAGAGTCGTGCGGGTCGCATCGATTCCAACTCGGTTCTCGGTCGAGGAACCCCGGGGGGCGCCGTTTCAGGCTCCATCTACCAACCGGCAGAAAAGCAGCAAGCCAGTGAACAGCTACTGCAAAATGGGAGGCTCTATGAAACAGGTGACATACAGGTTCGGGATGCCGCAACACAGGCTACCGGGAAACCGCAGGGCATCAATAGCCGCTATTGTCTTTATGATTCTCGCACTTCCGGGCATCGCTCCGAAGATGGCCTGGGCTCAACTCTATTCGGGATCGCTGTCGGGTGCGGTGGCAGATTCGTCAGGCGCGGTAGTGGTGAACGCCGACGTGACGTTGACCGATTCCAACAAAGGTCTGACACACCAAACCAAAAGCAATGCCGAAGGGCGCTATATGTTTCGGGAACTGCCGCCGGCGGTCTACAGGTTGTCGGTTTCAGGAAAGGGCTTTGAAACGGAACTGATTCCCGCCGTCATTGTCAATGTGAACGAGAACGCCACATTCAACGTCACCTTGAAGGTTGGGCAGAGCAACGAGACTGTCGTAGTCCAGGCTGACGCCACTGAGGGTCTCGACACCGAAGACGGCTCCAACGGGCAGGTCGTGGATCGAGCTTTCATCTCCGATCTGCCCTTGATCAATCGCGCGGTCTTCGATCTGGCGTATCTTGCTCCGGGCGTGTCGCCTCCGGCGGGCGGTGCCTTCGGCCCCGCAAATACCGCCAACAATTTCGTCTCCCAGGGATCGCGCAACGCCCAGGCGGACATTCTGATCGATGGAATCACGACCACCAATTACGACCAAAATAGCGGTTTTGTCGACCCGCTCTATGTGCCCAGCGTCGATGCGGTGCAAGAGTTCAAAATTCAGCAGACGAACTTCAGCGCAGAGTTCGGTTTCAGTGGCGCGACCGTCATCAACGTGGTTACGCGTTCGGGCACAAACAACGTTCACGGCATGGTCTACGAGTACCTGCGCAATACCGCGCTGAACAGCGAAAACTGGTTTGCAGAGCAGGCCGGCGAGCCCAACCCGGCATACCACTGGAACGACTTTGGCGGCGCCGTTGGCGGGCCGGTCAAGAAAGACAAGATCTTCTTCTTCTTCGATTTTGAAGCGACGCGCCAAGTCACCCCGACGACCGATACCCTCGATCTGCCGACGGCCGCTGAGCGGACAGGCGACTTCGGTCAGGTTTGCACCAACGCCGGCGGCAACTTCAACACCTCCGGAGAATGCGTCGTGAATGGCGTAACCGGAGGAACCGGTCAGATATGGGACCCCTATATGTTTGCACTGGGACCGGAAAACCAGCACTTGAGCACAAGTTTCGTTCCCTTCAACAATTTCGCCAAGTATGCCAGTGCCGGCAACTTTGTGGGTGGAACCGGCCTGCCTGGCGGCGTGGGCAACTTGCTCAATCCGGTCTCCCAGGCGATTCTGAAGTACATTCCGTTGCCCAACAACGGGAGCGGCTTGCATGGCAACTACATCAATACTGGCTCAAATGTGGCCAACAACAATCAGTACGACGCCAAGGTGGATTACCAAATTAGGCCTAAAGACATGTTCAGTGGACGGTGGTCGACGAGTTGGGGCCACTCGGAGGCAGCGAATCTCTTTGGAAATGCCTTCGACTCCAACACCCAGGGGCCAGTGCAGAATGTTGCCTATCAGGGAGCCGCTAATTACACCCACACCTTCACGACAAATACCATCCTGACCGCAACCCTTGGTGCAACCCATAGCTGGGCCCACACTTTTGGCGAACCTTTCAACGGGGCAACGATCGGGCTTCCGGCAGACCTGGCCACCAATCCGATCGGCGGTATTCAAACGGCGCCGTCGATCGATATTGATGGATATGCGGCAGAAAACGGCAATGGCAACTTCGGTGGCCAGGAGTTTTCCGTATTGCTGTATGGCCAGGATGTTGCGCACCTCGAAGGGAGCGTTTCCCATGTCATGGGCAACCACGAATTGAAGGCGGGTGGCGAAGTCCGGCTGCACCGCATCAATTTCACCCAGTGGGGCGTCCCCAACGGGCGCTGGGAATATCAGCCAAGCGCTACAGCCGAGGATGTCAACAATGCACAATCGGGCGGCGACTCGATGGCGAGCTTCCTGACGGGCTTTGCCACCGGCTTTAACACCTTTGAGGATCCTGCCCAGCCGGCAACACAGAACTGGCAGTACGCCGGCTTCGTCCAGGACAATTGGCGTGCCAGGCCGAACCTTACTTTGAATCTTGGCTTCCGGTACGACCTGGACATGCCGCGCACCGAACGACACGACCGGATGAGCTACTTTGATCCCACTCTGCCCTCGCCGATTGCAGGCGAGGTTTCGGGTATCGATCCCACGGTCTGCCCAGCCTGCGACAACCTGAGAGGCGCGTTTGAGTATGTTGGCGGCGGCAACTCGAAGTATCCATACAACGTCTACCGTGGAGCGGTTGGGCCGAGGCTGGGCTTTTCCTATACGGTCAGGCCAACCACTGCGATCCGCGGCGGCTTCGGTATTTACTACGGTCCGGGCAAGACCGGAGCGGCGGGCACCGGCAGCGGAGGCGCCGGCTTCCAGGGATACGCTACGCAAGCCAACTGGAACCCGTACGTCGGCACCTCAGCAACCAACTTCCAAAGTGTCATTCCCAACTTCCAGACGATCATTGGGCAGGATCCCGGCCAACCGCCGCTTCCGTATGACAAGTCGCAGGGCCTCTTTACCCAGCTTGGTGGCCAGCTTAGTGGTATACCGGTCAAAACCTACAATGCGCTGCCTCGCGAGTATACCTGGAGTCTCGGCTTCGAACATCAATTCGGACCCAAGCTCCTTGTGGATGCCGATTATGTAGGCAAACACGGCCAGAATCTTTATCTGGGCGGCTTTACCAACTCTCTGAGTCACATACCAGCGTCGGTCGCAGCGGCTTACCGTGCCAATCCATCCGTATACAGTTCGACGATCAACATTGGTGCGACGGGCGGTCTAGCCCCGCTGAATACAGCAGTTGCGAATGCGACGCTGGCAGTCGGAGTTGCTAACTTTACGAATCCTCTGGGCGAAACCCCGACCAGCGGACAGATTACGACCTGGAATGCCCTTTCGCCCTACCCGCAGTATTCAAACGGACTCTTTGGAGATGGCGGCATACAAAACGTCGATCCGCCGATCGCAAGGTCAAACTACCACGGCTTGATTGTGCGCGCATCAAGGCAGATGTCTCAGGGACTGCAGTTCCTGGTTACCTACACGGCGCAGCAGAGCTTTGATAACGGGTCAAGCCTGGGTTCCAACTTTTATGTCACTCCCAACAATGACTTCGGAGTCCAGGATCCGAACGATATCGCGGCGGAATATTCGCTCTCCGCGTATAACCTTGGTCAGATTGCGCAGGCCACCTTTATCTATCAGTTGCCGTTCGGCAAGGGCTTGCACTGGAGCACGAACAGCAACCTGCTCGACGACATTTTCGGCCATTGGCAGACCAACGGCAGCTATCGATGGGATAGTGGTCAGGCGCTGACCATTGGCGGCGGTGGACAGGCCACCCTTCCCGGATACAACAGCCGTCCAAACCTGAACGGTCAACTCAAGAAAAGCGCCGGCGTTCAGGGAATCGAGGTCGGCGGCGTCGTAAACGGGGACTATTTCCAGGATCCAGGCGTGTTTTCCCAGCCGGGTCCGTATACCGACGGTTCAGCTCCGCGCGTGCTCAGCGGGATAACGGCGCCGGGAACCAACAACTTCAACTTTGCCGTGGATAAGAGCATTCCGCTCCGCTTCCGTGAGGGCGCAGATCTGAGGGTGCGTTGGGAGTCATTCAATCTCTTCAACCATGTCCAGTACTCGGGGCCGAACACCTCACCGGGGACTTTCACGAATGGAGAGTACAGCACGTTTCAGAACGACGGCGGTACCTTCGGAGCGATCACGAGCCAGGCAAATGATCCGCGAGTTCAGCAGGTCTCGTTGCGCGTGACCTTCTAGCCAGCGGTGGACCAGACGAAGGGGAGATGTGCATCTCACGTTTTCCCTTCTAACCCGACGCTTCGTCGTGCACCAGCCTAATGAACTTTCAAGCAGCCGAAGACAGCCGGGATCGGGCCGCGCTGGGAGCGGCGAATCAAGGGGAGAGGCTCCAGGGAATTCGTCGACCCGGGCTACCGAGGTCAGTGCCAGCCGAAAAAAACTCCAAGACCGGGTGAGGCGGAAGCGGGCCCCGAAGGGGACAAGGCGGCGCGGGACAAGACCGCAACTGAGTTGCCCCACATTGAGGCAAGTGTAACGCAGGAATCGATGCAAGCGATGCATCCCGGTCAGGGCCGTGTGCTCCGCATGCAATTGTTGCCACATTCAAATTTCCTGTTCTGGGAGCTCCCACTATGCGCGTTCTTTGCCGTAAAGTTGCACTCTTTCTCACTCTTGCGTTCCTCGTCCCGGCATTCGGCCGGACCCTGGATCGTACTGCCGAAACACAGATTGCCTTTGCCCGGGCGCGCCATCTGAAGCGAGGCATCAACGTCTCACACTGGTTTTCGCAATCAGCCAACGACTACTCTGCCCATCATACGGACACAGAAACCGACGCGGATGATATTGCGCTCATTGCCCGCATGGGTTTTGACAATGTGCGCTTGAGCATCGACGCCACACCACTCGAACAGGCGCCGCTAGGCAAAGATGGCCTCAATGCTGATTTCACCGGCCGGCTGGACCGCGCGCTGGACACGATCCTGGCAGACGGCCTGGCGGTGCAAGTGGACCTGCATCCCGAGGAGCCCTACAAGATTCACTTAAGGACCAGTAACGATGCGGTGGATCGCTTGACGATGCTCTGGCGTAAGCTTGCAGCCCATTACGCAATGCGCGATCCAGAAAAAGTTTTCTTCGAAATTATGAATGAGCCAGAGGAAAAGGACCCCGATCGCTGGGCTGGCATCCAGGCTCGCGTGGCTGCAGCCATCCGGGAAGTCGCGCCGCGTAACACCATCATCGCCACGGGGCCAAATTACTCTGACATTGTGGACCTGCTCAGCCAGCACCCACTGCCTGACGGCAATGTAATTTACAACTTCCATTTCTACGATCCGCATACCTTTACTCATCAGGGAGCAAGTTGGGGGCAAACCTGGTGGAGCTATGAACACGGCATTCCTTACCCCGCTACGGAAAGCAGCATGGAGGCGCTGGTGAAGGAGATTCCCGATCCGGCCAACCGTTATGAATTAGAGCTTTACTGGCTCGATCATTGGGATGCGCATCGCATCCGCCTGCTGATCGACGAAGCTGCGGCGTGGGGCAAGTCCAATAACGTTCCGCTCATCTGCAACGAATTCGGGGCGTTGCGCGAGGTGACCCAGCCCGCCTCGCGCAATGCGTGGATCCACGATGTGAGAACGGCGCTTGAGGCAGATGCAATCGGCTGGGCCATGTGGGATTATCATGGCAATTTTGGAGTCGTTGTGAGACAAAACGACCAGCCAGCGCAACCCGATCCGGCGACGGTCGAAGCACTGGGGCTGGCGAAGAAGTGAAGTTCGAATACCGCAAAAGAGCATTGCGTCTGAGTTGGCGGCCTGGAGTCGATGCAAGCCGGGACAATGTCGAAGGGGCATCAGGTTTCCCAATCCTTCTGGTTGGATAATTCGCGTGGCCGGTCACCGGCGAGCTTGATGAGACAAGCTAGTTCCTAGCGGCAATCTGTCATTCAGCCAAAACCATCACTGATTACAAAAACATGTGCGACCTTTTGTCCGACGCGACCAGCCCGACATAAAACAAAGTACTCAATTACCCCAAGAAGACGGAGAAGGTTCAAACATCTGAGAGCTAATACACCATGAAAACAATTCTTTCTGTCGATGACGGCCGTCTCAAGTGCGATAGCCTCTGAACCCTGCTCCGCCAGTTCGGACTTCAAGTTGAGGCCGTGCACATATTCGATGATGGTTACTCACGGGCGTGTAAGATTTGCCCTTCGGGACGCCGCGGTAAAAATCTTCACTCGGGTATTCAGGCACATGCAAAGGGAAGCAAGCGCATCGCGGGATTGGTGTCTTGACTGCGTCCGAATTAAGAATCGACAGAGAATTGCTTTTGGGCTCAATAAAGTAGCCAATTGGCCACTGACCAATTGGCTACACCCAGACATGATTTTGGGTATATGGCTCAAAATCGTAAAACCACAATTGCTCCACTGGATTCGCTACGAACGATCTTTCGACTGAAGCGTAAGGCTCTCAAGCTGACGCAGGAACAGCTCAGTTTCCTTACCGGCTACGATCGCACGTACATCAACAGGGTGGAGAGAGGCGGACGCAACCCGTCGTTCACAGCCATACTGAACATCTGTAGCGTGCTTCGCATCTTCCCTTCGGAAATGACGCGCACGGTTGAAGAAGAATCAGGATTCGCGTTCATCTCTGAAGAGCAATTGGCCATCGGCCTCCTCAAGCGTAGGCGCGTTGCCAAGTTCAAGAAATAGTCTCAGACGGTACGTTGCTTCAGGTTGCGAAGAAGTGATTGACTGGTTTGCTGTAAAATTGCGCCATTTTCGTGAACTCCATCATGTCGACGCTCCGCGGGCCACTCTCGCACTTGTTCCTAAAGTTCGGTGAGCGATCCATCATCTTAGAGAACTCACACTGTGCCAATCCCGTGTTCTCCCGTGCCGCAATGAGCCTTTCCACAAACGGGTCATAGGCTTTCTGGAACTTGGCGGTCCTTGCTTTACGGGATTTTCGTGTCTCAGCGGAGCTGGATTTCTTCCCAGAATGACAGCTTTGTCAATCCGCATCAAAGTACCTAATAAGGACTTGATGTTCGGGTGCACCGAACCACCAACGGGGTGGTCGCACTTTTTCAGGAGGGAAGGGTGCGGTGCCAAATAGTGGACAATTGGCCGCTACCGCTGTATATATACTTCCATGCGCCACTTCGTTCCGAGCGGGGACGAAGTGAATTGCTACTAGCCATTGTGACGACCTAAACTCATGGGCTTCCGGGGAGTGAAGCGCTGGGTTCGGGCCGTCTCCAATGGACTATGGGGGGGGCGGAGATTTTTGGCTCCCCTTTCTTTGACATTCTCTTCTCATGCTCGCTGCGTGGAACGGCGGCAGCCCTTCGTACTCGTCTGTTCGTATATTAACGAGCCAAAGTTGGAGCCAGCCCCATGGATGTGGCCAGCCGTCTGCTGGGACTTGGACCTGAGATCGCCAGACTGAAGCAAGTCCGTGGCATGTTCACCGCAGAGGCCCTTCCAAACCGCATAAGCCGATGAGCGCGCCCTGAGCCCGGAGGCACGAGGCCAGCATCTCGTTGCGCAGCGACCTAGTTGAGCGGAGGAAAAAAGGCCTGCAGCCTGAACCATGTCCTGAATCGAGATGCGTTCTGCAGGTGGCCGGACCATCGGCGCACAAGCGTAACTGATTGAAACGATTGCATATCCAATGGGACAATTGTCCCAGCACAGTTGTCCCTACCCAGCCATGCTTACTTCATGGCCGAGGGTAAACGAAAAACGGTCCCGCCGCAGGATTCTGTTCGGGCACTGATCATCAAGAGAAGGAATCTATTGGGTTTGTCCCGAGATCAATTGGGATTTCTCACCGGCTATGACCAATCTTCCATAAGGAAGATTGAAAATGGGGAACGGAATCCTTCCCTCGTGGCCATCTTCAACCTCTTTGGTGCGCTCGGACTCCGCCCGTCGACAGTAATGAAGCGGATCGAAAAGGAGGCCGGTTTTGAGGTTTTGCCTCGAACCCGGATTCAAGAGATCCTTGATGCAGAAAAGCTGGGTCGGCGCCCTAAAAAATACCGCGACCGTTAGTCTATCCGTTGTCCTGGGACAATTGTCCTACTCCTCAATCTCGAATGGATGATGGCTGTTCATACCAGGATCTGGTACATGGCAGCAAAATTCCAGCCTGGCGGTTGAATTATTTTTGAAAACGGCGTAGATACCCGTTTCAAATTCTGGCAAAACTGACATACTGGAAACGTAGTATTTTGCCAGTCGCGGATCTGCTTCGGCTAGAGGCAATGCGCATCGCATCGGCTGTCCCGCTCACATCCAGGCTCAAACAGTGACTCCCCGTCACGGAGTGCTATGAAATCGCTACTTCTCGTTGATGACGAGTTGGGGATGAGTGTCGAAATTCAGCAAAAGCTTGAAAGGGCCAAATTCCATGTTGAACTGGCCCGCGATGTTGAGTCAGCCCAGGATCTGGTAGACAAGACCCATTTTGATCTGATCATGCTTGATCTCAACCTCAAAGAAGAAAGCAAAGGAAACCCGAACCCCGCTCATGGGACCGGACTGTTGCGACAACTTCGTGCCGCTGGCATCAATGTTCCTATCCTTGTCCACTCCGTCCTGTCGGGTGAGTTCCACGTCACTGCGTCTCTCGATGCGGGAGCCGATGAATACATCGTCAAGCGAGGCGAATCCTTTCGCGTCCTTCTGGCTCGCATTCAAGCACACTTCCGCAGAGATGAGCGGCTGCTCGGCGCTAAGTCACCGACGACGCGGTGGGTCGCGACCGACCAGATCAAGCTCGACCGTCAGGATCGGCAGCTCGCGGTTGGCAATACCTTCATTGAGCTGAGTGTGCAGCAGACCAAGATCATGGCTGCTCTCACGGCGAGCCCGTCGAAGATCTTTACCTCGGAAGAGTTGCTGACGATCGCATGGGGAAAAGATGTGCGGCGCCAGACATCCGCGCTGGATACGATTCTTTACCGCCTGCGCCAAAAGTTTGAAAAGGCCACGGTCCAAGATCTGATCGAAAATGTCCGAGGCCAGGGCTACAGGTTGGCGGTGACGAGCGTCGCCCCGGCGCAGTAGCTGCTTCCGGTGTCCATCCCCCATCGCTCTCCGCGCCGATTCCCTCCGTATCGGGGCTCATCGCGTTTCTGAAATCATTCCCCGCACGCAGGCTGCCGAGAAATCATTCTTCTGCCCGAGACTCCGGCGCCCAAATCTGAACGTCACACTCTGGCGCCACAATGGTCGCCCCTGCCTGATTTATTACCTACCGATCTAATATTCACGCTCATGCAAGACTGTCGATTCGCCGGCTCGCAGGCGGAGAAGTGCGGTCAAGTTTGGCGAGATTACCTAACACTTCCGAGAACATCAGAAATGGCGCTCCCAGCCGTAGATGAGAGTGAAGGAGGAATCGTGAGCCCACGCAAGATTCAAACAGTGGAGCAGGCCGCGGATCGAGAAAGAGTCTTTCTCGACCACTACGGGTGGCTGCTCCAACGGGCTCTCGGGCTTTCGCGCGGCGCGAGGCCGGAAGCGGAGGATCTGGTTCACGACTGCTATGTCCGATTCATGCAGGCTTCCTCCGACATTCATCTGGAAGACGAAGATCGCCTGCGTGGATACTTGTACCGCACCCTCCAACGTCTGGCCCACTCAAACTTTGAGAGTGGAAGGCATGATGCCTTTCGCAACCTCCAGGTGGTGGACTATGACTCGGTGGAGTTCGCCCTCGCATCTGTCGACCGGTCAAGCCTGCTCTATATTCGAAGCGATCTGGCTAGAATTTGTGAGTACTGCTGCCTGCGTCGCAAAACCTCACGGGCTGGCAGTGTCCTCATCTTCCGATTCTTCCTCAACTACTATCCGTCCGAGATCGTCCAGCTGCTGAAGATCTCAAGCGCCGCAGTCTACAAGCTCACCGAGACAGGACGCCTGGAAGCAAAAGCGTTTCTGACCCGGCCGGAGTCGCTTCACTTCCTGGGGGGCAATGGCCGTTCTTCCACGCCGTTGTCACGGTGCCAGCTTCCAGACTCACCGTCCGCCTTGTTCGCCGAACTGAGCTGGCGCATCTTCGCAGAGCCGGAAGGCTTCTGTTTTGCCCCAGGCCGTCTTGAGAAGATCTACGCTTCCGACTCCAAAGAACAACTGACGATAGAAGACGTCGCCCATCTTGCGAGCTGCAGCGCATGTCTCGAAGAGGCTCATCACGTGCTCCGACTCCTTGGTCCTCCCCCGCCGTTCTCCGGCGGCTTCAATGTTCCAAAGGATGGCAAGTCAACGCGCTCGTCTTCAGGTTCGAAACAAGAAGCCATGATCTGGCTGCGTAAGAAAGCGCGGGATGTTTATGAGCACCGCCCCAAAAACTTGGAACTGGTAATCGATGGTGAAGTGCACAGCGCCCAGCAGATTACGTCCGCTACAAGCCGCTTTCAGATGAAGCTGAAGTACCCGTCCTTGCCAGCTTTCATCGAAGTAAGGAGCGAACAGAAACTGCGTCTGCTGTGTCTCGAAATTGAAAACTACGACGTCACGGAGTGCTTCGACATTCAGACCGAAGCCTTGCTCAGTGACGGCCGGACGCTCTCTCTCGAACTCAATCTTGGCAGCGGCACCCCCATCGTCGAAGTCAGCTATTACGACCCAATCCTGGAGGCAATGAACGAAGAATGGGCCCACGAGCGCGAACTGCACTCGCAGGTCTTCCTTGATCTTCAGCAAGCAGCACCGCCAAGCCCAAAACCGCGGCTGATCGGACAGCTGAAATCCATTTTCTCTCCATGGCTTCCTAGCATCGATTTCAGTTGGGCTCTGAGTGTCATTGCCGCCTCCGGCGTTATTGCTCTTTTGGCGCTCGGTGCGTTCTGGGGCAGCCAATCCAGGCGCCAATCTCCAGTTGAACCGCAGGCGGCTCAGCTGCTCGCCGAATCTCAGCGCAGAGCAAACAACGAGATTCCGCATGGTGGCGCTGCCCATCGAACCTTCTCCCTTGAGATTCGCTCACAAGATGGCCGGGTCATCGAATCGGGTATGGTTGACAGCCTACGCAGCAACTCGCCCCGGCGCAGCGCAGCACGCTACCTCAATTCCGGCGGAAAGCTCGTTGCAGGGCAGTGGACAAATGCTGCAGGAAAGGTGACTGCGTACGCGACGAAAACGGGTATTCAACATCCTTCAGGCGTACCTGTTCCTCTCACGCTTTCCTCCGCATGGTCGCATGTTCCCGAAGCAGATGATTTTGGCGACTTTAGTGTCGACTCGAAGAACTTGAAGGCCCGACGTGACGCGAGCACATTCGATATTAAATATGACAGCCCTTACACCACCGGCCGGCGCACGGGTCTTGTGTCAGCTGACCTCGTGCTCTCTGCCGATTCGATGCACGCAGTTCGTGAGACTTTCCGTTTGCACGACGGAAATAGGACGTGGGAGTACCGCTTTCAGGAATTGAGGTACGAAATTCTGCCTGCTGACAAAGTGCTCGATAGTGACTTCGATCCGAATCCATCCACATTTGAAGGCGGCCTCGGGGGCCCGCGCACCAAACTCAGTAAGGGGGGAAGCTCAGCTCACCTGGCACTCGAAGCGCTCGAATTGCTCGACAATCTCGGCCCGAATGTAGAGCAAATCGTCAATCTGGAGCGGAAGCCGGATGGAACTATCGAATTGAATGGTGTCCTTCCGACTTCGGCCCAGAAATCCTCGATCGAGCACATCTTCAAAACACTCGACAACGGCGATGAATTGCAACTGGCCCTACACGCAAGTGATGAGCCCACGACCGCACCAGCCCCATCGCGTCCGATCCGTGTTGAATCGTTCGCACCCGTCGATGTTGAGACGCAGCGAATTCCGTTTGACTCCGAGCTTCGCGCCGGGCTGACAGTGGAAGGATTCTCAGGAGAGTCCCTCGATGACCGCGTTCGAGCAATTGCGAACAGTATCGCTCAACGGGGTGCTCAACTCCATCGCGAAGCCTGGTCGCTCTGTCAAATCGCGGCCACTGATTTTACGCCTGACGAACTTCGACAGATGACACCTCAAGACCGGATGCTCTGGTTGACACTCCTCGACAAACATCTCCAGAGCTACGAACAACAAAGCGCCTTCCTCCGCTCCGACCTTAACCATATACAACACGGCCTCGACGCGCCACTGCCTGCGTCTTCGGCCTCAGTTTCACCGTTTAGCAATGCAGACCAACTGGGCCGAGCCACCGTTCTTCTCAACCACAACACTGACCAGTTGGACCGTCTGCTCACGGCCGGTTTTACGCTCTCTTCTTCCGGACTCCCCGCAAACATTCACCTTGCTGACGTTACGCAATTGACATCTGAAGTCGAAACCGAAGAGACGACGCTTCGCGAGACTATTGAGCGCCTCTACCGGTCCGACAGAGCTGAGGTCAAGCAGTAGCGAATAGCACTCTTCAGTTGCGGCTGTGAAAGCCTCAGGAGACCTATGCATTCCATTCGAAAGTTTTTCCGCAAATTTACTCCCTGGATGTTGGCCGTCGTGCTGTGCTGGAGTGCTCCCAGCGTATCCTTTGCCGACGCAAGTTCCGCCAGTCTATCCATCACTGTGTCGGACACCTCCGGCGCGTTCATTCCCGATGCCAAAGCAGTCCTGCGTAACAACGACACCAATCAGGAACAGCAATCGGTGAGCAGCAAGACGGGAAGCGCAATCTTTCCATTCTTGAAACCTGGACACTATGCCCTCACAGTCTCGAGGGGCGGCTTCTCAGATGTTACGGTTGGCGCCATTCTTTTGAATGTCGGAGACAGCAAACATCTTCAGCTCGTTCTTAAGGTTGGCTCGGCGAGTCAAAATATCACAGTGGATGGCAGCGGGGCGACGATCAATACGACGGACGGCTCCGTCAGTACGGTGATCGAACGGCAGTTTGTCGCCAACATTCCGCTCAATGGAAACAGCTTCCAAGACTTAATTTCGATGACACCGGGAGTTGTAACCGCAAGTCCCCAGACCCAATATACGTCAGCCGGCAGCAATGGAGACTTCAGCATGAATGGCCAAAGAACGGAAAGCAATTACTACATGGTTGATGGCGTTTCTGCAAATGTTAGCGCTGGCGCTACCACAAACGGTGCAAGTTATGGCGCAACCGGAACCGTGGCCGCAACGTCTGCCTTAGGTACAACCCAAAGCCTGCTCTCCGTCGATGATCTTCAGGAGTTCCGTGTTGAAAGCTCCTCCTACTCCGCGGAGTACGGTCGTTCGCCCGGAGGTCAGCTAAGCTTCCTGACTCGCTCGGGAACGAATACATTCCACGGCAGCGCCTTCGACTACTTCAGGAACGGATCCCTCGACGCGAACGACTGGTTCAACGACGAATTGGGTCAGCCAAAAAACGAAATTCATCAAAACGACTTCGGCGGCACAGTAGGTGGGCCTGTATCGATTCCACGTTTGTATCAGGGAAAAGGCAAAACCTTTTTCTTCGGATCCTATGAAGGGCTTCGATTGGTGGAACCGGTCGCGGCTTCGGTCCACTACGTTCCTGACCTCTATCTGCGGGAGCAGGCCCCCGCAGTGTTGCAACCGTTATTGAATGCCTTTCCTCTGCCAACCCCTGGTGGAATTGACTACGGTACTCCGCAAGCCCCGAACCTCGCAGAGTTCTTCCAGGGATATACGGTGCCCGGGAAGATCGATTCATCGAGCATCCGCATCGACCAGACATTTACACCAGCTTTTTCCGCATTCTTCCGATTTGCTGATACGCCCAGCTCCGTTCAGTCA
>DATDLS010000172.1:0-13281 GCA_036519195.1 Occallatibacter sp. | reverse complement strand
GCCGTTTTCCGTTGCCGTGGCGCACAGTGTGACTGCGGCGGCGGCGGCTTCCGGCGTGGAGCTGATTGTGCTGGATAACCAGTTTGACGCCGAGGTTGCCATTCGCAATGCGGAGGAACTGGTGGCCAGGCACGTTGACCTGGCGCTCGAGTTTCAGGTGGAAGAAGCGGCGGCGCCGCGTGTAGCGCATATCTTCAAGAAGGCGGATATTCCGCTGATTGCCATCGACGTTCCGCATCCCAACGCTACCTATTTCGGCGTGGACAATTTCGAGTGCGGCATTGAAGCCGGGACGCTGCTTGCCCTGCATGCGCTGCGCAAGTGGAAGGGCAAATCCGACCTGGTCGTGGGCGTAGGTTTCGCGGAGGCAGGCAGCTTTGTCGAGAGCCGCATTACCGGAGCGTTTGACGGAGTGCGCCAACGACTGAGCGGAATTGCCGCCGATTGCTTCCTTCGGCTGGAAGGGCGCGGCATGCGCCAGCCGAGCCAACTGGCGATGGCTGAGTTTCTTCGCGGGCGGCCTACCGGCGAGCGAATCCTGGTGGCCGCGGCTACGGATTCAAGCGCGCTGGGTGTTCTGGACGCGGCGCGGCATGCGGGGCGCGAAGCGGACTTCGCGATTGTGGGCCAGGACTGCATTCCAGAGGCTCTTGATGAGATGCGCACCGGCAAGAGCGCGTTGATTGGATCGATCTGCCATCAAGCCGAAACCTACGGCCCGCGCTTGATCCAGCTTGGCATTTCCCTGCTGCGCGGCTACACGGTGCCCCCGTACAACTACGTGCGGCACAGGGCCGTTTCATCGGAAACGCTGAATTCGCAAACGGAGACCTAGCCGCGCGTTCACCAGCCCCGAGCCGCCTCTGGGCGCGGCCTTTTGAAGATCCAGGCAGTATGACCTGATTGGGGAGAAATCGGTCTAGCCAGACCGGGGACCGAAGCCGTCCTTCTCGTTGTGTCCGATGGGTACGTGCATGGTTGCCGACAGTGTACGCGAGCCGCGTCGCGTCAACCCGGCTTACACTTCCGTGATCGGGGCGGTAAACCTGCGCCCCGATCCAAAGGAATTTCGACTCATCAGGGCGCGGCGTATGCCATTGCCTGTCGAGGATTAGGGATGTCGGAACGTCCGACCTGTCGTGTGGCCGTTGTGCCGGCACGCAAGGGCGGCCATCTCACCTTCGCTCTCCCCGTGAGGAATCGAGCAAAGCATGGATGGTCGTTCTGATCCAACGTCAAGACACGCCTTCAGGCGGCGCATCGAGCGCATTTGGGGTGTAGAGCCCACAAAAAGGCCCGGCCACCCCTGCCGCGTGCAAACCCGGCTGCGTGTGCTACTGGATCTCTACGGTGCGACTCCGCGGCGTCAATCGCTCTCTCTACGGTTCGGTGAGCGACTTGGTCATCCCTCCCAGATCAGCCGGAGTTTTGTCCATGGGTATGGGAAGGGTTTCGGCGGTAGAGAAGTTGCCGCTAGAGTGACTCCGCATGCGGCTCAGCGCGTTATCCTGTAACAGGAGAAATCAAATCTCTGCAAAGTGGTTTATATGACTCAAGCCTCACATGTTACCGCCGTCCTGAAGTTTCTTGTAGACCGCTGGAACCCGGTGGTCGTCGCGACGCTCGATGAGCCCGAACTGCTTCGCTATCGAAGCAACCTGCTGGGGTCTGACTTGCGCATTACCAACTTTGCCGGGGGTAATACCAGCTCCAAAATCATGGAGACGGATCCGCTTACCGGCGAGCCGGTGGAAGTGCTGTGGGTGAAAGGCTCGGGTGGCGATCTGGGCAGCATCAAGCGCGCAGGCTTTGCCACCCTCTACCAGCACAAGCTGCTTTCGCTCGAGCGCAGTTACAAGGGCGTGGACACGGAAGACGACATGGTGCCGATGTATGCCATTGCTGCCTTCCGCAACAATCCCGTGGCGGCTTCGATCGATACGCCGCTGCACGGATTTCTTCCCTTCCCGCATGTGGATCATCTTCATCCGGATTGGGCAATTGCGCTGGCGGCTGCAGCCAACGGCAAAGCCAAGATGCAAGAGTTCAACACCGAGTTCCACCACTCGCTGGTGTGGGTTCCCTGGCAACGGCCGGGATTTGAACTGGGTCTGATGATGCGCCAGGCGGTTCTCGATCATCCGGGATGCGATGGGATCGTGCTTGGCGGGCATGGACTGTTTACCTGGGGCGAGACGCAGCGCGCATGCTACTTGAATACTCTCACCATCATTGACCAGATTGGGCAGTTTATTGAGCGGCATGGAAGCCAAAAAGGCACCGCGCGTTTTGGCGGCCAATCGGTCAAAGCGCGCGAGGGCCGCGCCCAGCTTGCTGTTGAGATTGCTCCCTTTCTGCGCGGGCGCTTGAGCATTCAGAATCGCTGGATTTCGAGCTTTACCGATGCGCCCGACGTGCTCGAATTCGTGAACGCGACCGATGCCAAAGAGCTCGCGTTCCTGGGCACCAGCTGTCCAGACCACTTCATTCGCACCAAAATTCGACCGCTGTTTATTCCCTGGCCGGCCGGATCAGATGTGCCGGCGCTCAAACAGCAGATCGCGCAATCGCTTAATCAATACCGGCAACAGTATCGCGACTACTACCACTCGTTCGCCACGCCCGATTCGCCCCCCTTGCGCGACACCAGCCCTACGGTGGTTCTTATTCAAGGGCTGGGTATGTTCAGCTTCGGCAAAAACAGGACCGAAGCACGCATCACAGGCGAATTCTATACGAACGCGATCCACGTAATGGAAGGCGCAAGCCTGCTGGCGGAAGGGGAAGTGAGGGGAACTCTGCCGCAGTGCGGACCGGCCAATGATCCGGCAAGCTTTAAGGTGTTTACCAATTACGTGGCGCTGCCGGCGATTGAGGCCTTCCGCATTGAATACTGGGCGATGGAAGAGGCGAAGATTCGCCGCCAGCCCGCGGAGAAGGAGCTGAGCCGACAGATCGCGCTGGTGGTCGGGGCTGGCAGCGGAATTGGCCGTCAAGTGGCTCTGCTGGCCGCTCAACGCGGCGCACACGTGATGGTTGCCGATCGCGATGTAACATCAGCGGCACGGGTTATCGAGGAACTGAAGCTGGTCACGCAAACTGAATTCACGGCCCTGACTGAGGTCGACATTTGCAGCCGCGAAGCGATCAGCAAGGCCATTCAGGCCACCGTTCGGGCCTTCGGCGGCCTGGACATTGTGATCAACACTGCGGCGCTGTTTCCTTCTTCGCCCGATGGCGTGGTTGCCGATGCGATGTGGGCCACCACGCTGGACGTCAACGTGACGGCGAATTATCTGCTTTCCGACGAAGCCCAAAAGATTTTCGACGAGCAAGGGCTCGATGCGGCCATTGTGTTGACCAGTTCAGCCAATGCGGTTGTCTCCAAGCGCGGGTCAGAGGCTTACGACGTGAGCAAGGCCGCGGTTTCGCATCTGGTGCGCGAACTTGCTGTTCGGCTTGCACCGCAGGTGCGCGTCAACGGTATCAGCCCGGCGACCGTGGTGAAAGGGTCCACGATGTTTCCCCGCGACCGCGTGCACGCATCGCTGAGCAAATACAACATCCCATTTGACGATGGGCAGTCCGATGATCAGTTGCGCAACTTGCTGGCGGGCTACTATGCCAAGCGTACGCTCACCCATCAGCCCATTGATCCGGCCGATTGCGCCGAAGCCATTCTCTTTTTGGCAAGCCCGCGCTCCCGCTGCACGACCGGCCACCTGATCCCGGTGGATGGCGGTTTGACCGAGGCATTCCTGCGCTAAACTGCACGAGGGACCGAGCTGCCGCTATGCCGCAACCCGCACTGATTGCCATTGACCTGGGCGCTGAAAGCTGCCGTGTCTCGCTGCTACGTTGGATCGACGGCCGACCGCAGATTGAAGTGATTCTTCGCATTCCCAACGGGCCGGTTCATCAGGACGGAGAGATGATCTGGCCGCTCGAAACCCTGCTGGCGGGCATTGAAGAGGGCTTGAGGAAAGCCGCACAGGCGGCTCCGGAAGGTATCGCGTCGATCGCCGTCGATAGCTGGTCGGTTGACTATGTGCGACTGGGCGCGGATGGACTTCTGCTGCGGGCCCCGTTCTGCTATCGTGACGAGCGCACGGAAGCGGCAAAAAAAGCTGCCGATAAACTGATCTCGCCCGAGCTGCTTTACGCGCGTACCGGGGCTCTGCCGCACCGCATCAACACCCTCTATCAGTTGATCGCCGATCGCGAAGCTGGCATCGATGATCGCGCGCCATGGGTGATGCTGCCCGAGTATGTTCTCTATTGGCTGGGCGGCCGGCGCGTGGGCGAACACACCAACGCCACGCACACCGGACTTGTGAATCTGGAAACAGGCAATTGGGACGCAGATCTTTTCAAGCTGCTCGGTCTTTCCCTCGATGCCGCGCCACCGATCGTGCCTGCGGGCACGATTTTGGGCAGGCTCCGAGGGCCACTTGCGGAGCTCAATGCGTTTCGGCATACGCAGCTGATCGCGCCGGCGTGCCACGACACTGCCTCGGCGATTGCCGGCATTGCTTCCAACCTTGGCTCAACCCTCTACATCTGTTCCGGCACCTGGTCGCTGGTGGGAACGGTGATTGATGGGCCGGTCGTTTCCTATCAGGCATTCCAGGCTAGCTATACCAACCTTGGCGCGGCGGGCGGAGGGCTCTGCTTTCACTCCCTCATTAACGGTATGTGGCTGCTGAAGCAATGCATGGAAGGCTGGAGCGCGAAGGGCCGCCCATGGCAGGTGGAAGAGCTGGTTGCTCAGGCGATGGTTTCCCGTTTTCCGGGGACGATTGATGTGGATGCCAAGCCGCTGCTGCTCGACTCCGGTATGCCGGAGCGCATCAATCAGCAGCTGGGGCACAGGCGCCAGGCTCAGATTCCGGACGTGCCCGGCAATGAGCCGGTATTTGCCCGCGTTATCTTTGAGAGCCTTGCAGACCGCTATGCGCTGGCGCTCAACAATCTTGAGAGTCTGCTTGGCCGCAAACTGGATCGTATTCACATCCTCGGGGGGGCAAGCCGCAATCAGCTGCTTACGGAGCTGACAGAAAGGCGCACCCATCGTCCCGTTGAGATCGGCCAGCCGGAGAGCTCGACGACCGGCAACTTTGCCATTCAGCTGGCCACGATCGAAGCCGAAGGCAGGCCCCTCACGGCCGAAGGCATACACCGCTGGGCAGCCGTGCTCTCTCAATCTTGAGTGTGGCCGCCGGGCAATGGTTCTGCGAGCCTTTCCGGGGCAAGGCGGTCAGGCCAGGCGTTTCAACTCCGGATAGCGCGCAAAAATGCGCTCCCGATCTTCCCCACTGAGCTGGCCTAGACCGATCGGTTTGTCCTGGGGCCGGGTGCCCTTCTGATTGAGCACGTTCATCAGGCTCCACTCGCGTTGGAGCGATGTGGGCTCGCGGGCCGCGAGATCGTAACGCGTGAAATCAATCACCATCGGCGGGCTGTCTTGAGTCCAATTACGCAGCATGCCCAGCCGGAACTGCTGATTCATGAACCACTGAATCTCCAGCTCCGGCTCTGAACCGGGCGCACCGGTTCCTCTGGCGACGAAGCGATAATTCAGCCCGGCGTTGCTGGGCGTGTGCTTGCGCCACTCCAATCCGAATGCGCCTTCTGTGATGACCTTGGTGTCGGGCCACCTGTCACGAACGGCTCCGAGCCACCATGAAAGATCGTCGTCGTGGCCCAGAGACGTTTCCCAGATTCCGGTCACAAATCCGAATCCATTCAGTGCATGGCCGTGATCAAAATGCATGGCGGTCGTGGCCATCATCTCTTTGCGGCCCAATTCCGTGCCCAGGTTGCCGACAGTTTCAATGGGGCCCACGCCCATGCGGCTGTTGAATCCGCCTTGAAATCCTTCGCGACGCGCAGAGAGAAAGTCCGAGGTCCAACCATCCAGGCAGACGCAATCGATAAAATCGGCCGCACCCTGCGCAGGTTTCAGATAGTGCTCACGGCTGGGATAGTAGGGATAGCAGATGCCTCCATCGCCATCTCCGTTGTCGATGCCGTGCTGGCTCCAGATCTGACCCTGGCAAACGTGAATGCCCTCGTCGTTGGCCAGGTCCCGCTGGTTTTCCTCGTCCAGAAATCCGGCCACCAGCGATTGCGGCCGATAGCCACCGCCCACCAATTGAGAGATCATCTGGAGCGAATCGTGGATGGTCTGCCGGGTCTGCTCGCGCCTGTTATACATGGGCGCGAAATAACCGCCGGGGATGAAGGTGATCTCATCGCCGTATTTGTCGTGGTAAGAGGCGAGCAGGCGGCGCGCATCTTTATACTGCTGCCGGTCGTCTTTGAGCGCCAGCCAACTGACGGCCCAGCTCATGCTGCCGCCCTGCCAGCCGCGCGCGAAGGCTTCACGCCGCGAGCGAATGCGTTCGGGACGGTTGTCCAGGGCTTCGTCTTCGCCAATGGAGCGGGTCGGCGTGACTTCAATCTGATTTACGCGCACGACCGAGACATGGGTGATGAATCTTCCTTGCAAACCAGTTGGCGGTTCAATGGCACCGGATCGAGCCCGATCCGTCCCGGCGAGCACCACAGACGCGGCCGAGGCTGCTGTCGCGTTGAGAAACCTGCGCCTCGTCCATCGACTGCCCAAATTTATCGCGGAACAATCAATCGTCATTTCCGATCACACCGCCTGCACGGTTCCCTTGCCCATCAGTTCCTCGATGCGCTCCACCCAGCCGCGATCGGCCGCGACACTCATTCCCTCCGGCTCAAGAATCACCGCGTATTCGCCCTTCTTTTCCAGATGCAGCATGACTTTTCCGGGGCCCGGAGCCGCATCGGCTGCGCTGCGCAGGCCGACAAACATCTCTTCGCTTGCTCGATCAAGGTTGACGCGGATACGAACCCCCTGCGGGAGCTTCACCTGCACCTCTTCCAGAGCGAGGATCGAACTGACCGAAATTTTCGGCGCAGAATCCTCGTCGCCGGTAAGCGTCCCCCGCACCAGCACAGGAGCCTCGATCTTCAATTGCCCAGCAAGCCGCTCGTAGTCGCGCGGAAAGCACACCAGCTCAATCTTTCCCGTCGCATCTTCGAGCGCTCCCTGCGCGTAGAGTTTCTGGTCGCGCTTGGTCTTCTGCACTTTGAGCCCAAGAATCATTCCGGCGACCTGGATTTCGTCGGCCGGATCTGCCTGCGAGCCCCAGCGCTTCTCCGGGGGCTTACGCTCAAGGGCCTCGGCGGTTGAAATTACGCCGGACAGATTGCGCAGCTTCTCGGCATATTTATCCAGAGGATGGCCGGAGACAAAGAAGCCGAGCACTTCTTTTTCATTGGCGAGGCGCTCGCCCTCTTCCCAATCGGCAATGCGGGGCAGATCATCGGCGTCGCGACCCGGGGTTGGCAATTCGTTGAACAGCCCAAAGAGCCCGTGCTGCCCGGCAGCGGCGTCTTTCTGAGCCTTCTGCGCCCGTTCCATCGCTTTGTCGACAGATTTATACAGGGCTGCGCGCGAGCCCAACGAATCAAGAGCGCCGGATTTGATCAGCGACTCGATCACGCGTTTGTTCATCACGCGCAGGTCAACTTTTTCGCAAAACTCCCACAAGCTCCTGAAGCGCCCGCCTGCGTCCGTGCGTGCCTTCATGATGGACTCGATCGCGTTGCCGCCCACGTTTTTGACGGCGGCCAGGCCGAAACGGATTGACTCGCCCTCCGGGGAAACATGCGGAGTAAACTGCGCACCGGATACCTGAACATCGGGCGGTTCTACGCGAATGCCCATTTCCTTGCATTCACCGATATACTTGACAACATTCTCCGGTTTGGATGTTTCCGAAGTCAGCAGTGCGGCCATAAATTCAACCGGATAATGGGTCTTCAAGTAGGCGGTTTGATAACTCACCAAGCCATAGGCTGCCGAGTGCGACTTATTAAATCCGTAACCGGCAAACTTCTCCATCTGATCGAAGACTTCACCGGCCGTGCCTTTGGGATGTCCCATGGCTGCGGCACCGCTCATGAAGCGGTCGCGCTGCTTGGCCATCTCCTTGGGATCCTTTTTGCCCATGGCGCGACGCAGCAGATCCGCTTCTCCGAGCGAGTAACTGGCGAGCACGTTGGCGATCTGCATCACCTGCTCCTGGTAGACGATGACGCCCAGCGTTTCCTTGAGCATGGGCTCCATTTCCGGGAGCATATATTCCACCTTGCGGCGACCCCATTTGCGCTCGATGAAGTCATCGGTCATGCCACCCTGGATGGGGCCGGGGCGATAAAGAGCAGTCAGTGCGGTCAAGTCTTCCAGGCGATCCGGTTTATATCGACGCAGCATATCGCGCATGCCGCTTGATTCAAACTGAAAGACTCCGGAAGTCAGTGCAGAATGGAAGACTTTCTTATAGGTATCCTCATCATCGGTGGGAATTGAATCGATATCCAGCTTTTGGCCGCGGGTTTGCTCGATCAGCTTCAGGCAATCGTCGATGACGGTGAGTGTCGTCAGGCCGAGGAAGTCCATCTTCAGCAGGCCCAGCTTTTCAACCGACTTCATGTCATAGGCGGTGACGATTTCATCGTTCTTGGTCTTGTTAACGGGCACCAATTCGGTGAGCGGGCGCGGCGCAATCACTACAGCCGAGGCATGTACCCCCGATCCGCGGACCAGACCCTCAAGCTTTTTGGCCGTATCCAGCAGTTCGCGAATGACCGAGTCATTTTCGTACGCTTTCAGCAGATCGGGGACGTCTTCGAGCGCCTTGTCGAGCGTCATGCCCACGGTTGCGGGAACCAGCTTGGCGATGCGGTCGACATCGCCGTAGGGCATGTCGAGGGCGCGGCCGCAATCCTTGATGGCGGCCTTGGCAGCCATGGTGTTGAAGGTAATGATCTGCGCGACCTGCTCCCGGCCATACTTGCGCGTCACATATTCGATGACTTCACCGCGGCGGTTCTGGCAGAAGTCGACGTCGACGTCAGGCATGGAAACACGCTCCGGATTCAGGAAGCGCTCGAAGAGCAAGCCATTCTGCAGGGGATCAATGTTGATGATCTCCATGCAGTAAGCCACCAGCGAGCCGGCGGCAGAGCCGCGGCCTGGGCCAACAGGAATTCCATGATCGCGCGCGTACTTGATGAAATCCCACACGATCAGAAAGTAGCCGGAGTACTTCATCTGCTTGATGACGCCGATCTCGTAATCGAGACGCGCCTGATAGTTTTCGACCGGGAAACGCAGCAAGCCGCGCGCCTCAAGCGTGCGCACGGCGGTATCGAGGCGCTTCTTGAAGCCTTCACGGCACACCTGTTCAAAGTAGCTGTCGATGGTATGTCCCACGGGTACGGCGAATTCCGGAAATGGATTGTCGACCTTGGCCAGTTTCAGATTGCAGCGCTCGGCGATCTCCTGGGTACGCGCGAGGACCGATGGCGCGTCCTTGAACACGGCTGCCATTTCGTCTGCACTTTTTACGAAGAACTGGTCGCTGTCGAAGCGGAAGCGCTCCTTGTCATGCACCTTGGCGCCGGTTTGCACGCAGAGCATTACATCGTGCGCGTGGCTGTCTTCGCCGCAAAGGTAATGTGAGTCGTTGGTTGCAACGAGCGGAATGTTGAGTTCGCGCTCCAGGCGAAACAACGCTTCGTGGATCTTCTTTTCGTCTTCAAGGCCCTGGTCCTGAATCTCCAGATAGAAATTGCCTTTGCCGAAGATGTCTTCATACTGCTGGGCGACGCTTTTGGCCTTCTCATAGCGGCCGGCGACCAGTTCTTCGCACAGTTCGCCGCTAAGGCATCCGGAGAAGCCGATCAAGCCCTCGGAATGCTCGGCAAGGTACCGCTTGCTGACGCGCGGCTTGCGATAAAAGCCATGCAGAGAAGCCTCGGAGGTGATGCGAATGAGGTTCCGGTAGCCTTCCTCATTCTGGGCCAGCACCAGCAGGTGGTTGTTTTCATCCCCTTCGCCGGGCGCGCGGTGGTCTTCCTTCTTGGAGATATAAAGCTCACAGCCGAGAATCGGCTTGACGCCTCTGGATTTGGCCGCGTCGAAAAAGTGCACGGCCCCGTAGATGTTGCCGTGGTCGGTCATCGCCACCGATTTCTGGCCGAGGGTGGCGACGCGGTCGACGAGCTTGGTTACATCACAGGCGCCGTCCAACAGCGAGTACTCGGAGTGTAGATGCAGGTGCGTAAATTCAGCCATAGATAACTAGAATTCTAGCCGTCATGGGCAGCCGTGCGGGGCGGGCGATCCGGTTGAAATCCGGGCCGGATGAGGAAAAGCGAGTCCCTCCGGGCGTGGCCAGTAGATTCTCGAAGCCAATCCGGCTGCTTCCGAGCCCCCGACCAAAAGCACGAGCACGAAAGCTCGCTCAGACCAAGGGAGACAGCTAAGGCCGATCTTTCGAGAGCGGGCCTCTCCATTGATTTTTCGCGTCGAGCCTCGGAGGGCGACGAACAGCCAGACCGCGAACGGTCTTTTTGGACGATTCCTGGCACGGGAGAGCTTGAAGGGGTGCACTCCGGCGGCTTTCGCTTGAGAGAGATATCCGAACAAAAGTCCGAATGGGCTCCAATACGGAGCATGTCATGATCATGGTGGAATGCTACCGTTAATACGTATCCAAAAAGCAACCGTTTTGCTCTTCGTCGATACATCCATTGATGTCCCAACAAAACCATTATATAGTTACGGATACAAAAACATTTGAGTTTAAAAACTATGTATTATACGGACGCTGCATCGTCGGTAATTCAGTCCGCTTAATGCGGCTAATATTGATCGATATTGATTAATATCCATGAAAATTTTAAGCTGCCTATTCTTGCTAATAATAGTCTGCACTCCTTGGACCGATCGTGAATAGACGAGATGACACAGGGCGGGGCACTGATCCTGCGCTGAAGCTTCATAAATTGGCAGGACGTTGTGGGTTGACATGGATGGTGTGACTCTAACTCGATGATATAAAGGATTATCTAGTTCGGTATTGGGATTCACTGGGACAGTCTGATTCCTTGGGCCCAAGAGTGGATCCACTAAACCGGGCCAGTTTTTGGGTGGGGATCGGACTCCGCACGCACAACAGCGAGGCTAGGTTCGCTTTGGGTGTCTCACCCTCGTTGCTGCCACCGCCCTTTCGAGGAGTGTCTCAAGCACCTTTATGTCGACATCCGCCAGCTTCTTGATGTAAAGACATCCCTTGCCGGTGGTGTGCTTGCCAAGTTTGGCCAGCAACTCCTCAGCACCATCAAAGCCTATTGTGCCGTACAAAACGTTTGCGGCCTTTCGCGGAGAAAATCCGACGATCAGCATATCGCCTTGGCGTCCGCTCTCGTAAGTATAGTGATAGCTGTCGAAGCCGACGATTGACGGCCCCCACATCGCAGGCTGATTGCCTGTTACCTTTTGCATCAGTTTGGCCAGAGCCTTGGCGTCTTTGAGTCGCGCCTCATCAGCGCACGCGTCGAGAAACGCCGGAACGCTAACGGTTGTGGGTTTAGTCTTATTCTCCGCCATAAATTTACTCCTGGGACCAACATCGGAGGCTTGCGGAACAAATTATATCCGGTCCTGTATGGCGCATCGACCGCCAATATCTGGCTCATTGAGCCACACAATCAGGCGCTTCTTGGGGAGATCCATGCAGCATTCTTCGCGGGCAAGTCTCTCATTCCACGAAATATCTCAATCAAACTGAGTGAGATTGATTCTGTGATCATTTCTGTTGGCGCCTTTCGCAACTTCACGTACCGATTCATGGTGGCTTTGTGGGTTGCCAAAATGACGAAAGTCATGTTCTAAGAGTCCCAAAGTCGACCAGATTGCAGCCTCACTCTAGCTAGTCGGAAAGTGTTTCACAGCATGTCTCCAAAAAGCGACGAATGTGCAAAAAAGGGCTGGCTGCGACCAACGTGGGGCTGCTGTGATCGCATTGGCTGCAGAGGTAAAGCCATCGTCAACACGTTCGCCACCTGTCACGGCCAGGGCTTGATGCTGGCGCTTTCAACCCGTTAGTTTCTGCCCGATAATTCTGGGGGAGGCGGCTTACCGCGACCTCTCAGTAGAACGTAACATCAGGCGCCCGCATAGTCTGAATCGGACGCACGCAACGACATGCGGCGCTCTTGCAGTGAACTGAACAGGCCACCTTCATCCTGACTTCGCCATATTCGCTGCCCGCACCCCGGCGTCGATTCTTTTATTATTTGCCTCGCTGAGAGCTGCCCTCAGCCGTGTACCTTGAATGCCTCTCATCTTCAGTCCGAGCAGTTCCGCAACCGTAGGAGCCACATCTGTAGAAGACCTGCAGGTGAGCATATGTCCCGATCTGCGGCTGGCACTGTCGAGCAACCCGGCAAGAACGTGAAACAGAAAATCGGACTCAACCGGGCGATCTTAGACCAGGGGTGGGGAGAATTCCAACGGCAACTGGAGTACAAGATGCTCTGGTCTGGCGGCCTGTTCATCCCGGTTCCACCACAAAAGACCGGCATCATTTTTCCTAAATGTGGAGAGAGTTCCAAGGAGAACCGCAAGACGCAAGCGCAGTTTGCTTGTGTCGAGTGCGGCTTCTCGGAAAATGCCGACCTAGTCGGCGCCATATACTAAGGGCGGGGCACGCCCGGATCGCCTGCCAAGTGAACTGCGATGTAAGCGCTCAGCAGCAGGAACCATCCTTCATCGCGGCTTAGCCGCTATGATAGGAATCACCTTCCTTTAGTTACGGAGGGGAGGATGTTCAAGCAAAGCCTATGCGAGTTCGCACCCTTGCCACCACTCTGCTTTTGGCCACGCCGGCCTTTCTTTGCGCCCAAACCGCTGACAAACCTGCTGCGAAGGCACCTGCGAAAATGACTGCCGCACAAATCGAGAAATCCGCCATTATTATTGACACCCACGCTGACACGCCACAGCGCTTTGTGGATGAGCACTTCGATCTGGGCGATCCGCTGAATGGCGGTAATCTGAATCTGGAAACGATTCACAAGGGCAACCTGGGCGCGGAGTTTTTTTCGATCTGGGTTGAACCGAGCATATACAAAGGCCAGTACGCGCGGCGCACGCTGGAGTTGATTGATTCGGTCAAGCAGCAGGTGGCAAAGCATCCGGACCAGATGGTGCTTGTCAGCTCGCCGGAAGGCATTGAGGAAGCGCATCGGGAACACAAGTTTGCGGCGTTAATGGGGATTGAGGGTGGCCATTCGATCGAGAACTCGATTCCGCTGCTGCGCCAGTATTATGCGCTGGGTGTAAGGTATATGACGCTGACGTGGTCAAATTCGCTGGACTGGGCAGACAGT